>NZ_JBLRPR010000002.1:0-335643 GCF_047915665.1 Neisseria sp. LACPHL-SPEC-2024-00856
CGACCGCGACATCGTATGCCGTCTGAAAACGCTGCCGTTTGCGGATAAGCTGGTGATTCACGAAGGCGATGTGTTGCAGTTTGATTTCAACAGTATCGCAGGCAAAAAGAAAATCGTCGGCAACCTGCCGTACAACATTTCCACGCCGCTTTTGTTCAAGCTGGCGGAGGTGGCGGACGATGTCGTCGATATGCACTTTATGCTGCAAAAAGAAGTGGTCGAGCGTATGGTTGCCGCGCCGAAAAGCAACGACTACGGGCGTTTGGGCGTGATGCTGCAATATTTTTTCGATATGGAGCTGCTGATTGACGTACCGCCTGAATCGTTCGACCCCGCACCGAAAGTCGATTCCGCCGTCGTCCGCATGATTCCGGTGAAACACCGCATCGGCAAGGCGGACGATTTCGAGCATTTCGCTAAACTAGTGAAACTCGCCTTCCACCAACGCCGCAAAACCATACGCAACAATCTGAAAGAGCTTGCAGGCGACGATGATTTGCAGGCAGTCGGCATCAATCCGCAAGACCGCGCCGAACATATCGCGCCGGAAAAATACGTGGCGTTGAGCAATTATTTGGCAGGCAAGGCCGTCTGAAACAGTTATCGGAATTTTGAAAAAACTTGACGGCTGGAAAACAGAATACGGCTTGAAAAACCGGTATTTGCGCGATGCGGGCGGCTATATCGGCATACACATTTATTTCAAAAACAGCAGCAATTTCTACTATCCGTGGGAATTACAGGTTTGGGATGAAAAAGATGCCAAAGCCAATATTGAAAACCATATGGCGTACAAACGGAATTTCGTGCGTTGAATTGCCGGCAAGCCGCCTTGAAACCGTTTATAACCGTTTATAAGAAAATAAACCATAAAATACACAACCGTACCCCTGACTTTTCCTTTAACCGCCCGAGTGAACAAACCATGAAATACACAGCCGCACTCCTGACTTTTCTTTTAACTGCCTGCATGAACCCGAACGATGCGTTTTTCCAAAACCGGCGTTATCAAATGCTAGAGGCACAATTGAACGGTTCAAATGCCATTTTCCATTACGGTTATTCCCAAAATCCCGATCATGATTTATTGGTCGACCAAGTCCGCGTGCCGGACGCGTACAGGGCTTCATTTGAGCGTGATTGGATAGCGAAGGAGCAAGGCTACCGCAAAAACGATTGCGTACTGGAAAAAGCGGAAAGCGGGGGTGTGACGTACTACACCTGCGATGCGGAAAAAGGATTCAACGGCACACGTTTCGTCATCTATGTCGTGAATATGAAAAACGACAAAGGCTACGTCAAAGTTTACCGGAGCATGAATAAGCCGAATCAAGAAGAGTTAACCAAATTGGTTGCCGATTTGAATAAGTTTTACCCTTAATCAGTCAGACGGATTCAAACTGCCTGAAAAGAATGGACACTATGATCAAATTCAAAAACGTACACAAACATTTCAAAGACCTGCACGTCATCAACGGCGTGAACTTGGAAATCAAAAAAGGCGAAGTGGTCGTCGTCTGCGGACCTTCGGACAGCGGCAAATCCACACTCATCCGCACCGTCAACCAGCTCGAAAGCATTGAAAGCGGCGAGATTTGGGTGGACGGTGTCAACGTTGCCGACCCCAAAACAGATTTGAACAAAATCCGCGAAGAAGTCGGCTTCGTATTCCAAGGCTTCAACCTCTACCCCCACCTGACCGTATTGGAAAACATTACCCTCGCACCGATGAAGGTTAAGGGGCAAAATGCGGAACAGGCGGAGAAAAAGGCAATGGAGCTTTTGGAACGCGTCGGACTGGCACACAAAAAAGACGCCTTCCCTTCCCAACTTTCCGGCGGCCAGCAGCAACGCGTGGCGATTGCGCGCGGGTTGGCGATGGAACCGCGCGTGATGTTGTTTGACGAACCGACCTCCGCACTCGACCCCGAAATGGTCGGCGAAGTATTAAAAGTCATGAAAGACTTGGCAGAAAGCGGCATGACCATGATGTGCGTAACCCACGAAATGGGTTTTGCCCGCGAAGTTGCCGACCGCGTGATTTTCGTCGATAAAGGGCAAATCCTCGAAGACGAAACGCCGGAAGCATTTTTTACCAACCCGAAACACGAACGCGCCAAGCAGTTCCTGCAACAGGTCATGACCCACTGATGCTATGCCGTCTGAAAACCGAACGTTCAGACGGCATAGCCCGACACCGCAAGATGATTGAGAAAGAAAACCATGTATTTTGTTGACCGCACCGCCGTCGTCCTCAAGCCGACCTCACGCTTTTTGGAATGGCTCAAATCTGCTGATGAAAACATGCCCGATCTGACCATAGAGCAGCTTCGCGCCAACTGTTCCGTCTTCCTCGTTCCGCAGTTCGACGAACCGGAAGCCGTCGTTTCCTACTTCGACGAACGCTACCGCCAGATTTTTGAAGCGGAGCTGGCAGGTTGGGACATCGATAAAGACAAATGGCCGCAAGACATGAGCCTGAAAGCGTTTTGGGAATTTTTCGATACCGAAATCCACGATATGGTGTTGGATATGGAAGAAGCGGATTTGAACATCACGCCCGTGTTCGACAACATGATGTAAGGCTATGCGCGCCTTTCAGACGGCATTGAGGCCGTCCCGCATCCTGAACATCCTGACTGTATCGCTCCACGCCGCCTCCCTTGCCGTCTGCCTGACTTGGTTTTACGGCCGAATGATGTGGTTCGGTTTGGCGGCTTTGGTGGCAAGTTACGCATACTCGCTCAGGATAACGAACCTGAAACACTGCCATGCCGTAACCTCCGTCATTATCGACCGCGACGGACAAGCGGAAATCGTATCCGGCAAAGACAAAACAGCGGCAACACTTGCGAGCGGCAGTATGGTTACGCCTTATGCCTTATTCTTACAATGGGACACAGGCGGCACAACCGTCAGCCAATGCATCATACCCGACATGACGGACAAAGAATCCTACCGCAAGCTGAAAGTCTGGGTGCTTTGGCGGCAGCCGAAAAAAACCGCCGAAACCGATACGCCAAACTGATTTCAGACGGCATTTGAAAACGAAACACTCATGAAAACACTACAAGACTGGCTCTCGCATTTGGAAACCGCCCACAGCGGCGGCTTGATCGACATGGGTTTGGAGCGCGTAGGCGAAGTGAAAAAGCGCATGAACCTGACACCGCAATGCCCCGTCGTCGTTGTCGCGGGAACAAACGGCAAAGGTTCGGTCTGCGCCTACCTGACACAGATTTACAAACAGGCAGGCTTCAAAGTCGGTACGCTGACCAGCCCGCATTTATTGCGTTACAACGAACGCATCGCCGTCAACGCTGAGCCGGTTTCGGACGACACAATCACCGCTTCCTTCGAACGCATCGAAACCGCGCGCGGTGAAATACCACTAACTTATTTTGAATTCAATGCCTTGGCGGCTGTCGACATCTTCATACGCGAACAGGTTGACGTGATGATATTGGAAGTCGGCTTGGGCGGACGCTTGGACGCGGTCAACGTGTTCGACGGCGATTGCGCGGTGGTTACCAGCGTGGATTTGGACCATCAGGCGTTTTTGGGCGATACGGTCGAGCAGGTCGGCTTTGAAAAGGCAGGCGTGTTCCGCAGCGGCAAACCCGCAATCTGCGGTCAAAACCCCGCACCCGAATCGTTGGTCGCACACACCGAAGCCATAGGCGCGAAACTGCTGATGGTGCAGCGCGATTTCGATTTCTCCTCATTGGAAAACATCCAATGGAACTACCGCTTCCGGCCGCAGCATTCAGACAGCCCCGCTCGCAACCGCAATTCCCTGCCCTTCCCCGCATTACGCGGCGCATACCAACTTTCCAATGCCGCCTGCGCGCTGACCGTATTGGAATGCTTGAACGACAAATTGCCGGTGGACATCGGTGCCATCAAGCGCGGTTTGTTACTGGTTGAAAATCCCGGACGCTTCCAAGTCCTGCCCGGCCGGCCGCTGACCGTGTTGGATGTCGGACACAATCCCCACGCCGCCCGCGCCCTGCGCCGCAGCCTGATTAATTTGGCGTTTGCGCAAAAACGCACCGCCGTGTTCAGCATGTTGTCCGACAAAGACATAGACGGCGTGTTGGAAACCGTTAAAGACCAGTTTGACGAATGGTATATCGCGCCTTTGGACGTGCCGCGCGGCATGACGCTCGAGAGCCTGCAAAACAAACTGCACGAACACAGCATCGAAAACATACAGACATTTGCCACCGTCCGCGAAGCATACCGGGCGGCAGCCTCAAAAGCGGGCGAAAACGATAGAATCGTCGTTTTCGGCTCATTTCATACCGTCGCCGACGTAATGTCGGTACTGTGAAAAGGAAACTTCTATGTCCGAAAACAAACAAAATGAAGTCCTGACCGGTTACGAACAGCTCAAACGGCGCAACCGCCGCCGCCTCGTAACGGCAAGCTGCCTGGTTGCCGCCTCCTGCATCCTGCTGGCAGCCGCACTCAGTTCCGGTCCTGCCGAAAATGATCCTGCCGAACAGACTGCCGGCGAAACAAGCAGCGTAGAAAACAAAGCGGCAGGTGCGGCACAAACCCCTGCCTTGAAATCCGCCGCCGAAAACGGGGAAACCGCCGCCGACAAACCGCAGGACTTGGCAGGCGAAGACAAGCCTTCTGTCGCCGACAGCGAAATCAGCGAGCCTGAAAACGTAGGCGCGCCGCTGGTGCTGATTAACGACCGCCTCGAAGACAGCAACATCAAAGGTTTGGAAGCATCCGAGAAACTGCAACAGGCAGAAACTGCCCAAACCGCACCGAAGCAGGCAAAACAACGCGCTGCCGAAAAAGTGCCAGCAACTGCCGACAGTACGGATACGGTAGCGGTTGAAAAACCGAAACGCACTGCCGAAACAAAACCGCAAAAAGCGGAACGCACTGCCGAAGCCAAGCCCAAAGCCAAAGAAACCAAAACCGCCGAAAAAGTTGCCGACAAACCGAAAACTGCCGCCGAAAAAACCAAACCGGATACGGCAAAATCCGACAGCGCGGTAAAAGAAGCGAAAAAAGCCGACAAGGCTGAAGGCAAAAAAACAGCCGAAAAAGACCATTCGGACGGCAAAAAACACGAAACGGCACAAAAAACCGACAAAGCGGACAAGACCAAAACCGCCGAAAAAGAAAAATCCGAAAAATCCGGTAAAAAAGCCGCCATTCAGGCAGGTTATGCCGAAAAAGAACGCGCCTTGAGCCTCCAGCGCAAAATGAAGGCGGCGGGTATCGATTCGACCATTACCGAAATCATGACCGACAACGGCAAAGTTTACCGCGTCAAATCAAGCAACTATAAAAACGCAAGGGATGCCGAGCGCGATTTGAACAAATTGCGCGTACACGGCATCGCCGGTCAGGTAACGAATGAATAACCTCCCCGTTGCCGACATACTCATCTTCGCCATCATCGCCGCCTGCATCGTCATTTCCACGATGCGCGGCGTGATTGCGGAGGCAGGTTCGATGGCGGCATGGGTGGTTTCCTTCTTTTTCGCCAAACTCTTTGCCGTCTCCTTCGCCGACCTCGCCTTTGCCTCGTTCCAACCCCGCCTGTTTGCATTGGCTCTGTCGTTCATTTCCCTGTTCGTCATTGCCTGTCTGATCCAGAAAATGCTCCGTTCGCTGCTGACCGGCGCAGTTTCGGCGGTCGGTTTGGGCTTTGCCAACCGCATTTTGGGCGGCGTATTCGGTGCATTGAAAGGCGTTTTGATTGTTACCCTGCTGATCATGCTTGCTTCAAAAACCGACCTGCCCGATACCGAAGAATGGCGGCAATCTTACACACTGCCGTTTTTCGTATCGCTTTCCGAAGCCGTGTTGAACCATAGCGGCGGCACGGCGGAAACTCCGGAAGACGATTGATTGCCCTGCTGGCGTTTCAGACGGCATTCTCTTTTATGCCGTCTGAAATGTTTTTTTCCTTTCCTCAGCCATATCACAGATTAAATCTTATCCTCCATAAAACCACCTATCTGTCCTTCGCTCAAATATTGTCAACAATTCAGGCAAAAAACCGCCGTTTGCTTTATAATTCCGTTTTACCCTTAAACCTCGAATCGGAGAAGACGATATGTGCGGCGTATTAGGTTTGGTCAGTCATGAACCCGTGAACCAGCTTCTGTACGACGGTTTGCAGATGTTGCAGCACAGGGGGCAGGATGCGGCGGGCATTGCAACGGCGGAAGGCGGTACCTTCCATATGCACAAAGGCAAAGGCATGGTGCGCGAAGTGTTCCGCACACGCAATATGCGCGATTTGACCGGCAACGCCGGCATCGCCCACGTCCGTTATCCCACGGCGGGCAACGCGGGCAGCAGCGCGGAGGCGCAGCCTTTCTACGTCAGCTCGCCGTTCGGCATCGTTTTGGCGCACAACGGCAACCTCACCAATACCGCCGAACTGTATGAAAACGTGTGCAACAAACACCTGCGCCACGTCAACACCAGCTCCGATTCCGAAGTCTTGCTCAACGTCTTCGCGCACGAATTGCGCCGCGAAGTCTCCAAAAACGCCGATCCGCACCGGCTCAATATCGACAATATTTTCAACGCTGTTGCCGAAGTCCACCGTCTGGTGCGCGGCGCATACGGCGTGGTTGCCATGATTGCGGGCTACGGTATGCTTGCCTTCCGCGATCCTTACGGCATCCGACCGCTGGCATTGGGTTCGCAAACCGACGAAGCAGGTAGGAAATCCTATGCCGTCGCCTCCGAATCCGTTGCCTTCAACGCGCTTGCCTACGATTTGGAACGCGACATCCGGCCGGGCGAAGCGGTATTTGTCGGCTTTGACGGCACAATCATCGCCCGACAATGCAGCGACCGCGCCAAACTCAGCCCCTGCCTTTTTGAATATGTTTATTTTGCCCGCCCCGACTCCGTAATCGACGGCGTATCGGTTTACCAATCGCGCTTGGATATGGGCGTGTCCTTGGCGGAAAAAATCAAACGCGAGCTGCCCGTGGACGACATCGACGTCGTGATGCCCATCCCCGATACCAGCCGCCCCAGCGCGATGGAACTTGCCGTCCACCTTAACAAACCCTACCGCGAGGGTTTGATTAAAAACCGCTATATCGGCCGCACCTTTATTATGCCCGGTCAGGCGACGCGCAAAAAATCCGTGCGCCAAAAACTCAGCCCGATGGAAACCGAATTTGCAGGCAAAAGCGTGTTGCTGGTGGACGACTCCATCGTGCGCGGGACGACCAGCCGCGAAATCGTCGAAATGGTACGCGCGGCGGGCGGGCGCAAAGTCTATATCGCCTCCGCCGCGCCCGAAGTGCGCTATCCCAACGTGTACGGCATCGATATGCCCACGCGCGAAGAGTTGATTGCCAACGGGCGCAGCGCGGCGGAAATCGCCGCCGAAATCAGCGCGGACGGCATCGTGTTTCAAGACTTGGGCGATTTGGAAGCCGTCGTCAAAGCACTCAACCCGAAAATCGAATCCTTCGATTCGTCCTGTTTCAACGGCATTTATCAGACCGGCGACATCGATGATGCCTACCTCGACCGCCTGTCTGCCGAGAAATCCGGCTGCGGCGGTCTGAAAATCCACCCGAGCAGGATGGAACACAGCATCAGCATCAGCGATGCGGGCGACGAAGAATAAGGCTTCCCAAACCGCGATGCCGTCTGAAATCCGAACGCCGGGTTTTCAGACGGCATTTCCCATATCGGCATCACATTTCCCGTTTCATCCGCACACAATATGAGTACCGAAACCAAAAACTACATTACGCCCGCCGGATGGCAGGCATTGAAAGACGAGCTTTATCAACTGGTTAATAAAGAACGCCCCGAAATCGTCCAAATCGTCAACTGGGCGGCAGGCAACGGCGACCGCAGCGAAAACGGCGACTATCTTTACGGCAAACGCCGTATGCGCGAAATCGACCGCCGCATCCGTTTCCTGACCAAGCGTTTGGAAGCTGCCGTCGTCGTCGATCCCGAATTGCGCGAAGCGACCGACCAAGTGTTTTTCGGCGCGACGGTCGGACTGTTGCGCGGTGACGGGCGCGAGCAAACCGTCAAAATCGTCGGCATCGATGAAATCGATACCGCGCAAAACAAAATTTCTTGGATTTCGCCACTGGCTCGTTGTCTGATTAAAGCGCGCGAAGGCGACGAGGTGGTTTTGAACACGCCGGAAGGGCGTGAGGAAATTGAAATCCTTTCTGTCGAATACATCAAAATCGACTGATCGGGAATGCCGTCTGAAACGGCAAAAGCGCGCCGTTTCCCAAATAAAGGAATACCGAATGAGGAAAATCCGCACCAAAATCTGCGGCATCACCACACCAGAAGACGCAGCGGCCGCCGCAGCGGCAGGTGCGGATGCCGTCGGGCTGGTCTTTTTCCAAGGCAGCAGCCGGGCCGTCGATATTGCCCGCGCCAAAAAAATCACCGCCGCACTGCCGCCGTTTGTCAGCATTGTCGCCCTTTTCGTCAACGAAAGCGCGCAAAGCATCCGCCGCATCCTTGCCGAAGTACCGATACACTTAATCCAATTCCACGGCGACGAAGACGACGCATTCTGCCGTCAGTTCGACCGCCCCTATATCAAAGCCATTCGTGTTCAGACGGCATCAGACATCCGAAACGCCGCCACGCGCTTCCCCAACGCTCAGGCACTGCTGTTCGATGCCTACCATCCTTCGGAATACGGCGGCACCGGACACCGCTTCGACTGGACGCTGTTGGCGGAATATTCGGGCAAACCGTGGGTGCTTGCCGGCGGGCTGACCCCTGAAAACGTCGGCGAAGCCGTCCGCATCACCGGAGCGGAAGCGGTCGATGTATCCGGCGGTGTGGAAGCGTCTAAAGGCAAAAAAGACCCAGCCAAAGTTGCCGCCTTTATCGCAACCGCCAACCGCCTATCCCGTTAAAGCAACAAAAATTGCCGCTGGAATGACTTAATCTCAAAAATTTATGCCATTAAATCAATAATTTCTGATGAATTTTGAAAACTTAATCCCGTCATTCCCGCGCAAGCGGGAATCCAGTTTTTTGAGTTTCAGTCATTCCCGATAAATTGCCTTAGCATTGAATGTCTAGATTCCCGCCTGCGCGGGAATGACGGGATTTTAGATTTCTGTTTTTGATTTTCCGCTTTCACGGGAATGACGGTTTAGAAGTTACCCGAAACCTCAAAAAAAACCTAAACCGAACGGACTAGATTCCCGCCTGCGCGGGAATGACGGCGGAAATCTTGTTTATATTGAATCAAAAAAACCTGCACCTTAATCAGTTGGCGGTTTAGTCCGACTTTTGGGGTGCAGATCAAGCTTTCAGACGGCATTTCCTTTAAAACTTCATTTCGAGCGCGAGGCTGAAGTTTCTGCCCGGTGCGGCATACCTTCCATAATTGCTGTCTTCGCTGCGTCGGTTTGCCGTGCTTTCCGCAGTCTGGCGCAAGGATTCCCAAGTAACGTAGCGGTAGTTGCCGATATTGTAGATAGCCGCCCTCAAGGTCAGCCGTTTTTTCAGATTCAGATAGGCGGAAACGTCTGCCGTTTTCCAAGAAGACGTAACCCTTCCTGCCGAATATCGTTTTTGATCGCCTGCCAGATAAGCAAGCTCATCAGGGTTTTTCCCTTTGGAATAGGTCAGCATAATGTTTGCGCCCCATTTCCCCTCGGGCTGGTCGTATCCGAACCCCAAAACATAACGCGACGGCTGTACCGCATCCAAAGCATAGCTGCGGAGGGACAAGTCCGGCCGGTTGGATACCGATTTCGGTTTGATGCGGTTGTACGCCAAAGTCGTGTACAAACCTTCGGGCAGTTTGCCGTACACACCGTTCCAGTCGATTTTTCCCAATATATTAACGCCTTGAAGCGACATATTTTGGGCATTGTAATAATCGCGTATATCAATCTCTGTCAATCGTCCTGTTGAATCCGGCAATTTAGTTTTTTGATCGGCAACGGCAATCATATCGGTATAGCGGTTGCGGAAGCTGCTGATTTCCAAAAAGCCGAAATCGCCCTTCCACTGCAAACCGATTTCTCGGTTGGCTGCCTTTTCCGATTTCAGGGCGGGACGCTGCCAGCCTTTCGGATAATCGTGATAAATGTCTATCCCGAAAAGTTCTTGGAATGAGGGCGTTCTGAAGCCGCTGGAGGCGCGGTAAGACAAAGAAAAATGCCGGTTCGGTTTGAACACGATGCCACTGTTCCACGAACGGTCAACATACCGCCCGCTGCGGACGAGTTCTTCCGACGTGGTAAAGTTTTGCCGGTCGTACCTGCCGCCCAAGCTGAAATCGAAATATTTGCCGATTGAAAAACGGTCGTTCAAAGAAATGTGGATATTGCTGCCGTTGATTTTTCTTGGCACGCATTTGCGGGAACGCAGGGTTTCGATGTAGCCGCAGACCGACCCTTCGACGACTTCGGGCTTACCCAAACGGTACTTGTCTTTGCCGTCGTCGGTGTACTCCCCCGTGTGTTCCGAAATCCTTGCCGCATTGTGGGAAAGCTGTTCGGGGCGGGAGATCGCTTTGGAAGCATCGTAACCGAAGCCCAAAGTCAGATGGTGTTTCGTCCATTTGTTTTTCAGCGATTTCTCAAACGAGGCATTCAAAACATTATGCTGTTCGCGGTAGTGGAAGCGGTCGCTGCTGTCGTAGGAATACGGTTTGTCCGCCGACGCGCGGCAGGATTTGTCCACAGCAGGATACACGGCACAATTCAGCTTCAGCGTGTTGTTGTCGGTTGCCACGCCCTGTTTGTCAAACGACAACACCGCCTTGTCCGCCCAGTTGTCAGAATACGCTTCGTTTTCATAACGGTACAGCAAACCCATACGGCGGCGGCGGTGATGTTCATCAATAAATTTGGTGCGGGAATATTTCAAACCTATGCCCTTGACCAAATTTGTATCGCCCTTCCACTCTTCTATATTCGGCCTAAAATACAAGCCGTCGCGGAAATCGTTGCCGTCGTACACCCCGCTCTTGTCGCTAAACTTTTTCGCCTCGTTCGTACCGTAATACTGTTTTTCCGTCATATCGCGGATGTCGTAACGCTGTTTGGTATCCTCAAACACACCGCCAACATAATGCCTGCCGCCGAAGCGGTAGCCCAGCTTGGCAAGCCACGAACCGCTGCGGTAATCCATCGGATCGGGCAATATCCTGCCGCCGCCTGTGTACGATTGGGCGGACAGGTTTTCGTGGCGCGCCTGCGCCTCCCGCACCATCGCTTCTTCTTCACTGTTTAAAGCCTGACCTTTTGAACGGCGTTCTTCCACCCAGCGGTTGAGCTGGTTTTTCAAATAGTTTCCGTTGCCCGCCAATTTTGCCACAGGCTTGGGTTCACGCTCGCCCTCCGCTAAGAAATATTCCGCCTTTTTATTCGGATTCTGAATATCGTATGTCTGGCGGAACGCGTCCAAACGGTCTATGCCGTATTCCACCCCGTCTGCAATATCGCCGTGCGGGCGCGTTTCCCGCCCTTGGCGTTCGGTTCGGATTAGCAGCCCTTCCCAACCGTCTTTGCTGAACCCCGCGCCGAGCGACTTCATAAATTGGCGGTTTTTACTGCCGTAGGCAGTTTTTGCCTGTATCCCCCAACTTTTGCCGTCTGAAATCAGGTCTGCCGCCTCTTTGGTGCGGAAGGCGACCGCGCCGCCGAGCGCGCCGCTGCCGTGTTCGGACGAACCGGCACCTTTGTCGATTTCCACCGTGCTGATGTTTTCATATTCGATTTCGTTGATTGCACCGCTGCCGCCGCGTCCGCCGTATCCGCTCAACGATCCCTGCACGGTAAACGCCTGTATTTGGGCAACGCCGTCAACCGAAACCGCCACACGGTTTTTATCCACGCCGCGTATCGAGTAGCCGCCGCTCGCGCCGTTGCCCTGTTCGACAACCGCCACGCCCGGATCGTAGCGCGTCAGGTCGCGGATACCGAGTACCTGTTCTTTGTTCAACGTTTCCGACGTTTTGACGATTTTGCCCAAACCGGTCGCCTCTTTCGATCGCCGTCCCACTTTGGCGGCACGGACGGTAACCTCTTTCAGGGATTGGGTCTGCGCGGCATCAGGTGTCGCCCCCCCCGCTTGGGCAGCATAAGCCGGAAAAGCGGTTGCAATGGCCAACGCCGTCAAAGTCAGCGGAAAACCGTGTTTCTTATTCATTTTTCCACCTCTTTATTATCTTTCTTCGCACCGAATACCACGCCGAATTGGTGTTTAACTTCAGGTTCTAACTGTTCGCCAACACCAGCTTCAGCTTCAGCTTCATTTTCAGCTTCATGTTCAGTATCTTCAGTTATATCAAGAGATTTCCCATCATTATTGAAAATAGTACCGCCCAATTCCTCCGCCTGCGGGCCGTAAAAGCCGCCCGTTACAAGAAGATTATTGGCTTTGAAACTTTGAGGATTAGTCGAATCATTTCCCGAAAGATTGATGCCGTTATCCCGAGTGCGCGCTGTCGCGTGGAAACCGTTGCCCTCAATCACGCCGTTTTCAATATGGAAAGCAGCTTCTACACCGTTTTTCTCCGTCAGCGTTCCGGAAATCGATTTCCCGCCGAAATCAACGGTAAATTCTGCTTTTGCCGCTTTATCCGCCTGATTGTCCCATTGAATGGGTTTGCCGATACGCGCTTCCCAAGTGCCGGTATAGTGTGCTTTTCCAGTTTGCGGAATATTCGTTTCCGCCGTGCGGATACCTTTCAGGAAAAGGTCGATGTCCCTGCCTTTAGGAGCTTCCGGAGCGGGCGGGATGCCGTCTGAACCGCCGCTGCCTTCTGCCGGCGATTCTTCTTCGGGTTCTTCAGGTTCTTCAGCTTCGTCTTCTTCGCCGCCTTCGTTTTCTGCGGCTTCGTTTTCTTCGCTGCCTTCGTCTTCTACGGCTTCGTCTTCTTCGCCGTTATCAACGCCTGCACCCTCTTCATCCTCCTCTTTATCTTTCGCCTTTGGTTTACTTGCCGGACGGTCGGTTTTTATCCGTCCGAATTTCACATAGGTCAGAAAATCGCAACAAGCACGGACGGTCATTTTCCTGCCGTCGGCAAGATCGATGGTTTGTTCTTGGTTTACCAAAGGAATTTCACGCCCTTCGACAAGAAGTTTGTCAGGATGACCAAAATCGGGCATAGGGGAAATGGCAAACGTACGGGCTTTTTCATCAGCCGCCTCGTCAACGGAAATTTTTAGAGAATCCAAGATTTTGGTGTGTTTTTCAGACGGCATAGCAGGATTTGTATCTGATGCGTTTGATGCGTCTGTTTTTTGTTTGCCTGCGAATACGCCGAATACGCTGTTGTCGTTACTGATAAACCGTCCGGCAAGCTCTTCCCCCTTATCGCCGAAAAAACCGCCCTCAAGCCGCTGATCGGCATCGGCATGGAAAAACAAATGCTCCTTCTTGGCATGGCTTTTCGCTAAATCAGGATTGACACTGGCACTGCCGGTAAAGCGGTTGCCGTTTAAATCGGCAGTGATGTTGTAAATGGTCAGCGGTTTTTTAGGTTCATCTGGATTATTCTTATTTTGCACATACTGATTTTTAATTAATTGACCTGTCAAAGTTTTCTTATCGAAATCAACCGTATATTCGGCAGGATGCCTTTCTCGGTCATCGGCAGTCGCAGCATAAGAAGTCGCTCCGACATTTTGACCATAATAAGTGAGATAACCCAAATCTTCGCTAGGATCTCCTGCTTTTCCTGTCCGATGACGTATGGCATCGGTCATATATTGCCAGTTGCCGGAATATTGCACCGTTCCCGCGCTCGGTAAAGATTGGGAAGGATGTTCTCCGGAATAATATACAAAACCGTCGTAGCCAAAACGATTAGAAAACTGCTTGTGATTTGAAGTCCACTCAATTTCATCTGTTCCGTTTTTAGTATATACATAACCGACATCCACAAATTTATAACCATATTTTTTATTTTCCTTTTCCGATGTGGTAATGCCTGCCGTAGGATTTCGTTGATGAATTTTATCTTCAAGCTGCTGACGTTGATCTTTTTTGGAACCGTATAAAAACAGAACATCACCTTCTTTAAACGACAGCTTTTCTTCTGCTTGTTTGCTATTTGGAAAATCATTGCCATCCTTATCAGAAGTTGCGATATTCCGCCTCAACAGCCGCATTGCCGCACCGACGGCGGGCTGGTTGACCGGCGTGATTTCTATAGAAGGTTTGGCAGGGGGCGGAGTAGGAACGTCCTCAGGTTTGGAAGGTTTGGAATCTGACGGGGTTTGCGCGGTCGGCGTTGGTTTGGCAACAGGCTGCACGCCGAAATTGCCGCCACAAGCTGCCAGCATCAACGGCAGCAAGGCAATGCCTCCATAATTCAGTTTACACATCCCTACTTTTTCTCTATTTGATTAATAATAATTATCATTATATTAATATGTGCAGATAATATCAACCCGTTTTTAACAAAGACATTCCCGATTGAAACAAAATGCCGTCTGAAACCTGTTCAGACGGCATTTTTGTGCAGACCCGGCAAGATTTTAAGCTGCCGTGGGAATTTAGATTGTCCTTTACCCTACTCGCGCAGGAAACGGATGTCGTCCGCGCCGTTTCAACACACAGCCGCCTAGAGGCGGCTGAAGCTATCGGCGCATGACATGTACGAATGGATAAAGTTTCAACACACAGCCGCCTAGAGGCGGCTGATTCAATCTGACGCTATTTCATTTGTTGATTTAGGGTTTCAACACACAGCCGCCTAGAGGCGGCTGATAACGACTACATGGCAACAAAAGAATTTAGTGAAGTTTCAACACACAGCCGCCTAGAGGCGGCTGAGTGGAATCGCTTCGTTCGGGGGTTGTAGGTGCAGGAGTTTCAACACACAGCCGCCTAGAGGCGGCTGAGTAAAAAACGGCTTGCCGTTTAACCCATACAAAGTTTCAACACACAGCCGCCTAGAGGCGGCTGAAAGTTTTAAAGGCGAAGATAAAAGAGCAGACGGAGTTTCAACACACAGCCGCCTAGAGGCGGCTGACGAAGCAACAGGCACATATTACGAAGCATTAGCCGTTTCAACACACAGCCGCCTAGAGGCGGCTGATCCATCAGCTTATTCATGCGATACAACAGATACATAGTTTCAACACACAGCCGCCTAGAGGCGGCTGATCATTTTTCCCGAACTGGACAAAGCCAAACTGTTTGTTTCAACACACAGCCGCCTAGAGGCGGCTGAGCATATTTCTGTTAATTTTACCGATGGTTTTTTGTTTCAACACACAGCCGCCTAGAGGCGGCTGAATCACCGATAATTCAGGAATTTCATTTTGACGATGTTTCAACACACAGCCGCCTAGAGGCGGCTGAGTATCTGTTGTAAAAGTGCAAATAGGCTAAAAATGTTTCAACACACAGCCGCCTAGAGGCGGCTGAGCGAATCATGGTAGTCAATGCGCCTATGGTTTCGGTTTCAACACACAGCCGCCTAGAGGCGGCTGATGTCGGCGGCGTATCGGCATTTTCGGTATAGCCCGTTTCAACACACAGCCGCCTAGAGGCGGCTGATTGGTGGCAGATTACCGCCATACCCGGCAGGTCGTGGTTTCAACACACAGCCGCCTAGAGGCGGCTGAATTTGCGGTTCTTGCTTCATTTGTTTCTTTCTGTCGTTTCAACACACAGCCGCCTAGAGGCGGCTGACAAAGGCAATTTTGCCGGGCTGGACAAAGCCTTTGACGTTTCAACACACAGCCGCCTAGAGGCGGCTGAGGGACACTTCGGACGGCGTAACCGCCCATCTTTTGGTTTCAACACACAGCCGCCTAGAGGCGGCTGAAGCCTCTTCCGAAAGCCTTACTACACCAGGCTTCGCAGCCCCGACTTCGCCAAACTCCCGAAAAAAGCACAAACATGAGTATAGCACAACCTTATCCGCCATACCCACATTTACAATATCCTGATTGTTAAAGAACAATCCAAATTCGCCAACCCTGCCGCATTTTTATGGGAACAATAGGTTGGCGATTCACACAATCAGCGTGTCCTTGAATATGTCGACCGCCGGTTTTGCGCCGTGATGTTCCACTTTGCGCCGCCATTTGCTGCCTAAGTGGTAAAAACGCAGGCTGTCTGTTTCGGGGTTGTAGATTTTTAAAAGTTTGTCTTTTAAAACTACCCATTGGTCGGGTGCGATGTCGCATTCGAACACGGAATACTGCACGCGCACGCCGTAGCCTTGGCACAGTTTCGCTACGCGCCGCAGCCTTGCCTGCCCTTCGGCATTCTCCAGCGAAATATCATAAGTTATCAACATCAGCATTTTCTTATTCCTCCATGCCGTCTGAAGCCGGTTGCGTTCAGACGGCATACCCGGCTACCTCATCAAAAACGGCGGATATGCCGCCAAATCTCCGCGCAGATGCCGCGCCAAAAGCATAGCTTGAATATAAGGCAGCAAACCGATTTCCACTTCTTCGCCCAAAAACGGATGGGTGATTTTTTCCTGCTTTTTCGCCTGCAAAGACTGGAACAAAAGTTTGCGCGCATCGGCTTTTAAGCTCACTGCCCCGCTTGCCCCGACGACAAAATCCTGCGGCTTGATTTGCCCACGGTTAATCAGCGACAGTACCAGCCTGTCCGCCCACCACGCGCGGAACTCTTCCAAAATATCCTGTGCAAGGCTGTCGCGCCCGGGTCGGTCGGCGTGCAGAAAACCCACCTGCGGGTCCAGCCCCACGCCTTGCAACGCACCGCTGATGTCCTTGCCCAAAATACTGTATAGGAAAGAAAGCAGCGCATTGACACTGTCTCTTGGCGGGCGACGGTTTCTTCCGTCAAAAGCAAACCCGCTTTCCGCCTTAACCAACTGTCCGAACACGCCGAAATAACGCGCCGCCGCATCTCCTTCAATCCCGCGTATCAAATCCAAACTGTCTGCCCGTTTCAACTGCTGCAAAGAGAAATTCAGCGCGGCAACCGCCGTCTGAATGTCCGCATTGTCGCCGTGGTTGCGAATCTGCCGCTGAAGCACCCGTTTGCCTGCCTGAATCTTCGCCGCGATGATATTGCGCGCAATCGGCACGGGATTTTGTTCCGACATCCGATACTGCGCCCGACGCAGCAGCACATTGCCGCTTTGCCGCCCCTGCAACCGCCCCAAGAAACGTCCGTTTTCGGTAAAAAACGCCAGATTCACATTATTCTCGCCGCAAAATCCCAGCAAAAACGGCGACACCAGCACGTTGCCGAAACAGAAAATATGCCCGATGGAATGCACCGGAAATTGCGCCACCTTCTTACGTTCCTGCTCCACCACCAGCGTTTCCCGCTCCTTATGCAGATAGCTGCCTTGCGTGGTGATATACAGCGTGTTTTGCAGTTTGCGCATAAGGTACTCCTTCATTTTTATTGCATTTTTGAACAGGCGGTTTGGGACGGGTGAAATCTACCGGTGCAATGTCGAAAGCACCGACAACTGATAATATTTTATTGGAACCGATAAGGAAAGCACCTTCAAACTGCATTTTAAGAAAATCTAAAGGACAACAAAATCCCATTATAGGCAAAACATCTTTCAGAAGACTGATTATAATCAGGCCTGATTGTTTTTATTAACAAGACATCAAAATACGGAACATATAGGAAGTGCGATTTGCCTTATTCCTGTCCTTGTATGAACAGAAATAACGGCGGCTTTGTATTTCCTATTCCGGATTGGCCACCCGATTGACGGCCGTATCCGCCCCCTATCCCGTCAAACGTAATGTTTATTATAAAACAAAATTTTCATTTAATTAATATGAATCAAAGTAATCTACTATATTTATTCAAAAATGAAATATATTTTTATTTAATTGAAATAAATATAAATAGAGGGATGAAGCTGAGCGTCAGCCAAGCCGTACCGGATGCTTTTCCCGAACGCAGGGTGTTGATGCCGATATGGGGCGGATTGCCCGCCGTCCGTGTGTTGGCAGCAGCTTTGGCGGGAACAGGCGGAAACGGTTTTACTGGAAGCTGCTTCAGCTTATCCGCATATTCCGTTTTGCGCCAACCACTGCATATTCTGCGGCTTCTGCCGCAATGCTTGGAAAGGCGGCTACAGCCGGGTTTGCACCGACAAAATCATTGCGGAGCCGGAACAGGAAGCCGAAATCCGTCAAGGAAGCGGCAAAATCCGTGCCGTCTATTTCAGCGGCGGTAGCTTTGCCGACCGGAGATTGGGTGCGCCTGATACGCGCGTGTTACCGCCGCCGCTTTGATTGCCGACCGGAACACGCCGTCAAAACAGATATTTTCCGTAACCGGCCGAACCTGTCCCAATACGCAAATGCCGTCTGAACATACTTCAGACGGCATTTGCCAATATTTTTTCCGCAGCTTCTATGCCCTCTTTCGAGGACAAGGCGGGATAATGTGCGCCGCTCGGGGCCTGCATGCCGTCTGAAGCGGTGTAGGCGGCATTGTTGCCGTTGTACCCGAAACCTTCCGCCGGCAAAACATCACGTCAGCTATTTTGAAAGCGACTGGCGCAACGTCATCCTTTGAACTGCCAAACAAAATGCCGTCTGAAACCTGTTCGGACGGCATTTGCGTAAAGTTCAGCAAGAAAAACTACAAACCCAGTTCCCGCAGGAAGCGGATGTCGTCCGCCCAACCGGATTTGACTTTGACCCATACCTTCAAAAACACTTTGGTATCAAACAGTTTTTCCATATCCAACCGCGCTTCGGTGGAAATTTTCTTCAAACGCTCCCCGCCTTTGCCGATTAAAATCGCCTTTTGGCTTTCCTTATCGACCAAAACGGCGATATAGATGCGGTTCAAACCGTCTTCCTCTTCAAACTGTTCCACCTCGACGTTCATCGCATAAGGCAATTCCTCGCCCAAATAGCGGAAGAGTTTTTCACGCACGATTTCCATCGCTAAAAAACGCGCCGATTTGTCCGTAACCATATCTTCGGGATACATCGGCACGCTTTCGGGCAGATACGGCTTAATCAGCTCCAACAGGTTGGCAATCCGCAATCCGTGTTTCGCGCTGACCGCCTCCGCTGCCGCAAATTCAAATTCGGCGCGCACTTGGGCAACAAACGCCTCCAGCGCGTAACGGTCTTTCGCCTTGTCCTTATCGATTTTGTTGACCACCAAAACCACAGGCGTGTGCTTGGGCAGTTGTTTCAACACGACGCGGTCGGCATCGGTAAAGCGCATCGCCTCCACGACGAAAACCACGGCATCCACACCGCCGAGTGCCTCGGTAACATTTTGATTCAGCCTGTCGTTGAGCGCGTTGCGGTGGTCGGTTTGAAAGCCCGGCGTATCGACAAACACGAACTGCGCGGTATCGTCGGTATAAATCCCCGTTACGCGGTTGCGCGTCGTCTGCGCCTTTTTGCTGGTAATACTGATTTTCTGACCGATCAGATGATTCATCAGCGTTGATTTGCCGACATTCGGACGGCCGACAATCGCTACGAAGCCGCAACGGTATCCGTCGGCGGCACGTTCCCCTGCAAGGAAGGTTTCAATATCCATATTCGCTTTCATATCCACATTTCAGACGGCATATTCACGCGCCGCCTCATTTCTTTTTCTTCTTCAGCGGCAGTTTCTCTTCCAGCCATTTCAAAGCCTCTTTCGCCGCTTCCTGTTCCGCCGCCTTGCGGCTCGTCCCTTTGGCACGGCACACGAAACCCAGTTCGCCCAAATCGCAGGAAACCACAAACATACTGTCGTTGGCATGGCCGATTTGCTCTTCGATACGGTATTTCGGCAAGGCGAAACGGCGCGCCTGCAACGCCTCCTGCAAAGCAGTTTTGCCGTCTTTTGCCTGATTTTGGAAATCGGCACGTTTGACACGCTCCGAGAAAAGATGGCGCACCACCTTTTCCGCCGTGTTGAAATCGGCATCGAAGCTGACGGCGGCAAACATCGCCTCCATCGCGTCCGCCAGTATCGAAGGCCGTCTGAAGCCGCCGCTCTTCAACTCGCCCGCCCCCAAGTACAGGCCGTCGCCGACATTCATTTCCGCCGCCATTTCCGCCAGCACGCCCTCATTGACCAGACTTGCCCTCAACCGCGACAACTCGCCCTCGGTCAACTTCGGAAACGCGTCAAACAGCATCCGTGCCACCGTATAATTCAAAATCGAATCGCCGACAAACTCAAACCGCTCGTTGTGTTTCGTATGGCAGCTTCTGTGCGTCAAAGCCTGCCGCAAAAGCGAAATATCGCGGAACGCGTAGCCCAGTTTCTTCTGTATCGCCGCGTGTGCCTGCTGTTTCAAAACATCGTCTTTCATTACCGTCTTCCGCAAAAAACAGCCCGAATGCGTTTCCATACTCCAAAAATACAGAAACACCTTAAGGCTGCAAACGGCGCACATTGTACCACCAAACCGCCGCCGTCTGCCGACAACGCAAGAATCGTGGTAAAATCCGCAAGTTTCCCCCCAACATATTCCCGCAATGAACGCATTTGCACAAGCACTTTCCTCGGCACTCGACCGCTGTATCGCCACCAACACCGTCGCCAAACAAAACCGGCCCGTCGGCTTCCTCTACCGCGAAGCCCCCGTTTTTGAAAACGACAGCGGCTGGCGTTTCTTCAGCGGCGACGAGACCGACGAATACACCGACGACCCCGACAACTTCAGCATCGTCAGCCTCGCCGACATCACCAAAACCAACCCTGAAACCGCCGCACTGCTTTCCCAACCCGAAGGCAGCGCGTGGGAATTGGCAGAAGACGGCACATTCCAAACCGTCGCCGACTGGCAACCGCAAGACTGAAACCTTCAGACGGCATTCCGAAACCTCCGAATACCAAAGGACCCCCAATGAACACCATCGCCCCCAACCTTGACGGAAAACACCTCCGTATCGGCATCGTACAGGCACGCTTCACCAACGAAATCGGCAGCGAAATGCTCAAAGTCTGCTGCCGCACCCTCCAAGAATTGGGCGTGGCAGACGAAAACATTACCGTCGCCACCGTACCCGGCGCGCTTGAAATCCCCATCGCGCTGATGAACTTTGCCTCTTCCGAAAAATTTGACGCACTGATTGCCATCGGTGTCGTCATCCGTGGCGAAACCTACCATTTCGAGCTGGTTTCCAACGAATCTGGAGCAGGGATCGGCCGCGTCGCACTCGACTACAACATCCCGATTGCCAATGCCGTCCTGACCACCGAAAACGACGCACAGGCAATCGAACGGATTGAAGAGAAAGCCTCAGATGCCGCCAAAGTCGCTGTCGAATGCGCCAACCTCGTCAACCTTCTGCTCGAAGAACAGTTTGAAGACGAAGAATAACAAACAGGGCGTACACCAATACGCCCTTTCCGTTTCAGACGGCATACCGTGCCGCCCAACCGTTTCAAGGAAAAATCATGAAAACAGCCCGCCGCCGTTCCCGCGAGCTTGCCGTACAAGCCGTTTACCAATCCCTTATCAACCGCACCGCCGCGCCCGAGATTGCTAAAAATATCCGCGAAATGCCCGACTTTGCCAAGGCAGACGAAGAATTGTTCAACAAACTTTTCTTCGGCACGCAAACCAATGCGGCAGAGTACATCCGACAAATCCGCCCGCTGCTCGACAGGGACGAAAAAGACCTCAACCCCATCGAACGCGCCGTCCTGCTGACCGCCTGCCACGAGCTGTCCGCTATGCCCGAGACACCCTACCCCGTCATCATCAACGAAGCCATCGAAGTTACCAAAACCTTCGGCGGTACGGACGGACACAAATTCGTTAACGGCATCCTCGACAAACTCGCCGCCCAAATCCGCCCCGACGAGCCCAAACGCCGTTGATACTCGGAAAATCCGAATCGGAAAATACACAAATGCCGTCTGAAAAACCTTTCAGACGGCATTTTGTTTGACCGTTCGATCAATGTTGGCCGGTTTGGTTTTTGACGGCATCGACCACTTTGCCGACGCCATCGGCCAGTTGGTAGGCTTGGGCACCGGCGTCATCTGATTATTTTGAAATTGCCATTTCAATGACTTGCTCAACATAGTTGTTTTCCAAATCAATTACGTCTCCTTTTTTTTGTTTTGATATTTTTAATTCGTCATACGCGTAAAAAATAGCAATTTTTTTCCCTTCACAAAATAAATGTCTGTCGGATTTATTCATCATATACATACTTTCATTCCTTACGATGCCTTTACCATCTATAAAACTAAAACTATTCGGTATGTTTCTTCTTTCCATTCCTGCCTCATATATTGACGATATTACTCCGGAAACGCTTCTGGTGATAATCTGTCCGGAATCAATATTACTCCACCATTCCTCTGATGCAAATAAGCCTTTGTCTTTTTTGATGCCAAAGATACTTTCGTCATTTAATGATAATAATCTTGTCTTTTCAATAAATTCTTTTTCTCTTTTCATGACTTTTTTAAAATCATAGATTAAATACATATCATCATCTAAATTTAAATAGCTCATTTTATATCTCCAATTTTTTCAAAACTGCACCGTCCAGCCGATTTCGCCGCCCGCGCGCATCGGGACAAGTTCGCCATCGCCGTAGGGAACACTTGCGGGGACGGTTTGGCTTTGTTTGACAAGGGTGATCGTGTCGGTATTTTCAGGAATGCCGTAAAACCTTGCGCCGTTTTTCGAGGCGAAGGCTTCGAGTTTGTCCAACGCGCCTGCTTTTTCAAACACTTCGGCGTAAAGCTCGATGGCGGTCATCGCGCTGAACATACCGGCGCAGCCGCAGGCGTTTTCTTTGGCGGATTTAGCGTGCGGCGCGGAATCTGTGCCGAGGAAGAATTTGTGCGCCTTCTCGCCGGTAACGGCGGCGACCAAAGCCTGACGGTGGGTTTCGCGTTTGAGTACGGGCAGGCAGAAATGATGGGGGCGCACGCCGCCGACCAAGAGGTCGTTGCGGTTGAGCAAGAGGTGTTGCGGGGTAACGGAGGCGGCAACGTTGTCGCCTGCTTCCAAAACCAGGCGTGCGGCTTCGGCGGTGGTGATGTGTTCAAACACGACTTTGAGATTCGGCACTTGCGCCAAAACGGGTTTCATCACGCGCTCGATAAAGGCGGCCTCACGGTCGAAGATGTCGATTTCGGGGTCGGTTACTTCGCCGTGAACGAGGAACAGGATGTCCTGTTTTGCCATTTCTTCCAACACGGGGATGAGCTTGAATAGGTCGGTTACGCCGGAATCGGAATTGGTCGTCGCGCCGGCGGGGTAGAGTTTGAAGGCGACGATGCCGGCGGCTTTGGCTTCGCGCACCAGCTCGGGCGTGGCTTGGTCGGTCAGGTAAAGCGTCATCAACGGCTCAAACGCGCTGCCTTCGGGCAACGCCGCCATAATGCGCGCTTTGTAGGCAAGCGCGTCGGCTACGCTGACGACGGGCGGTTTGAGGTTGGGCATAATGACGGCGCGCCCCATTTGACGGGCGGTATAAGGCACAACGGCTTTGAGCGCGTCGCCGTCGCGCAGGTGCAGGTGCATATCGTCGGGGCGGATAATGGTCAGGGTTTGCATGGTTGTTCCTTTTTAGATTTTTGGTTTCCAGACGGCATGCCGACTTTATGCCGTCTGAAGTCAGGGGAGAATTAGGGGTTTCCCGTTGTGGGAACGGTGCGTTAGGTTCAAAACTGCCTGTACGGGTAAATCCGGGGAATCGGCGGTTTGTGCGGTCAATACGGTTTCTTCAGGGCTGCCCGTTTCTCGCCAGGCATAGCTGACTTGGCGGATTTCAAACGGTGCCTGCACTGACTGTTCCGCCCTCAATTCTATATTGGCATTTTTCGGCGGCTGTCGGACAAGTCCGTCAAAATGTTCCAAAAGCACGGCACTGTCTGCCCGCTCGGCTTTCACACTGCAACTGTCGCGCGTCAGGCTCAAATAATAAATGCCGCCATCGCGTTCAAGCGTCCACAACGCCTGTACATCGGGTTCTGCAACAGTGGGCGGCAGATGGGACAGGTCTTCCTTTCCGACAGGGACAAAATGTCCGACAGCGGCAAACTTGGAAACCGATTCAAAACTGCCTTGAGTCAGGACGCAGGCATTCCGGAACAAATCGACGGCAATGTGCGCAAAGCTTTGTCGATCCTCGTCGGAAGGTTGATTTTTGGCACTGCATGCAGCAAAAATAAAAGTTACAAACAACACAATCGGGCGAATTATCTGCATTTCAGACGGCATTTATTTGTGTTGGACGACCAACCTGAATACGCCGTCCTGCTCCGAAGCATCCAGCAGCACATGACCGGTTTGGCGGCAAAAAGCCTCAAAGTCCCCCGGTGCGCCGCTGTCGGTTGCCAGAACGGTCAACACGTCACCCTGCTGCATTTGCGCCAAAGCCTTTTTGGCACGCAAAATAGGCAAAGGGCATTTCAGCCCGATAACGTCCAAAGTTTCGCTGTTCATCGTTTGTACCGTTTAAAAAATGGGAATCGGGGGGAGATTATACCCCAGTTGCTTGCAGCCCCCTTTGCCAACCCATAAAATAAAGCCGTTTTCAACTTGGAGAAATCTATGCGCCGCGCCATCCTCCTGATTCTGACCCTGACTGCCAGCACGTCCCTTGCCACCAGCTTCAGCCAAAAAGACACGCCGATCAACACCCGCTACCGCGAAACGCCCGAAGAAGCCGCCGCCCGCGAATTTAAAGAACATACCGCCGAACTGCCGCCGCTGCCCGATACGCACTCGGACGGCTGGTTCGACATTTATGTGGATGAAAATTACGGCAAACAGCCGAAAATCCTGCTCGACAGCCTACAAATTATGCCCACGCCCGACGGCAGCATCCGCTACATTCTCAATATCCGCTCCGACAAAGGCTACGACAACCTGACTGCCGAAGGCATATTCTGCGCCCGCTCATCCATCCGTTTCGGCAACGACAAACTTTCCTCCTACAAAGTATTCGGATACGGCGATACGGTCAACCGCCGTTGGATACAGCCCCGAAACGCCGAATGGAAACCGATAGGCGGTGCATTAAGCCGCAACGACGCATTACGCGCCGTGCTGTATGCGGCATTCTGCGAAGACGGCATACCGACCGACACGCACGGCCTGATACAACGTCTGAAAGAACGTGCCGGACATTATGCGCCATCGATGAAACAACACTCCAAATAAACCGGATATAAAAATGCCGTCTGAAACAATTTTCAGACGGCATTCGCATTATCAGGCATCATGCGGCGGCAACTTTGTCCTGACGGAGCAACAACGTAATCAAACTGCTGATTCGCTGCTTCATCTCACGCCGGTCGACAATCTGGTCGATTGCGCCTTTCTCCAGTAAAAACTCGGCACGCTGGAAGCCTTCCGGCAAGGTTTCCCGTACAGTCTGTTCAATAACGCGCGGACCGGCAAAACCGATCAGCGCGTTCGGTTCGGCAAGCACGACATCGCCCAAAAATGCGAAGCTGGCGGATACGCCACCCATGGTCGGATCAGTCAATACCGATATAAACGGCAGGCGTTTTTCCGTCAACAAGTGCAGCGCGGCACTGGTTTTCGTCATCTGCATCAATGAGTTCACACCCTCCTGCATACGCGCACCGCCGGAAGCCGCCACACAGACGAACGGACAATTGTCGGCAACCGCCCGACGGATACCTTGTACGAATCGTTCGCCCACAACCGAACCCATCGAACCGCCGATAAAGCGAAATTCAAACGCAGCAACCACAACGGGCAGGCCGTTCATCTTGCCTTTCATGACCACCAAAGCATCATCTTCCCCGGTCAGCTTGCATGCCGCACTCAAACGATCCGGATATTTTTTGCTGTCTTTAAACTTCAAAGGATCTGTCGGTTTGACATTTCCGGCAACCTCCTCTCTGCCATCCTCATCCAAAAGCAGATTCAGGCGTTGTCGTGCCGACAACGGATTGTGGTGGTTGCATTTCGGACAAACCTGATTGTTCTGCTGCAACTCGGTAGAATAAACGGTTGCCGAACAAGACGGGCATTTGTGCCATAGACCCTCGGGAACATTGGAAGAACCGTCTTTTCCGCGATTCTTGATTTTGGGTGGCAGAATTTTATCTAACCAGCTCATAGACAACTCCTAAAATATTCAGGATGAGGAACCGCCGTCAGCGCACGGCATCCTTCAACTCTTTTACCAAAGCACCGACGGCGGCAGCCTCGTTGCCTGTATTGTTTTCGATTTCTTTCACAATCCGGCTGCCAACAATAACTGCGTCGGCAACCCGACCGATTTTGCGTGCACTTTCCGCATTGCTGATACCGAAACCGACACCGATGGGAATATCTATATACTGACGCAAATACTCTATTCTACTCGAAACTTCATCCGTATCCAAACTTGCCGCACCCGTGACCCCTTTGAGCGATACATAATAGACGAAACCACCTGCAAATTGTGCAATGGTCTTAATGCGCCCTTCAGTCGTTGTAGGTGCAATCAGAAAAATACAGTCAACCCCGTTGCCTTTCAGCTCGCGATATAAAGAATCGATGGTTTCAATGGGGGAATCCACTGTCAACACACCATCCACCCCCGCCTTTGCGGCTTCCTGAGCAAACTCCCGATAACCCATCTTATGTATGGGATTCAAATACCCCATCAAAACAACCGGCGTTTGAGTATCAGTTTCACGAAACCTTCTGACAACATCCAAGACATCGCGCAGAGAAACACCGTTTACCAACGCCCGTTCCGCCGCACGCTGAATAGTCGGACCGTCTGCCATCGGGTCGGAAAAAGGCACACCCAACTCTAAAATATCCGCACCATTTTCCACCATACTATGCATTATTGCCAAAGTCGCCCCAATGTCCGGGTCTCCAACCGTAATATAAGGAATCAATGCCTTCTTATTACCCAATGCGGCAAAAGTCTGTTGGATTCTACTCATTTCTCTTACACTCCCAATACCGGCGAGGCTCCGGCAAACAATCGATAAATTTTTTAAAGTATAACACCTGACGCGCAGATAGGCGAATAAGCATGGCACTCCGATTATGCAACATATCGCCGTAATCTTTTCACCGGAAACGGGCCGTTTTCCAACTGACGGTTTTTATGAACCGATACCAAACAAACCATCAGGACAATTAGAAAAAGGGGAAAAGTATTGGGCTGCTTGGCCCGCAGTAAAAAAGTCTTGAATGGATAACCGGCATATAGACTGCCGCCCCCTTAAATAGCTCAGTTTGGAATGAAAAAACCGGATTCCATATATTGCATGGAATCCGGTTTCATCAAATATCCGAACAGGCTTAATCACAATATCGTGAATATTGTAAACAATTCAGAATGTTGCGCCAGACTGATTAGCCATGTAATCGACTGCAGCCTTCACTTCATCATCACTCAAACCGGCATTACCGCCCTTGGCAGGCATCGCATTAAAACCTTCGAGCGCGTGTTTGTGCAAGGTTTCCTTACCTTTTGCGATACGTGGTGCCCAATCGTCTTTTTTACCCACTACAGGTGCCCCGGGAATAGTACCGCCATGACACATTTTACAGCTGGCCTCAAATACTTTCTGACCATCGACAGCAACGGAAGCTTCTGCTTTTGCTTCCGGTTTAGCTTCCGCCGCGGGGGCTTCCGCCTTCTCCTCAGGTTTGGCTTCAGTTGAAGCCGCTTCTGCAGACGGAGCAGCCTCCTGTGCGGCAGCCTGAACCGAAGATGCCTCGGCCTGAACTTCAGAAGCAACGGCTGAAGCCGCCTCTTGCGCCTCTTGTTTGCTTTCTTGCGAACAAGCTGCCAAACCTGCCGCCATCATTAAAGTAATCAGTAGTTTGTTCATATTGTGTCTTTCTTGAGTTTTATCTTTAGATTACCGCCTTATCCAAGCGGTTGGAAAATTCTAACATATGATTCCAATAATCTAATTCTTTATAATTAGACTTTTTGGCATAAGTCATATTTTGTGCAAAAATATGGCTGACAACCATAATCAAACACTTTCATAAAAAATATAGGGGCTGTATTAGATTAGCCCTAAAAACCACACCAAAATTGCAGAATTTTTAGCTGCTCTTTTGGTGTGCCAAAGTTAAAACGAAATTCGCATTCTTTCAAGAATAAAGGGAAAGATTTTCGGTCAATTCCATTGTATTTTCGTAGAACACGCTTTGCCTGATTCCAAAAGTTTTCAATACCGTTGATATGGTTTTGGCGATCCGCAAATAGCTCTGAATGATTGATTCTGTGATGCGTAAATTCGCTCACATCCAGCACATCATAGCTTTTGTAACTGTCGGTATAAACAAGGGGCTGTACTAGATAAGCAGTTATGTTAGACTGCAAAAATAAAGATAACCCATTGTAAACTAAAAAAGAGTATACAAAAAAAGTTGTTCCAATTTTTTGTACTTGAAGTAACCGCCCGTTCGGCTGCTGAATTGGGGTTGATATCCAATAAATTGGCAGCAGGACGAGCGGTTACTTCAAGTACAAAAAATTCAAGCAATTTCTTTTGTGCTTTTTTAGATAGTTTACAGTGTGTTATCTTTATTTTTAAAGGGTAACATAACTGCTAATCTAATACAGATCCTAAAATAAAAACAGGTTGGCTGAATATTTTAAACTACAATTAATAATTTTCTGTAATTTTATTATTTATTCATTCTTAATCCAGCCATTTTTATACCTATTTAATTAATTCAAAAATAATCAATGATTTAATATAAACAAATACGTTTGCCAATCATACTTGGTTGCCATTTCTGCGCGACTGTTGACACATTGCTGTAAATGTTGTACTTGCTCTACGGGCGTTGCGCTAAATGGATAATGGCGCAAACTGCTGTTTTCTCGCTCAAACATCAACCAATTCCAATACCCCATACCTTGGTCAAAGGTAATTTCTGTTATTTTGCCTGAACGATGTCGCAAGATTAAAACACGCGCGTGTTGCAATGATTGGTTGGTAATTTCCACTTGCACATGGTGTGCAATAGATGAAAACCATGTTTCCAATACTTGTTGCTGTTGGTCGCTGCGTTGCCAATCGTCCCACACTTTATCGGAAGCGTAAGCGCGAGTGGCTTGATTGGGCAAAGTGGTAATCTGCAACTGTGTAAACGCTTGTTGATTGCGCTGTTTCAATTCCGCCAACACGCTACCCAATAATAAAGCTGCCAATGGGCTTTTGAAATAGCGGTCAATATAGGCTACTTCGTCAATCGGGTCGTCCGCGATATTTGTGGCAATCTGATTCCAAAAACGCAAGCCAAATTCACGCAATGAACCGTCTAATTCGTGATTCACTTGAATGGCATGGCGTGTTTGTTGTTGATACCATGATTCGGTTGCGTGTAATGAAATGGTGGTTTCAGGCAGCGTTTCATTGGTAAACACGGCGCAAGTTAATGGCGCAAACAATTCTGTTGGCTGTTCGTGCAATAAACTGATGATTTGGCCGCCTGAAATCAGTTGTGTTGATAAATAGGCTGCCTGAATATTGGCACGAGCCGTTGCCACTTTTGCACCCATTTGCACAAAAGGAAACAGCCATTTTTTCACATCATTTTGTTGCAAATCATTGAGTTGCGTAAAACAAAAAATAATTTGAATGTGATGCAGCATTTGCCAACGCATCAATTTTTCTTTTACTTCGGACGTATCCCAATAATTTTCTACTTGATTGACAAACAACAATAGCGTTGCGCCATTTGTATTGGGCAAATATTTTTCCAATGTATCCGCAACCGAACGTGGCGAATACACGCTACCTGAAATATGGGCAATATGTTCAGGCTGCCTGAAATGCTGGATAAATTGACTTTGTGCCAACCAATCCAACGCGGCATGGCGATTGAGTTCATCGCGCTCCACATTGCCGTCTTGCCCTGCTAGGCAATGCTGACAAACGCTGTCGCATTGCGCCACACAATTTAATCGCGCAAAAGCAGCCTGCACAATGCTTTCAATGTGATTGACTGCCGCCAACACAAATCCTGCACCACCGCTTGCGTTGTCGTAAATTTGAATCAACACACGTACTTCATTGTTGTGTAAATCTCTGTCTTCACGAATGGCGTAACTCATTTCCGTTGTTTGCACACCCAAATACGCGGCAATTTCATCACGCACCGCCACGGCAATGGTTAAGGCAGCAATTTTATTATCGCTACTCAACCATGTTTGGGTTTGTGGATTTTTCAAGGCAATTTCCAACACATCGGTTTGCACATGGTGTCCCAAAAAAATGTGTTTATACACAGATTTATTGGAACAATCTTTTTGTTTGCTACCCATAGCCACACCACCGCCTAATGTTTTGTGTTCAGGTGCAGCCAATTCGGGCGGCAATACATCTTGCCCCAACATGGAATCTGCACGACCACAACTCATGCACACCGCAAAACCGTATCCATGTTCGCCAGCCGATTGATACAACACTTCGCCATTTGAACCATAATGAATTTCGCCACAATTGGCTTGCGAAAACGGCGCAATTTTGCCATTGAGTTGAATACGCGGCGTTTCGGGTTGAATAAATTTTTGCGTGGAAACATCATTGCTACTGGCTTCGTAAAAATCAGTCAAAAATCCTGTTGGAATCAACACAGTATTTTTTTCTTTTACCGCATTACCGCAGCCATAGCATTGAATTTGCGTTTCTTGGCTGTATTTGTAACGCGCCAAACCTGTTGTACCGCATACACCGCAACGCCAACTGGTATCAAATTGTTGATGTTCATTTTTGCCTTGTTCATCGGATTTGGTGCGTAAATTGATGCCTGCCGAACGATAAACTCTGCCATCCACCACCACTTGCGAACCAGGGGCGTATTCACGCAATGCCACCGCCAAATTGCGACTAGGCGATTCCTTGCGAATGAATAAATTGTCTTCGCGATTGATTTTATGGTGTTTTTCTTGCAGCAATTCTTCTAATTTACGCACTTTAAAATTAACTACATCAGTCGGAAAACCATAGCTTGGCAAGAAATTATTGCTGGCTAAATAGCCCAATAAATTATCGTTGCAATGCAAATTCCGTTCACGTTCCAAAGCACGTTTGTAAAATTGATTGTCGGTAGAGCGAATTTTTTCGTTAATTTGACGAAAATCTGCCAACCATGTTTCAGCTAATTGTTGAATGTGTAACATGGTTTGGTTGCACAAATATTCCACCGATTGATACGATAAAACTGTATTTTTAATCAATAATTTAATTGCTTGTTGCAAATCATTCTCAGGCTGCCTTAACCAATCGCAAAATTTTTGTACCGTGTTTTGTGGCGGTTTGAAAAACCATTCGGTATTGAGTGCAGCGTTGTTTTTATTGGACGTATTGTATGCTTTCAAAAATTCCGCCAACATCAATGAATGAACGTGTCGCACCACAATTTTTTCGGAACTCAACGATACTTTTGGCGCAGCAATCGGCGTTTCAAACGCCCAAATAGGCTGCCTGAACACGCGACGATTGTGTGGGTCGGTTTTGCACAAAGTATAAGCAATCGCTGCTGCTTCACTGCGGCGACCCGCTCGACCTGCGCGTTGTAAATAATTGGCAGGGTGTGGTGGTACGTTGTTCATCACAACTGCTGCCATACCGCCAATATCTACGCCCATTTCCATTGTGGTAGAACAGCTCAACACGTTGATTTTTCCTGATTTAAATTCACGCTCGTATTTATTGAGTTGCTGACTGGCAATTTGGGCGGAATGTTCGGCAACGCGGTAATAGAAACCGCCTTCAATAATGCGTTCGTGCATACTTTCCCATAAGCCTTTGTGCGTTAATTCTTGAACGGTTAAATCATGTTTGAGCTTTTCGCGCATTTGCATTTGGTAGGATTTTGCACTGCCGTCCATTTTAAATTGCGTATAGTCGGGCAAGGTAATGGATTGGCAAAATAATTGTTCAGGCGCAACAGCATTGAGATTACGCGGCAAATAAGGGCTAACACCCCGCAATGTACTGTCAATCAAACGATGTGTAATCGGACATAACAAAGCCTTTTCAGGCAGCCTGAACGCAATTTTTTCCAAATTCATATTCCATTTCTCGGATTCTTTTTGAAAAATACGTTTATCTTCTTCAGTTAGTTGTGTCCAAGCAACGCGCAGCCATTCATTAAATTTGTCTTGTGTGAGTGGGTTATCCAAAGGCAAACCTGTTACTACTTGCAAAATTTTAATTGGGCGCGGTTGGTTAAATTGTTTTGGGTTAAATTTAAACCAACGTTTTAAATAATGTTTTAAGTTTTTAGGAATAACCATTTGACTATCGGCAGGCAATAATTGTTTTCCCATAAATTTAAAACCCAACCAAATTTTTTGCTCATCATCAAAAGAAATGAAACCATAATCCCGAATATAAAAATCTAGCAACATTTTTAAAAATGCTTTCCAATCATCAAGATTAAGCATGGGTTTTTCTGTAGCTTGATGCGCTTGCGATACAACTCGGGTGCTTGTCCAACCTTCTGGGCATTGCGTGATTTTGTCTAAATTAGGATAAATCACGCTAACCAAACCTAAAGTTTCCGAGCTATTGGCATAACGCGGACGACGTGCAAATTCTCTTATAAGCAATAATGTTGCTAATTTTTTTTCGCCATTTGTTCCACCAAACATATCTGGTTTAACTTCTTTGTTGTACGCCAATAATTGCTTCATTGAGGTGGATTGTTGTAGCAAACGCTCAATCATTTTGTCCCAAGTGATTGCGTGATTTTGATTTTGTGATTGTGCTTGCAAAGTCATAATTGCCTTAATTTGGCTTTCAGGCAGCCCCGAATTTCTAATCGCTTCCAAATCAATCGCAGGTGTGGCAGATGTAAGCGAATTCTCCACCAAAATCTGAAACACCAAACCACGCAATTTCGCGTATTCCGCATCTTGCTGCATTTTGATTGCCATACGCGCCGTGCCTTGTCGGCTATCGGTAAATGTGATTAACCGTCTGCCTTGTGCGGGTAACGACAACGCATTATTTTCATCGGGCGCACAAAATTCCAATACCGTAGGCACAGCATTGGTAATGTAAAACGGCGCACCCAAATATTGTTGGCGATAAAAAGGCGATTGCTGGCTGCCTGAATCATCACATTTCGCGCACACCGCATCAAACGACACAGAAACATCAATCGTTTCATCGCCACGCAAACCCAAATCATGGGTTTTCATATGAAGCGGTTGTCGCACATAATGTTTATTGTTGCGGCGATTGTCCGCCAAATAAAGCGCGTTTATTACCTTAAATGGTAACGAAGCATTGCCTTCTTCATCGCGTTCTGTGGTTTCTTGTTCTTGCAATAACGTAAATTCATCAGCAACTCGCGTATCGCATTGTTTTAATTTATTGTTATGGTTTTGCGCCAACAAATGCGGTTCGCCACATTCTTTACACAACGCCAATTCATACACGGGCGCACCGCAATCACATTGCTGGCGATGATTTAAATGCACTTGACCAAACGCCCAATCGCCTTGTTTCAATTCATCGCTTTTGTGGCTGCATTCACGATTGACACACGACCACAAGCCATGCAACATATTTTGAAACAAGTGCATACGCAATTTTAAAAAGGGGATTTGTGTTTCTGGCTGCTTGGTTTGCGACATCACGTCTAGCCACGACAAAACTTCTTGTTGGCGTTCCGTTTTCAGGCTGCCTGAAAAGATATTTTCGGGTAATTGTTGAATAATTTGATTGAGCGTTAATGGTTTTGGAGAATGCGTTAATAATTGGCGAATGCGACTGGCAAGCGCGTGATTTTTCAACTCCTGAAAACGTGTTGCTTCATCATCAATCGCACTGATTTCAGGCAGTGTTTGTTGATTTGCGCCCAACGGCATGGTTTCAAAATCGCGGCTGCCTGAAACCACAATAATGTTATCGGGCGACACACCAGCCAAATCCGCCAAATAATGTTGTAATTGAATTTCCGCTTCTTTGGACGCAATCGTGGCTGATGTGGCAACAAAACGAATATCTTGCGAAGTTTTGCCAAACGCTTGCACCACACGGCGCAACAGCAAAGCAATTTCCGCCGCTTGAGAGCCAATATAACTGTGTGCTTCGTCCAATACAATCCATTTTAATGATTGATTTTTCTTGGAAATTTCCAAAATCGGATTATCCACTTGGCGCACCAACATATATTCCAACATCGTGGCATTGGTTAGCAAAATTGGCGGTGGTTCTTGGCGTAATTTGTCGCGTGATTGAATTTCATTAGGTTTGTCGCCATCATTTTTCCCTGCAAATTCAGGTGTGTTGCCATTGTACAAACAATAGCGAATTTGATTACCAAAACGCGCCGTCCAAGCATCTAAACGCTCTTTTTGCGAATTAATCAGCGCGTTGAGCGGATACAAAAACAAGGCTTGTACGCCAATCAAAGCGGTGTTTTGTTGCGATTGCGTGCGGATTAAATCTTCCAAAATCGGAATCATGAAACATTCGGTTTTGCCCGAACCTGTACCGCTCGTGATAATTGCCGATTTCGGTGTGTCCGCCAATAAATGTTGCCACGCTTGAACTTGATGCGTGTAAGGGTGCATATTGGCGGTAAAACGATGGCTTTCAGGCTGGCAATTTTCTAAATTGTTCAATAATTTAGGCGATAGTAATTGCTGCTCAACCAAATCGCCAAAAGTGAATGGGCTTTCTTGCCAACCAAACGTGTGTTCAATCACAGGATCAGCTAAAAAACAATTTTCATGCCCCAATTCATTAGACATTTGTTGGCGCAAATGATTTCGCAAGCCGTCGTGTTGAATGGACAATACGCCAATCGTGGCTTCTTGGGTGCGGTAAAGTGCTTGTTTAATCAAACCATTTAGGCTTCGGGTGTCGGTGGTAATCATTATGATCTTTCTGTTTCATTAGCCATTTTTTCTGAAGTAACAGTCGCGCAAATATAATCAAACCAACCAGGGTCTAGGCGATACACTTCGTAAAAACAATGCAATAATTCTGCTGGCAAATCCATTTGATTGTATTCGCGCAATAAATCTTGCGGTTTGGCTTTGCCCACTTTCACAAATGCGCTAAAAATCGGCAACCACACCACAGCGCGGTCGTAATCGGTTTTGGACAGTTCCGCAATCCATTTATGTTGATTGCGCTGGGTATTGACCCATTGTTGCAAGGGTTCGCATAAATATTCAGGCAGCCTGCGAATTTGGCGCAAAGCGTTGTAATGCGCGGTGTAAAACGATTGTTCATCACGCAATCTTGGGTAAGCAATATCTTTGTAGCGAATGGCTTGTTTTGCTTGATTTTCATCATTCAAATAGCCTTTGAAAATGTGTTCACGCAAAATCGGGCTGTGGCAAATAATATTCATCGGCAAAACATCTTCATGCAGCGTAATCCCTATTCCCAAACCTTTGAATTTATTTTCAAAATACGATTGATAAATGTTCAACGCATTTCGCAAAGCGCGTTCAGGCTGCCATTCCCACACCACCGCTAATTCATGGCGAATGCGTTCACAAAATTCATTGTCCAATCCCAAACGCCACACCGCCATTGCCAAACTTTCAGGCTGCCGCGCCAATTCTTTCCAAACTTTAAACACGGACAAAGGCAAATGCGCGAAATACTCTTTCAATGCCGCGAAATATTCCCAACCGCTATGTTCAGGCTGCGTTGCCATGGTCGCGATCACATCTGCAATGGCGTTTGGGCGAAGTTTCGGGTGGAATGCGCGAGCTGCCGTGTGCAAATCGTCAATTTGTTCAGGTGCGACAAATGGCGTTTCGCTGTTATCAAAAATGGTCGGGCGAAACGCAATGGGCGACGTGGGCGCAGGATAAATCAACCACAAACCTTCGCCATATTGTTCAGGCAGCAAATCGTAACGATGATTGCCTAAATATTGGCTTTCAGGCAGCTTTTGTGCGCTGGGCTTGGGTGTGTCCAAACGCATGATTTCAATTTCCGCGTTGGCACAAGCCAATTCATCGGCAGCATTTTGTTTAATCACAAAATGTTGGTGTGGAGTATCGGTTAAATTAACCCATTGCCCATGTTGATAAATTTGGTTATTCCATTGAATAACGCCTTGATAATGCGACAATCTCAGCGTTAATTTGCTGTTGGAAAACGTCCATTCAATGTGGCTGTCTTGACTGTTGCTGCACGCCAAGAGTTGCAACAATTCTGTTTTAAATGAATGTAAATGAATTTGTGCGCTCGATTGTTCCATTGGAATGCGAAATGAACGGTTAATATTTTCAGGCAGCAATCGCCAATTCATCTCAATGTATTTTTGCGAAGAATAGATTGACACCACTTTGCCCAATAGTTGCGAAAGGGTTAAATGTTGCTCGTCAAGCAAACCCATTTCATTCAACAAATACGCCCCTTCAAACGCAAACGGTAAACGCAAACTTGCAGCAATGTGTTCATTGCTGCCCACGCGCACAATGCAATGATCAGGCGGTAACGCGCTGGTGTGCTGTACGCTAAATCCTTGATGTTTCGGATCAATAATCAAATCTTCGCCGTACAATTCGCAAAATAAATGTTCATTGGATTGCACGGATAATTGTGCAGGCTGCTTTTGCGTGGCGATTTTTTCCCAACGGCATTGAAAATCTTTTGGCAAAACCGTGATTTTTCGGCTCAACAAACAAGTTTCATTGCTGAAAAATGCTGCCTGAAACGTACCGTATTGCTCAATCGTGCGCGTGTTGGCGTATTTTTGCTGTTGAATTTCAATATGCGTACACGGCAAATCTTCAGGCGTGTGAATGCTTGGGAAGCCGCGATAGATTGGCGCACTATTGATATTGGCGTGTTGATAGTGGTAAAACAATTCGCCCCGCAAACTGATATTTGCACTGCTTTTGTCGGTGTAATCAATATGAATAGTGCGGTTTTCGTCCGTTTTGGCGTGTAAATCCATTTGCGCGGTTAGCCAATTTGCTTGATTATCTTGATAAACACCAACCGCATTTTCAGGCAGCCTGAATTCAATCGGCAATCGCGCCAAATACGGTTCATTCACGCGAATGTATTCCGCATTTGCCAACAAATGCCATGTTTGCTCATCGGTTTTCACAAATACGCATGGCGATTGCGTGTCAATTTCCGTTTCAGGCAGCATTCGGGTGTACAACAACCGTCCGTCCGCAAAAAAACGCACTGAAAGCGGATAATCAGGCAACTGGCGCAATACATTGATTTTGCTTTCAGGCAGCCTGAAAGACAAAGTTTGTTCATGCAACGTGGCAAAAACCGTACCGCCCACACGTTCTACCGCTTGTTCGCCTTCAAACAACGCCCATTGCAAAATGGTTCGCCCTTGATAATCGCCACTCACATCAAACGCAAACGTTTCAGGCAGCCCCAACACCGCCGTAAATTGCCACACATCATTTTTCACATAATGCGCACAAGAAAAATGCTGTTTGGCAGATTTATGCTGTTCCACCGCCGCATTGCCCAACCAACGATTGATTAAATTGTCCGCGTGTTTTTCAGGCAGCATAAACGGAAAACGCAATCGCCAATCCTGCGCCACATTGTCCAAATACGCCACAGGTTCAGCTTCATTAGTCAAATCATACGTTTGCGCTAAATTCATCAACACACGCACCGTTTCTGCCAACAGCGAAATAGTAGCTTCATTGCGGAACGTGTCCGCCAAATATTGCTCACGCTCTTGCAAAAAACGCTCCAAAGGGCGATACGATTGCAAACTTTCATCGTATTTTGCCAAACCATATTCCAACAATTTGCCAAACACATTGTCTTCACTGGTCAATAATTTCACAGGCAAACCGCATTCCGCAAACAACGTCCCCAAATAATTGGTGCGATTGCTTTCATAAATATGAAGAGGACGTTGCCAATAATTTAAACCCACCGAAACGATTTCATAATGCGCTTGCTGACTAGCAAAATTCAACGATAATTGCTTGTCAATCAAATCCCAAGTCCACGAAGCGCCAGCATATTCACGTCGATAAATTTCGCTTGCCGCCAAACAATAACACGCACACCATTCCACATAACGCGCTTGATTGCTGCGAATAATTTGATTGTGTTGGCGAAACAAATCGCGTAATTCATCGTATTCCTGCTCCGACATCGCATAGCGAAACAACGGACGTGCCACGATTTCAAACATATCACGCATCAATAAAAATTCAGCCAGCCATTTACTAAACGGCGTAGCCACCGATGACAGTTGCAACCCCGCCAATTTTTCTAAGTCTGATTTATTGATTCTAGGCTTTTTCAAGCCTGAAACCATATCCTTCAAATAGTTTATATAAGCTTCCTTACCCAACTTCTCAAACACGTTTCTCCGGGGTTGCCATTTCTTGATGCCCAATAGAACATCATTATAGGAAGTGAATAGTTTATTAAACTTGATGATGCCGTCTTTAAACTGTTCTTTGTCGGCTTTCGGGTCGTAAATCCACATATTAGCGACCTTTGCAAAGGCTTCGTTACTCAACCCATTCAGCTCAATGTAAATCTGCTCCGCTTTCTGGGGGTTGCCTTCCAGTAACTCAATGTGGGCGTTTCTCCACTCTTCAACAAGAAAATCAATAGCCTTATTTACAACTTCGCCTTTGACGTTATGTTTAACCACCGTAATCAACGGCTTGCTAGGTGAAGCAATTGTTGGCGTAACAAGCGGTAAATCATCAGGCACAGGTTCAACGGCTGCCTGAATATTTTGTTCAGATTGCGCCAATTCAGATTGCTTTTCAGCCAGTAATTCATTTAATTCAACTAATTGATTTTGCAATAATTTATAATCTTGTTGCAAATCATCGTATTTTTGTTGTTTGATTGAGATTTCTTGCGTTAAACGTTCATATTCAACTTGTTGCGCTACGCAATTTTGTTTGATGTAGGCATATTCATTTTGAGTTTTCCATACATCATCTTGATATTTTTTGAGTAAATTTTTTTGTTCCGTAATCCAATTATCCAAACCATCCAATTCATCATCGGCTGTCTGAATATTTTGTTCAGATTGCGCTAATTCAGATTGCTTTTCAGCCAGCAACGCATTTAATTCAACTAATTGATTTTTCGACAATTCACATTTATTTTGCAAAAAATAGATTTGGTTTTCCACATTCACTTGAACATCAACCGCAGCCTGAATTTGAGCTTGTTGATAATGCCAAAGTTGTTCGTGTTCCATTTGAAGCTGTTGTAATTGCAATTGCACGCGTTCATCTGCCAATGCTTGTTTAAATTGCTTGATAAAAGTTTCGCGTTGTTCCGTTAGCAATTGTTCTTTTACGACTAAATTTTGACGATGTTGAAGAATTTGCTGTTTGGCAGCGTTAAAATGCTGCTGGATTGTTTGCTGTTGAATTTTGTACTGAGTTATTTGTTGCTTTAGAGATATATTTTCTTGATATATTTCTTTTAATTTACTAATTAACTCTGCTGTAGAATTCGTCATTATTAAACCAATCTATTTAATTCTTGGGGCTGTATTAGATTAGCAGTTATGTTACCCTTTAAAACTGCTGCGCCTCTTTTGAAGGAAGTTTATCCGTTAGCCTAACACAGCAGCCAGCATTGTAAAATATTCGGTATGTAGAATTTTGAGATGATTGTGTGCTGTTGTTTTTCTAATCGAACCCAATTGTGAGCAATCACCGCTAAAGTGAAATGGCATACCAAATGGCATACTAAATAATATCTAAAAACAAAACCCACTGATGAATCAGTGGGTTTTGTTTATTTTGGCGGAGTAAGAGGGATTCGAACCCTCGATGCAGGTTGACCCCACATGCTTCCTTAGCAGGGAAGTGCCTTCAGCCTCTCAGCCATTACTCCCAAGGAAGCTGTAACTATAATCAACTTTTCCGATACCGTCAAGGAAAAACGGAAAGCAAATATTAATTTTTTGAAATAAAATAAGATTTACCCTGATTATACCCAATCAGGCACTTCTTTTCTTCCTGAATGGAAATATTCCTGACTGCCACATCCTCAAGCAAAATGCTTTTGTGCATCCTGTTTGATTTCCTGAAACCACGTGTCTTCAGGAAAACGTGCAAGCGCGGCATCTAATGTTGACAGCAGGTTTTGCGACAGGGCTTTGGTCAGGTATTCCTCCTCGTTGGCTTCTGCCGCTTTGTCGGGCTGTTGTGCCAAACCGTCGGCACGGGCTTTGTGTCCGTGTGCCAAATAGTTGAGGGCGGTAATTTTCTGCGCCCAAAGCTGCGGTATGTCAGGATTGTCCTCAATCATCACCGATAGGATGGATACGGCAGTCGCCAGCCTGCCGCCGTTCATTCTAAGGTCGAGGGAACGGTTGGGCGGCAGGGTGCTGAGTGTTTCTGCCATTCTGAACCAAAATTCGCCGCTGGCTTCGTCGGGTGCGTTCAATTTAAGCATTTCATAGTGAACCTCCTGATCATCGTTTTGCACGAGACCCCATACTTCGGCAAGGATTTTCTGTTCTTCACGGCTCAAGTGCTGCCACTTTTCAATATGTTGCTGCATATCTTTTCCCTTTGAACCTGTTTTATACGGTCTGAAATACGGCGCGGACCCTGTCCAAATCTTCCTGCGTATCCACACCGGCGGCGGGGGCTTCTTTGGCGGTTTCGACGGCAATGGGATAACCGTGCCACAGGACGCGCAGTTGTTCCAGCGATTCGATGGTTTCCAGCGGCGAGACGCTCATTTCGGCATAGCGTTGCAGGAAGCCGGCGCGGTAAGCGTAGATGCCGATATGGCGCAGGACGGCGGTTTCAGACGGCATTTCGCGTTTTCCGGCACGTATCGCATCACGCGGATAGGGAATCGGGGCGCGGCTGAAGTAGATGGCGTTGCGGTTTTTGTCGAGGACGACTTTGACGACGTTGGGGTTCATAAACTCGTCAAAATCGTGCAATTCGTGGGCGGCGGTCGCCATTTGGACGTTGTTTTCGACGAGTACTTCGGCGGTGCGGTCGATGAGTTCGGGGGCAATCAGCGGCTCGTCACCCTGTACGTTCACAACAATCAAATGCGGCGGCAGCTTCAGCGCGGCAGAGGCTTCGGCAAGGCGCGTCGTGCCGCTTTCGTGCCGGTTTGAAGTCATAACCGCTTCGATGCCGTGCACCTGACAGGCCGTCTGAATATCGGGATGGTCGGTGGCGACGACGACGCGCGCGGCTTTACTTTTTGCCGCCTGTTCGGCAACGCGCACGACCATCGGTTTGCCGTGGATGTCCGCCAAGGCTTTTCCGGGCAGGCGCGACGAATCCAGCCGCGCCGGAATCAATACGACAAATTCGGTCATGCTTTGAGTTCCTCTTCACTCAACGCTCGCGCTTCGTTTTCCAGCATATAGGGAATGCCGTCTTTAATCGGATAAGCCAGCTTCGCCTGACGGCTCCACAATTCCTGTTTGTCCTGATGATATTCCAGCCTGCCTTTGGTAACGGGGCAGACGAGGATGTCTAAGAATTTTTTTTCCATAGGGTCTCTTTCGAGTTTATAGTGGATTAAATTTAAATCAGGACAAGGCGACGAAGCCGCAGACAGTACAGATAGTACGGCAAGGCGAGGCAACGCCGTACTGGTTTAAATTTAATCCACTATAATAGTTTAATCAATCGGATGCCCTCTGCAATATTTCAGACGGCTATTATTTATTTCCGATGCCCTTTCCCAAGCTGTCCGGCCTGCTTGCAGCCTGCATCGGGATTTTTACCGCCGCAGATGATGCGCCGCAACTCTTCCGTAAACTCGGGCAGATGATGTTGCGCGATTTTCCCTGACAATGCAGTCCAAGATACCGCTATTTCACTCATCGATTTCTTGATTAAGCGCGGATTTTTGGCAACGACGGACTGACCGACAGGCGAACCGTAAAAGGCAATCATGCCGTCGATTTCTTCTTGCGTGTATATCTCACGGGCATTCTTCAATAAAGTATTGCGGACAGCCTGTTTCACTTCGGGCGTAATCAAATCTTTCAAAACATTCTCACGATAGAGGTTAAAGGCTTTTGCCGCCTGATCTTTTTTCTCTTCCGGCATTTCGGCAAGGGCTTTGTCCGCATACGGTTTAAATCCGGCATTAAAACCCTCGATCATATTTTTTTCTATATCCCGGTCAAAATTCTGCGTATCCAACCAACGCTCCAGCGACGCGTCGCTGGGCGGGGCGGCAAACGCACCGGCGCACAATGCCAAAGAGGCGAAAGGTAATAACAGGGTTTTCAGCTTCATATCCAATCCTTTAATAAATGATTAATGCAGATAAAAAAATACAACCGGCTTCCATTATTCCTGCGCAGGCGAGAATCCGGAAATTTGGGATTTCTGAAGTCCCCCAGGCATTCCTGAAAATTCGAGACTTAGATTCCCGCCTGCGCGGGAATGACGGCGTAGGGCGTTCTTATTCCAGTCCGTTATCACTTCGTCCAAACCGCGCTTTCAAACGGCCTTCGGCACCTTCCAACCGCTCCAGCACAAACTCTGCCAAATCAGGTTCGATTATCGCACAAACGGGCAGCACCCATATATGGTTCAAACCGATGCCGTCTGAAAACTTGACCGCATCCTTTTCTGTAATAATCACCGCGTCCGCATCGGGCAGATCTGCCGCCGAAATATCGGCGTGGTCGGGCAGCGCGACGGTTTGGTTCAAGGTGATGCCCATATGCCGCAACGAATCGAAAAACCGCGCCGGCTTGGCGATACCGGCGACTGCCGCAACGGCTTGGTTTCCCAAACCCGCCAAATCCAATTTTTCGGACGGCCGGTTCAAACGGTAAATTTGTCCCGTTTCGATACGGCTGTGGAACATATTTTCAGACGGCATAAACGACGCATCCGCCTTGCCGCCGCTGACGACGACCGCATCCGCCGAATCCAGCCGCGACAAAGGTTCGCGCAAACTGCCGTTGGGCAGCAGATCCAAATCGGTGCGCCCCGTATCCGCCGCCGGAAACACAACAATTTCCACATCGCGCCGCAGGGCGTAATGCTGCAAACCGTCGTCCGCCACAATCAGCCCGATGTCAGGGTGCGCCGCCAGCAACGCCCTTCCTGCCTCCGCACGACTGCCGCCAACCGCCGTCGGCGCGCCGGTTTTGCGGAACAGCAGCAAAGGCTCGTCGCCCGCATCTTCCGCACGGCTCTTCTCATTCAATACATGAACCGCCTTGCTCTTGCGCCCGTAGCCCCGGCTGATGATGCCGACCTTGACACCTTTTTCCTGCAAACCCGACACCAGCGCGGCAGCAATCGGCGTTTTCCCCGTCCCGCCCGCGTGGATATTGCCGACCACGACGACAGGCACGGACAGCTTTTCGCTTTGCCGTTTTCCCGACAAAAAATCCGCCCGCCGTTTTGCCGCAATTTTGGCAAACAGCCCGGAGAGCGGCTTGAGCAGAAAAGACAAAACCGGATAAGGTTTTTGCCAATGCCGTTCGATAAGGGTATGAAGTTTAAAATAATTCGGCATATTCGATACCAGTCCCCGAAGCAGAATCAGCCGGGGCATTAATAATGCGTACCCAATGCAGACCAACCCATAAACAAGACCGAACCGATAAGCAAACCAATCAGGTAAATAAGCAACTGCGCTTTACAGAAATTGGCACGGTTGGGGTTGCCGATGCCGAATGCCCAAACAAAAAGCATAATGATGTTGACCAAAGGAATCATGAAAACAATCATCGTCAACACCCACTGTCCTGTCGTCATAACGGGGGCGGTTTGTTTTGAAGTCTCGGGCATATCGCCGATATGATAACGGACAGTCTCCATCTCTTTCATTTTCCAGTATCTTTCATTTATCAATCTGACAGCAAAATACCGCCTGAAAACAGTTCAGACGGCATTTTAACCACAAACGGCTTACAGCTTCCATTCGCTCAGCTTGGCAGCGTAAGCTTCCAAATCTGCAATCGGACGGGTTGCCACGCCGCTTTCCATCGCTGCTTTGGCGGCAGCCGTAGCAACGCGCGGCAGCAGGCGGGAATCGAACGGAGTCGGAATCAGGTATTCCGCGCCGAATTCAAATTTCTTACCGTAAGCGGCAACCACTTCTTCGGTTACTTCTTCCATCGCCAAATCCGCCAAAGCATACACGCAGGAGCGTTTCATTTCTTCGTTGATGGTCGTCGCGCCGACATCCAACGCGCCACGGAAGATGAATGGGAAGCACAATACGTTGTTCACTTGGTTCGGGAAGTCTGAACGTCCGGTACCGATAACCACGTCCGGACGGGTTTCTTTTGCCAGCGGCGGCAGGATTTCCGGATTCGGGTTGGCCATAGCGAACACGATAGGTTTTTCGTTCATCGTATTCAACATTTCGGGGGTCAGCAGGTTCGCGCCGGAGAGTCCCAAGAAGATGTCTTTGCCTTTAACCGCATCGGCAAGCACGCGCTGGCCGTTGTCTTCAATGGCGTAGAACTGTTTGGACTCATCCATGCGGTCTTTGTCTTCACGGGTTTGGTAAATCACGCCTTTGGAGTCGCAGACGGTTACGTTTTCACATTTCAAGCCCAAATCCAGCAGTTGGTTCAAGCAGGCAATCGCGGCCGCGCCCGCGCCGGAACACACCAAAGTTGCTTCTTCGATTTTACGGCCGGTAAAACGCAGGGCGTTCAATACGGCGGCGGCGGTAATGATGGCCGTACCGTGCTGGTCGTCGTGGAACACGGGGATTTTGCAGCGTTTGCGTAATTCGCGTTCGATGTAGAAACACTCGGGTGCTTTGATGTCTTCGAGATTGATGCCGCCGAAAGTTGGCTCTAAAGCGGCGATGATGTCCACCAGTTTTTGCGGGTCTTTTTCATCGATTTCGATATCGAACACATCCACACCGGCGAATTTTTTGAACAATACGCCTTTGCCTTCCATCACGGGTTTGCCCGCCAGCGCGCCGATGTCGCCCAAGCCCAAAACGGCCGTACCGTTGGAAATAACGGCGACCAAGTTGCCTTTGGCGGTGTATTTGTAGGCAGTTTGCGGATCGGCATGGATTTCCATACAAGGAGCGGCTACGCCAGGAGAGTACGCCAACGCCAAATCTTTAGAAGTGGCCAGAGATTTGGTCGGGGTAACGGAAATTTTGCCCGGAACGGGTAATTCGTGGAACTTGAGGGCGGCTTCTTTCAATGAGTTTTCCATGTGTCAATCCTGTTGCGAGAAAAAGATTTGAATCGGACTGTCCGAAACGCTTTCGGGTCATCATGTTACGGGCGGTTCGTTAATATTGCCGACGCATCCTGCCTTGTAACCGAGCGTAATTCTATCATGCCGAAAGTTTGGCGCATACCGCCATTTTCACCTGCGGCACTGCCGTTTGATTTTCGGCGCGGGCGGATGCGCTTGTTTCAATATTTGCCGCATCAGCAGCCGAAATGTCCGTCCAACACTTTTTCTATGCTGTTTCTGACTTCATCCAAGTTGCGGTTACTGTCGATAACGGCGTACCGTTCGGGACAGGCGGCGGCTCGGTCGAGATAAACGCCGCGCACACGCATGAAGAAATCCGCCTGCTCCTGCTCGAACCGGTCTTTCTCGCGCGTCTGCCCGATACGCGCTATCGACACTTCCAGCGGCACATCCAACAGCAGGGTCAAATCGGGGCGCAAACCGCCCTGCACCCAATGTTCCAAAATTTCAATGTCTTCAGACGGCATCCCCCGCCCGCCGCCCTGATAGGCGAAGGTCGCATCGGTAAAACGATCGGACACGACGTGTATGCCGTCTGAAAACGCGGGCAATATCACGTCTTCAATATGCTGCATTCTGGCGGCGAACATCATCAGTGTTTCCGCACGCAAACCGGCTTTGGTTTCAGGGTTGAGCAGGATTTCGCGCAAGGCCTCACCGACCGGCGTTCCGCCCGGTTCGCGCGTGAACAGCACGGGCAGCCCCCTCCGTTCAAACCATGCCTTGATGACGGCAAGGTTGGTGGATTTTCCGGCTCCGTCTATGCCGTCCAAAGTGATGAATTGCGGTTTCATGCTTGCAGTTCCGGTAAGGGTATGCCGTCCGAAAACACAAACTTTTCAGACGGCATGGTTTATTTTTTCAAAATATATTTGCGGACGGCGGCATTGTGTTCGGTCAAATCATGGCTGAACTGGCTCAAGCCCGTGCCGTCCATTTTGGACACGAAATATAGGTATTTTTCACCGGACGGATGGGCGGCGGCATCAAGCGCGGCCTTGCCGGGCAGCGCAATCGGGGTTGGCGGCAGACCGCTGCGCGTATAGGTGTTGTACGGCGTGTCGCGGCGCAGGTCGGCTTTACGGATTTTGCCCTTGTATGCCGCACCCATGCCGTAAATCACGGATGGGTCGGTTTGCAGGCGCATACCGATTTTCAGGCGGTTGACGAAGACGGAAGCAACATGGTCGCGGTCGGCTTCATGCCCCGTTTCCTTTTCGATCAGGCTCGCCATAATCAGCATTTCATAAGGGTTTTTATAAGGCAGCCCGTCCTGCCTGCTTTCCCATGCCTCATTCAGGCGGCGTTGCATCGCCTTGTAGGCGGTTTGGTAAATCCGTAAATCGCTGCCGCCCGCATCGATTTCGTAGCTGTCGGGGAAAAACTGCCCTTCAGGATTGCCGCTGAAGGCATCGGGGGCAACTTCCGCCATCAGTTTTTCATTGCTCCAGCCTTTGGTGTCGTGTTCGATGTCGGGCGTTGCGTCGATGACTTTCCTCATATGCGAAAAACGCGAACCTTCGATAATCTGCACGGTAACGGAATCCGGCCTGCCGCCGCGCATTTTCTGCAAGATATCCCAAGCAGACACTTCCGAAGGCAATCTGTACGTCCCCGTATGCAGCCTGTTGTGCACACCCAAAACGTAGGCCGCCGCCGTCAAAACATGCCTGCTGAACACGATGCGGTCTTCGGCAAGTTTCCTGCCGACCGACGAAATACCCTGGTTTTTGGCAATTTTGATTCGGTATGCCCTGCCGTTATCTTTAGGGACAAAAAGCAGCGCGGCGAAAACGGCTGCCGATACGGTCAAAAAAACGGCAGTCCATTTCAACATTTTTTTCAACATGGTAGGATTCCCAGCATTCGGAATACGTCTTAAAATTCGGGCGACAGTATAACCCAAATTGCCCGCCGGACAGGAAGAACATCATGGACAATCACGCCGAAGCACACTGGCAAAACGGCTGGCTTCAAAGCATACGCCATACCCCGTCGCCCAATTTCAGCCCGAGGGAAACGGGGGAAACGGTTTCCCTTGTCGTGTTGCACAACATTTCGCTGCCGCCGTTCGAATACGGCACGGATGCGGTGGAAAAGCTGTTTGCCAACCGGCTCGACCCCGACGGACATCCGTTCTTCAGCCTGATACACACTTTGCGCGTATCCAGCCATTTTTTAATCAAACGCGGCGGAGAAACGGTACAGTTCGTTTCCTGCGACAATATGGCATACCATGCCGGCGTATCTTCATTCGGCGGCAGGGAAAAATGCAACGCATTTTCCATCGGCATCGAATTGGAAGGCTGCGATTTCGAACCCTTTACCGAAGCACAATACCGTTCGCTCGAAACGCTGTTGGCAGCCCTCTGCCGCCGCTACCCCATCACGGCGGTAACAGGACACCAAGACATCGCGCCCGGCCGCAAAACCGACCCCGGCCATTTTTTCGACTGGCGGCGGATACGGGGGAAAGGGTTTCCCGTGGACAGAAATGCCGTCTGAAAACCACAGATTTTAGACGGCATTTCGGAAAATTTCCGCTTATTTCGACACACTGCTGTCAGACCCTGCAATTTTCGTTATAATTCAAACGTTATAACCGGCCGTTCCGTCAGACTGCCGGAAACGCAAGCCCGATTTAACCGCAGTACCCGCACTTTGCGCATCCTGCATCCCGAAATTTAAAGTGATTGCCATGATTTACATCGTACTGTTCCTCGCCGCCGTCCTCGCCGTTGTCGCCTACAATATGTATCAGGAAAACCAATACCGCAAAAAAGTGCGCGACCAGTTCGGGCACTCCGACAAAGATGCCCTGCTCAACAGCAAAACCAGCCATGTCCGCGACGGCAAACCGTCCGGCGGGCCAGTCATGATGCCGAAACCCCAACCGGCGGTCAAAAAAATGGCAAAACCCCAAGACCCCGCCATGCGCAACCTGCAAGAACAGGATGCCGTCTACATCGCCAAGCAGAAACAGGCAAAAGCCTCCCCGTTCAAAACCGAAATCGAAACCGACTTGGAAGAAAGCGGCATTATCGGCAACTCCGCCCACACCGTTTCCGAACCCCAAACCGGACATTCCGCACCGAAACCTGCCGACGCGCCGGCAAAACCCATTCCTGTCCCGCAAACGCCGACAAAACCGCTGATTACGCTCAAAGAGCTGTCGAAGGTCGAGCTGCCCTGGTTTGACGTGCGCTTCGACTTCATCTCCTATATCGCGCTGACCGAAGCCAAAGAACTGCACGCACTGCCGCGCCTTTCCAACCGCTGCCGCTACCAGATTGTCGGCTGCACCATGGACGACCATTTCCAGATTGCCGAACCCATCCCGGGCATCCGCTATCAGGCATTTATCGTGGGTATTCAGGCAGTCAGCCGCAACGGACTTGCCTCGCAGGAAGAACTCTCCGCATTCAACCGCCAGGTGGACGCATTCGCACAAAGCATGGGCGGTCAGACGCTGCATACCGACCTTGCCGCCTTTATCGAAGTGGCTTCCGCACTGGACGCATTCTGCGCGCGCGTCGACCAGACCATCGCCATCCATTTGGTTTCCCCGACCAGCATCAGCGGCGTAGAACTGCGTTCCGCCGTAACGGGCGTGGGTTTCGTTTTGGAAGACGACGGCGCGTTCCACTATACCGACACGTCCGGTTCGACCATGTTCTCCATCTGCTCGCTCAACAACGAGCCGTTTACCAATGCCCTTTTGGACAACCAGTCCTACAAAGGCTTCAGTATGCTGCTCGACATCCCGCACTCTCCGGCAGGCGAAAAAACTTTTGACGACCTCTTTATGGATTTGGCGGTACGCCTGTCCGGCCAGTTGAACCTGAATCTGGTCAACGACAAAATGGAAGAAGTTTCGACCCAATGGCTCAAAGACGTACGCACTTATGTATTGGCGCGTCAGTCCGAGATGCTCAAAGTCGGTATCGAACCGGGCGGCAAAACCGCCCTGCGCCTGTTCTCCTAAAATCGAATGCAATCAAAGCGGATATGTCGTTACGGCATATCCGCTTTTTTTCGGGTAAAATTCAGCTGTTTTCAACCTATCATTTTTCAGACGACCTTTGCCCGTTTCATCCCGTATCAGACAAAGGTCGTCTGAAAACCTTCTCTCATGAATCCAAACTCAAAACATAACACTAACCTTACCAATCTTCTTAAACCGTCTGATAGTGATATAAAACAATTTGCCGCACAACACATCTGCCGCCTCACCGACCTCCTCAACCGCTACGCCTACGAATACTACACCCTCGACGCGCCCAGCGTACCCGATGCCGAATACGACCGCCTGTTCCGTGAACTCGAAGCCCTCGAGCTGAACCATCCCGAGCTCAAGCTGCCCGACAGCCCGACTCAGCGTGTCGGCGGCGAGCCTTTGGCGGAATTTGCCGAAGTACGCCACGAAGTGCCGATGCTGTCGCTGACCAACGCTTTTTCCCCGCAAGATGAAAACGGCGTGTTCGACCATGCCGAAATGTACGCCTTCGACCAACGCGTGCGCGACGGCTTGGACGGCGGCAATCCCGAATACGTTATCGAACCCAAATTCGACGGCCTCGCCATCAGCCTGCTCTACCGCGACGGCGTATTGGTACAGGCGGCAACGCGCGGCGACGGCACAACGGGCGAAGACGTTACCCAAAACGTCAAAACCGTCGCCAACATCCCCCTGCGGCTGCACGGCGAAAATACGCCCGAACTCATCGAAGTACGCGGCGAAGTGCTGATGCAAAAAGCCGATTTTGCCACCCTCAATAAAAGACAAGCCGAAAACGGGCAAAAACCCTTTGCCAACCCACGCAACGCCGCCGCCGGCAGCCTGCGCCAACTCGATTCACGCATCACTGCGCAACGCAAATTGCACTTTTTCCCCTACTCCGTCGCCCGTCAGCAAGGCGGTTTCGTCGCGGAAGAGCACATCCAAGAACTCGCCTATTTCCAAGAACTCGGCTTCAGTCTACCCAATGGCAATTTCGGCTGTTTCAAAAATATCGACGAAGTATTGGCGTTTTACGAACAAATGCAGCAAAAACGCCCCGAACTGCCCTACGAAATCGACGGCATGGTCGTCAAAGTCAACAGCTTGGCGCAACAACGCGAACTCGGCTTCATCTCCCGCGCGCCGCGTTGGGCGGTTGCCCACAAATTCCCTGCCGAAGAAGCCCTGACCATTGTCGAAGCGATTGACGTGCAAATCGGCAGGACGGGCGCGGTAACGCCGGTTGCCCGATTACAACCCGTATTCGTCGGTGGCGTAACTGTTACCAACGCCACCCTGCACAATCAGGACGAAGTATCGCGCAAAGACGTTCGCGTCGGCGATACCGTCGTCGTGCGCCGCGCCGGAGACGTAATTCCCGAAGTCGTGCGTGTGATTTTTGAACGCCGCCCGATGCAGGAAACCGCCGTTGCTGTTTCAGACGGCATCGGGCATCGGCAGGACGATTTGTTTGCCGAAGCACCGGCTGCAAACCAAACCCAATCCGTTCCGCTCTACAAGCCCTACCGCCTGCCGACCCACTGCCCCATCTGCCGCAGCGAAATCGAACGCGAAGAAGGCGAAGCCGTCGCCCGATGCAGCGGCGGTATGCTTTGTCAGGCACAACGCGCGCAAGGCTTAATCCACTTCGCCTCGCGCAAAGCCATGGACATCGACGGCTTGGGTGAAAAACAAATCGAACAGCTTGTCGCCCAAGACCTCGTCCGCCACTTCGCCGACCTCTACCGCCTCGATATTCCGACCCTGCAAAAAATGAAGGAAACGGCGGACAAAACCGTTGCCGAATCGGATCAAATGCCGTCTGAAGGCAGTTCGGTCGGCGCGTCGGGCAAACATAAAAAACAACCGACCAAGTGGGCGGAAAACATCCTCGCAGGCATAGAATCCGGCAAAACACCCGAACTCGCGCGCTTCCTGTTCGCGCTCGGCATCCGCCACGTCGGCGAACGCACCGCCAAAACGCTGGCACAGGCATTCGGCACATTGGAACGCGTCCGCCGCGCCCCCGAACCCGTCCTCGCCTGCCTGCCCGACATCGGCACGGTAGTGGCGCATTCCATTGCCCACTTCTTCGCCCAAGCCGAACAGCAGGCGATGATAGACGAACTACTCGCCGCAGGCGTTGCCCCGCAAACCCAAGCCGTTACCATACCGCCCGCCTGCCACGCCGAGCCGCAACGCTGGATCGCCCGCCTGCCCGGTTTCAAAATCAGCGAAAACAAAGCCCAAGCCTTATGGGAACTTGCCGGTCAAAGTATAGAAGGGCTGCAAACCGACAAAGCTCTTCCCACCGACTGGCAGGCGTGGCGCAGCGAACCACAAAACGCCGCCCTGCTCGAAAACCTGAAAACCTTCTTCACGCAAATGCCGTCTGAAGACGAAGCGGTGCAGCGTTCAGACGGCATCAATAAAGCTGTAGCGGGCAAAACCTTCGTGTTAACCGGCACGCTGCCCACGCTTAAACGTGAACAAGCCCAAGCCCTAATCGAAGCCGCAGGCGGCAAAGTTTCCGGCAGTGTGTCCAAAAAAACCGACTACGTCGTCGCCGGAGAAGCCGCGGGCAGCAAGCTGGAAAAAGCCAATGCCTTGGGTGTTTCCGTCCTCAGCGAAGCCGACCTGCTTACCCTGCTCGGCTGAACCTATGCCGTCTGAACCGCCTTCAGACGGCATTGTCTACTTTTCCGAACCGCACCATGCACACCATTTCCTTTCCAAACCGCACCCGACTCACCGCCCTGCCTCCCCTGTCGCTCTACATCCACATCCCGTGGTGCATCAAAAAATGCCCGTATTGCGACTTCAATTCCCACAGCCTGAAAAACGGATTGCCCGAAGCCGCCTATATCGACGCGCTGCTGACCGACTTGCAGCTTGAATTGCCCAATATTTGGGGTAGGCCGGTGGAAACGATATTTTTCGGCGGCGGTACGCCCAGCCTGTTTCAGGCGGAATCGATCGACCGTTTGTTAAGCGGCGTACGCTCGCTGTTGCGCTTGCAGCCGGAAGCGGAAATTACGTTGGAAGCCAATCCGGGTACGTTTGAAATCGAAAAGTTTCAAGGATTTAAAGACGCGGGTATTACGCGGCTTTCTATTGGTGTACAAAGTTTCAACGACGATATGCTCTCAAGGCTGGGGCGCGTCCACAACGGCAAAGAAGCCTTAACCGCCATAGCTACCGCCCTGAAATTATTTGATAAAGTCAATATCGACTTGATGTACGCCCTGCCGAACCAAACCGTTCAGACGGCCTTAAACGACGTACAAACCGCCATCGCCACGGGCGCGGCCCACATCAGCGCGTATCATCTGACGATGGAACCGAACACGCCGTTCGGTCATACGCCGCCGAAAGGTTTGCCGCAAGACGAAGCCGCCCTCGACATCGAAGACGCGGTACACGGCACGCTGGAAGGCGCGGGTTTTGTCCACTACGAAACATCGGCTTTTGCAAAACCCACCATGCAGTGCCGCCACAATTTAAACTACTGGCAGTTCGGCGATTATTTGGGCATAGGCGCGGGCGCGCACGGTAAAATTTCCTACCCCGACCGCATCGAGCGCACCGTCCGCCGCCGCCATCCCAACGACTACCTCGCCCTGATGCAAAACCGGCCGAGCGAAGCCGTCGAACGCAAAACCGTCGCCGCCGAAGATTTGCCGTTCGAATTCATGATGAACGCCCTGCGCCTGACCGACGGCGTACCCGCCGCGATGTTGCATGAGCGCACGGGCGTACCCGCCGCCAAAATCATGGCGCAAATCGAAACAGCAAGGCAAAAAGGCCTGCTGGAAACCGACCCGACCGTGTTCCGCCCGACCGAACGGGGACGGTTGTTTTTAAACGATTTGTTGCAATGCTTTTTATAAATCTTTGTATTGCTGCGGCAGATGGTTTTCAGACGGCCTCCAAGACGTTCCGCGCCTTTTATTGCCGTATTGAGGTTCCTCAGTCATGCCAAACCATCCAAACATTGTTTAAACCGTCATAACACAATACAATTGCCCGTCGGCGGTTGCAAGCCGTTTGACTACTAATCATTTTCTATCCAATTATTGAGGATGACATTATGAAAAAAGTTCTGGCTACCTTAGTTGCCCTTTCCCTTCCCGCTGTCGCATTGGCAGACGAACACCGTGGATTTTATATCCAAGGCGATGTCGGCCATACTTCGGTAAAAGCCAAGATTTACGACGAAAGCGAGACGGCAAAAAGCTTCAGCCCGCGCCTGTCTGCCGGATATGATTTCGGCGATTTCCGTGTGGCAGCCGACTATACCCACTACAAATCCCACAAAGAAAGCGGCAGAATCAGCACCTCCACCACTTATGACGCGAAAGCCAAAATCCAAAGCGTCGGCGTTTCCGCCATTTATGATTTCGACTTAAACTCCCCGGTTAAACCTTATGTCGGCGCACGCGTAGGCCTCAACCACGTATCATTTGACACAAAGGAATACGGCAGTTCAAGCTCCATCGAACATTATGAAACCCGCAAAACCAAAACTGGCTTGGGCGTGATGACAGGCATCGGTTACGACATCAATCAAAACATCGCCCTGGATGCAGGCTACCGCTACAACTACTGGGGCAAATTTGACGACGTGAAAGTACACTCTCACGAAGTGTCCGCCGGCGTACGCGTCAAATTCTAATATACGTGTTATTCCGCAAACCGCCGAGCCTTCGGCGGTTTTGTTTTCAACATCTATGCCGTCTGAAACTACACAAGCAGACGGTTTTGTACGATAATCCGCAACACCGCGTTCCCCTTTCACACGCATCCGTTTCAGGAGAAAATCATGGCCAAAACCATCATCCACACCGACAAAGCCCCTGCCGCCATCGGCGCATACAGCCAAGCCGTGCGCGCGGGCGACACCGTTTACATGAGTGGTCAGATTCCGCTCGATCCCGCCACGATGACCGTTGTCGGCAACGGCGATTTCCGCGCCGAAGCGCGCCAGGTCTTTAAAAACCTGCAGGCCGTCGCCGAAGCTGCAGGCGGCACGCTGGCCGACATCGTCAAGCTCAACGCCTATCTGACCGACTTGGGCAATTTCGCCGTCTTCAACGAAGTGATGGCAGAGTTCATCCAAGAACCCTTCCCCGCCCGCGCCGCCGTCGGCGTTGCCTCCCTGCCAAAAGGCGTGCAGGTCGAAGCCGAAGCCGTCCTCGTTTTGAACGCATAATTCCACGTTCGGACGGCATAAGATTTCCAACCGTGCCGTCCGAACCGCAACACTTTCCCACTTCACAACACCCGCAATGGCACATTACGCAATCGGCGACATACAAGGCTGCTTCGACGAACTGACCGCGCTGCTCGGCAAAATCGGCTTCAACCACGGCACGGATACCCTCTGGCTGACGGGCGACATCGTCAACCGCGGCCCAAAATCCCTCGAAGTGCTGCAATTTTGCATGGAACACGAAAACAGCGTGCAAATCGTCCTCGGCAACCACGACCTGCACCTGCTCGCCGTCGGCTGCGGCGAAGGCGCGCCCAAACGCAGCGACACAATCGAACCCATACTCAAACACCCCGACGGCAGAAAAATGCTCGACTGGCTGCGCGCGCAACCGCTGTTGATACGCGAGGGCAGCCGCGTGATGGTACACGCCGGCATCCTGCCGCAATGGCGCATAGCCAAAGCCGAATCGCTCGCCGGAGAAGCCGAAGCCGAACTGCGCAGCAAAAAATACGTCAAATTCTTTTCCAAAATGTACGGCAACAAACCGGCCGCGTGGGACGAAGGTTTGGAAGGCTATGCCCGCCTGCGCTTCATCGTCAACGCCTTCACGCGGATGCGCGCTCTGACCTTTAAAAACGAACTGGATTTCGACTACAAATCCACAGTGAAAAAAATGCCGCTTTACCTGCGCCCGTGGTTCAAAGCCCCCGACCGGCAAAACCTCGACCACACCATCATCTTCGGACACTGGTCTTCCTTGGGCTACACGAATGCCGACAACGTCATCTCGCTGGACACCGGCGCGCTGTGGGGCGGACAGCTGACCGCCGTCAATCTCGAAACGGAAGAAATTACCCAAGTCCAAGCCGCCAACGGCATAGACTGGAAAAGCTTCGCAAAATAACGGACCGCCCCACTATGCACAAAATCCTGCCCATCGCCCACGTCCTCTCCCGACTGGGTATGCTGTTTTCCTTTATCCTGCTGATACCCGCCGCCCTCTCCTACGCCTTTTCGGACGGCGCGTACACCGCCTTCGCCACCACCGCGACCGTTACCCTTTCCGGCTCGTGCATCGTCCGGCTCGCCACCCTCCGGTTCAGGCGCGAACTGCGCCCGCGCGACGGCTTCACCCTCGTCCTGATGTTGTGGCTGGCGTTTGCCGCTATGGCTGCGATGCCGATGTACCTGTATTTCCCGAATATGGGCTTTACCGACGCATTTTTTGAATCGATGTCGGGACTGACCACCACCGGCGCGACCGTCATCCCCCACGTCGACGGACTCGCCCCCTCCGTCAACTTTTGGCGGCATATGCTCAACTGGCTGGGCGGGATGGGCATCATCGTCCTTGCCGTCGCCATCCTGCCTATGCTCGGCGTAGGCGGCACGCAGTTATTCAAAGCCGAAATCCCCGGCATTGACAAAGAAAGCAAAATGTCGCCGCGCATTTCCCAAGTGGCGAAAAAACTCTGGTTCGGCTACACCCTGATCACCATCCTCGCGACAGCCTGCCTGCATTTTGCCGGGATGGGCTGGTTCGATGCCGTCTGTCACGCAATGGCGACCCTCTCGCTGGGCGGGTTTTCCACCCACGATGCCAGCATAGCTTATTACAACTCCCCCCTCATCGAGGTGGTCATCATCGTTTTCACTATTTTCGGCGGCATCAATTTTGCCAGCCATTTCGCCGCCCTCAACAGCCGCAGCCTCAAAACCTATTGGAAAGACGAAGAATGCCGGACGATGCTGCTGCTGCTCTCCGGCAGCATCCTTGCCGCCGCCCTGTACCTGTGGCACACCGGCCATTACGCCGGTTTTACCGAATCCCTGCGCTACACCGCCTTCAACTTCGTCTCCATCGGATTGGCAAACGGGCTGTCCAACACCGACTTCGCACAATGGCCGCTCCTGATTTCCCTGTGGATGTTTTTCCTCGCCAACATCCTCGCCAGCTCCGGCTCGACCGGCGGCGGCATCAAAACCATACGCGCCCTCGTCCTGTTCAAATTCAGCCTGCGCGAAATGATGGTGCTGCTGCACCCCAAAGCCGTCCGCACCGTCAAAATCAGCGGCAAGGCCATACCCGACCGCCTCGCGCTGACCGTTATGTCCTTCATCTTCATCTACTTTATGACCGTCGTCCTCTTCAGCTTCCTGCTGATGGCGAGCGGTATGGAATTTACCACCGCCTTCACCGCCGTCATCGCCTGCATTACCAATTCCGGCCCTGGCCTGGGCGAAGTCGGGCCCGCCGGCAATTACGCGGGTTTGGACGTGATACAGAAATGGATTTGCGTTACCGCAATGCTCTTGGGCAGGCTGGAAATCTTTACCGTCTTCATCCTCTTCACCCCTGCCTACTGGAAGAAATAAAAAATGCCGTCTGAAAACTTTTCAGACGGCATTTCAAGAAAGTTTGTACATGTAGAAACAGGTGGTATGTTGAAATGGGATATTTGGAACGGAAGAAGTAAAAGATATGAAAAAATTAGATGACAAAGAACAAGCAATGTATATTGCGAAAAAATTTCAAAAAAGAATGTTAATTCCTAAGATTTTTTTTATTTCCGTAGCCTGTATACTTGGTGCGGCAACTCTCCAAGAAATTGTTACAAACAATAATTTCTTAAAGAAAGATATTTTTCTTATTATATTTACTATATATTGGGTTGTTGGATTACTTTTTTGTATTATTTATATTCCGATTGCCAGCATATGTCCATATTGCCATTCTTTTCAAAAATTTAATGGCAAATCATTTGAGATTGATGCTAATAATTTAACTTATTCAAGAGGAATTTCTCCATTTAATAAAGATTATTGCACCGAGTGTAAAGCACCACTATCACCCAAGGCCGTGGAACATATGTATTCCAAAATAGCTGATGAGTAAGTATTAACAAGCACAGTCTGTGCAACTAGCAAGCCATAACCCATATGAAACCTAAACCCAACAAGCAGCATGTGTGCGGAACGCACGTATGCGGTTCTCAAAGTTTGAGCTAAGAGACTGTCTTAAACAATAAATACGGTTTCAAACGACCTTTCTTTATATAGACAAAAAAGCAGCCGTTTCAAAAACGGCTGCCTTATATTTTTTGGTCGGAGTGAAAGGATTCGAACCTTCGACCCCTTGCACCCCATGCAAGTGCGCTACCAGACTGCGCCACACTCCGACTCGATAAGTTGCGGATTATAGTTTCCGCCCGACGCTTTGGCAAGCATTAAAATCACAACCGCCCTTATCTTTTTGACACAACGGAAAATTTACCGGCAAACACCGGCGCGTCCCATCCGTGCAGAAAAAAGGATACGGAAAAGGATAAACGCCATAACGTGCGGCGTTTGCTATAATCCGCCCCTTCATTACCGCAGCCCGCCGAAAGATGCCGATGGCAAAACCGCTCAAATATCCCGTCTCCGCACTGGTCGTCCTTTATAGTGGGGACGGCGGCATCCTGCTCATCGAACGCACGCATCCGAAAGGATTTTGGCAGTCTGTAACCGGCAGCCTCGAACCGGGCGAAACCGTCGCCCAAACGGCAAGGCGCGAAGTTTGGGAAGAAACCGGCATCCTGCTGGCGGACGGGCAGCTTCAAGACTGGCACGACAGCACGGTTTACGAAATCTACCACCACTGGCGGCACCGCTATCCAAAAGGCGTGTTTGAAAACCGCGAACACCTCTTCTCTGCCGAAATCCCGCGCGATACGCCCGTCGTCCTGCAACCCGAGGAACACGTCTCCTACGGCTGGTTCGGCTTGGAAGAAGCGGCGGAAAAAGTGTTTTCCCCGTCTAACAGGCGCGCAATTTTGGAACTGGGCAGGTTTTTGAGCAAACGGTAATACGCGCCCGTACACCCTTTCAGACGGCATCGGGCGCATTTCCAGCCGGACGTTTGTGCTATACTTTCAAACTTCAAACCTTCCCAAATAAAGGAAACCAAATGGCAGACTTCAACCAAATCCTGACCCCCGGCGACGTGGACGGCGGCATCATCAACGTTGTCAACGAAATCCCCGCCGGCAGCAACCACAAAATCGAATGGAACCGCAAACTGGCCGCATTCCAACTCGACCGTGTCGAACCCGCCATCTTCGCCAAACCGACCAACTACGGCTTCATTCCCCAAACATTAGACGAAGACGGCGACGAATTGGACGTGCTGCTCGTTACCGAACAACCTCTGGCAACCGGCGTATTCTTGGAAGCGCGCGTTATCGGCGTGATGAAATTCGTTGACGATGGCGAAGTTGACGACAAAATCGTCTGCGTTCCTGCCGACGACCGCAACAACGGCAACGCCTACAAAACTTTGGCCGATTTGCCGCAGCAGCTGATCAAACAAATCGAGTTCCACTTCAACCACTACAAAGACCTGAAAAAAGCGGGTACGACCAAAGTCGAATCCTGGGGCGATGTGGAAGAAGCGAAAAAAGTCATCAAAGAATCCATCGAACGCTGGAACAAACAGGCATAACATCCGCCTGCCCTGCCGTCTGAACACCCCTTCAGACGGCATTTTTCCAAGCTCTAGGGAATGCCGTCCCAATCGGATATAATCCGAACATACCGTTTCCGACCGAACGCCATGAACCGCCGAAAAATCTATCTGTTGTCTGTTGCCCTGTTCACACTGGCATTTATGCTGCTCGTCCTCTTGGGTGCTTATCTGCTGACCGCCGGCAGCAAAGCCTTTGCCGTCGCCGCCTTCCTTTTCGCATTCGGCGCGCTGTTCGGACAAATCGGCGCACTCGCCCTCTATTTGCGGCACAAATCCCTACACGCCGACCCATCCACACCACAAAGGAACCGCTATGTCTGAAAAACCGGAAAAAATCGTTTTGGCAAGCGGTAATGCAGGCAAACTCAAAGAATTCGGCAAGCTATTCGAACCATACGGCATTACCGTATTGCCGCAATCCGAGTTCGGCATACCCGAATGTCCGGAACCCTATTCCACCTTTGTCGAAAACGCGCTGGCAAAAGCCCGGCACGCCGCCAAATACAGCGGGCTGCCCGCACTCGCCGACGACAGCGGCATCTGTGCCGCCGCCCTAAACGGCGCGCCGGGCATCCATTCCGCACGCTACGCCGGCGACAATCCCAAATCCGATACCGCCAACAACCTGAAACTTGCCGCCGAACTTGCCGGCAAAGCCGACAAAAGCTGCTGCTACGTCTGCGTATTGGTTTTTGTCCGCCATCAAGACGACCCGCGCCCGATTATTGCCGAAGGTGTGTGGCACGGACAATGGCACGACACGCCGCTCGGGCAAAACGGTTTCGGTTACGACCCGTATTTTTATCTGCCCGAACACGGCAAAACTGCCGCCGAATTGGATTCGGAGGTCAAAAACCGCGAAAGCCACCGCGCGCAGGCACTCGCCGATTTAATTCGCAAACTCGCCCTTTAAACATCAAAACAATACAAAGGAAAAAGAATGAAACCGATAAAAAAAGCCGTTTTCCCCGTCGCAGGGATGGGAACCCGCTTCCTGCCCGCCACCAAGGCCAGCCCGAAAGAAATGCTGCCCATCGTCGATAAGCCGCTGATCCAATACGCCGTGGAAGAAGCCGTGGAAGCCGGCTGCACGGAAATGGTGTTTGTTACCGGACGCAACAAACGCAGCATCGAAGACCATTTCGACAAGGCATACGAACTCGAAACCGAGTTGGAAATGCGCCATAAAGACAAACTTCTGGAACACGTCCGCAACATCCTGCCGCCGAACATTACCTGCCTCTACATCCGCCAGGCGGAAGCACTGGGCTTGGGACACGCCGTCTTGTGCGCCCGCGCCGCCATCGGAGACGAACCCTTTGCCGTGATTTTGGCTGACGACTTAATCGATGCCCCAAAAGGCGCGCTCAAACAAATGGTCGAAGTGTACGAACGCAGCGGCAACAGCATTTTGGGCGTAGAAACCGTCGAACCATCGCAAACCGGCTCATACGGCATCGTCGAAACCGAACAGCTCAAACAGTTCCAACGCATTACCGGCATTGTCGAAAAACCCAAGCCCGAAGACGCGCCCTCCAACCTTGCCGTCGTCGGACGCTACATCCTTACCCCGCGCATTTTCGACTTACTGACCGGACTGCCGCGCGGCGCGGGCAACGAAATCCAGCTTACAGACGGCATCGCCAAGCTGCTCGATCACGAATTTGTCCTGGCGCACCCCTTTGAAGGTACGCGCTACGACTGCGGCAGCAAACTGGGCTACCTCGAAGCCACCGTCGCCTACGGCCTGAAACACCCCGAAACCGGCGAACCCTTCCGCCGCCTTTTGGAAAAATACCGCACCGAATAACCCCATCAAGGAATCCTTATGCACGACAAAACCTGGTCCGGACGTTTCAACGAACCCGTTTCCGAACTCGTCAAACAATACACCGCCTCCATCGGTTTCGACCGACGGCTTGCCGAATGGGACATTCAAGGCTCGCTCGCCCACGCGCAAATGTTGAAAGAAACCGGCGTGTTGGACGAAGGCGATTTGGCGGATATCCGCCGGGGTATGGCGGAAATCCTTGAAGAAATCCGCAGCGGCAAAATCGAATGGTCGTCCGATTTGGAAGATGTCCATATGAACATCGAACGCCGCCTGACCGACAAAATTGACGATGCGGGCAAGCGTCTGCACACCGGCCGCAGCCGCAACGACCAAGTCGCCACCGACATCCGCCTGTGGCTGCGCGATCAGATTACCGTTATCCGAAGCCTGATTCAAAACCTTCAGACGGCATTGCTGGATTTGGCGGAACAAAACGCCGAAACCGTTATGCCCGGCTTTACCCACCTGCAAGTCGCCCAGCCCGTCAGCTTCGGACACCATATGCTCGCCTACGTCGAAATGCTCGGCCGCGATAACGAACGGATGGCGGACTGCCGCCGCCGCGTCAACCGTATGCCGCTCGGCGCAGCCGCCCTTGCCGGGACGACCTACCCGATTCGGCGTGAAATCACCGCCGAATTACTGGGTTTCGAGCAAATCTGCCAAAACTCGCTCGATGCCGTATCCGACCGCGATTTTGCCGTCGAGTTCACCGCCGCCGCCTCGCTGGTTATGGTTCACCTGAGCCGCCTGTCCGAAGAATTGATTTTGTGGATGAGTCCGCGTTTCGGCTTTATCGACATCGCCGACCGTTTCTGTACGGGCTCGTCCATCATGCCGCAGAAGAAAAATCCCGACGTGCCCGAACTCGTGCGCGGCAAATCCGGACGCGTCATCGGACACCTTATCGGCCTGATTACCCTGATGAAATCCCAACCCTTGGCGTACAACAAAGACAATCAGGAAGACAAAGAACCTTTGTTTGACACCGCCGACACGCTCATCGACACCCTGCGGATTTACGCCGATATGATGCGCGGCGTAACCGTCAAACCCGACAATATGCGCGCCGCCGTGATGCAGGGCTTCGCTACCGCCACCGACTTGGCGGATTATCTGGTCAAAAAAGGCATGCCTTTCCGCGATGCCCACGAAGTCGTCGCCCAAGCCGTGCGCCACGCCGATGAAGCTGGCGTTGATTTGAGCGAACTGCCGCTCGAAGTCTTACAAGGTTTCAGCAAGCTGATTTCAGACGACGTGTACGGCGTGCTGACACCCGAAGGCAGCTTAAACGCGCGCAACCACTTGGGCGGCACCGCGCCGGAACAAGTGCGCTTCCAAGTCAAACGCTGGCGGGAAATATCAGCTTAACCCCCCGATGCCGTCTGAAGAAACGTTCAGACGGCATTTTTAAAAGGCAAGAACACGATGACCGATACGGATACCCAAGCCGACCGCTTCGAGCAGATGATGTGGCAGGCGGTGGACAAACTTTTTGAACAGCATGACGGCAAACTCGAAAGCATGGACGGACGGGAACAGGAACTGGTTTTGATTTGGCGGGCGGAAGCCGATATCGGCAACGGCGGCATACTGCAATTTGTCTGCAACTGGGGTTTTCCCGCCGCCGAAAAGACTTGTTCCGTTCTGAAAAAAATCGGCGCGATACACAGCGCAATGCTGATCCATCGGGCGGCAGACGCATTGGGAAAAGAAATCCGCCGCCTCCAATCGGAAGGTAAAAACCTGAAAGAAATGTGGGATATAACGCAACATCTCGACAACAAAACCGCCTCACTGCTGAACAGTCTGGATGAACAATATTGGCAAGACCCCGACAAACTGTATCTGCTGGGATGGCAATACTATTCCGGCAACCCTGTTCAGACGACGTTTTAAAGGGAGATGTTCTCAAGCATTCCGACAAATCAAAATGCCGCCTTTACCCACATTCCGACACGCATTACCCGCCGCTTCCGCCTTACGGGCGCGATGCACGGAAAAAAATACAAGTCATAACAAACCATAACCGGATCGGACAACAACAAATTTAAAAAAATAATTATTTGCATTTATAAAAAAGAAGGAATACACTATACCCCGTTATGTCTTAACAAGATATACACCCTCATTCATTAGGAGAAAATCGATATGAAAACATCTATCCGATACGCACTGCTTGCCGCAGCCCTGACCGCCGCCGCCCCCGCGCTGGCAGACATTACCGTGTACAACGGCCAACACAAAGAAGCCACGCAGGCACTTGCCGATGCCTTTACCCAAGCCACCGGCATCAAAGTAAAAATTAACAGCGGCAAAAGCGACCAGCTTGCCGGACAAATCAAAGAAGAAGGCAGCCGAAGCCCCGCCGACGTATTCTATTCCGAACAAATCCCCCCGCTGGTTACGCTTTCCGCAGCCAACCTCTTAGAAACCCTCCCTGCAAAAACGATTAACGACACACGCCGCAAAGGCGTGCCGGTTGCCGCCAAAAAAGACTGGGTGGCATTGAGCGGACGTTCGCGCGTCGTCGTTTACGACACCCGCAAACTGTCTGAAAAAGATTTGGAAAAATCCGTCCTGAATTACGCCACGCCGAAATGGAAAGACCGTATCGGTTATGTACCGACTTCGGGCGCGTTCTTGGAACAGGTTGTCGCCATCGTCAAACTGAAAGGCGAAGCAGCCGCCCTGAAATGGCTCAAAGGCTTAAAAGAAAACGGCAAACTGTATGCTAAAAACACTGTCGCGCTCCAAGCCGTCGAAAACGGCGAAGTGCCGGCCGCCCTCATCAACAACTACTACTGGTATGCGTTTGCCAAAGAAAAAGGCGTGAACAACATCCATTCCCGCCTGAACTTCGTCCGCCACAAAGACCCCGGCGCACTCGTTACCTATTCCGGCGCGGCTGTGCTGAAATCTTCCCAAAACAAAGCCGAAGCACAAAAATTCGTCGCCTTCCTTGCCGGCAAACAAGGACAGCAGGTCTTGGCTTCCGCCCGCGCAGAATATCCGCTGCACGCCGGCGTGTCTTCCCCGTTCAATATGGACCCTTATGCCAAATTGGAAGCACCGGAAGTCTCGGCAACCACCGTCGCCGACCAAGAAAATGCCACCCGCCTCCTCGAACAGGCAGGTTTGAAATAAACTTTTTCCGTTCAAACGGTCGGACAACCCTGCTGTCCGACCGTTTTCTATCCGAATCCGATTTATGTCCCGCAACAAAATACCCTCATGGCTGACCGCCCTCATCCTGCTTATCGCCTTACCGCTGACCCTTCCTTTCCTTTATGTCGCCATGCGTTCGTGGCAGGTTGGTGCAACACGCGCCTACGAACTGCTGTTCCGCCCACGCATGTTTGATTTGCTGGGAAACACTCTGATGCTGATGTTCGGCGTTACCCTGATTTCTATCGTTTTGGGTATTACCTGCGCCGTCCTGTTCCAACGTTACCGCTTTTTCGGCAAAACCTTTTTTCAGACGGCAATTACTCTGCCCTTATGCATACCTGCATTTGTCAGCTGCTTTACATGGATCAGCCTGACTTTCCGCGTGGAGGGATTTTGGGGAACCGTTATGATTATGAGCCTGTCGTCTTTTCCCCTCGCCTACCTACCGGTCGAGGCGGCCCTCAAACGCATCAGCCTGTCGTTTGAAGAAGTCAGCCTTTCCTTGGGTAAAAGCCGCCTGCAAACTTTCTTTTCCGCCATACTTCCCCAACTCAAACCTGCCATCGGCAGCAGCATCCTGCTGATTGCGTTGCACATGCTGATTGAATTCGGTGCAGTATCGATACTCAACTATCCGACCTTTACCACCGCCATTTTCCAAGAATACGAAATGTCGTTCAACAATAACACCGCCGCGCTGCTGTCCGCCGTTTTAATGGCAGTGTGCGGCATCGTCGTATTTGGAGAAAGCATTTTCCGTGGAAAAACCAAGCTCTATCACAGCGGCAAAGGCGTTGCCCGCCCCTACCCGGTCAAAACGATGAAGCTGCCTGCGCAAATCTGCACAGTATTTTTTCTTGGCTCGCTGCTGGTTTTAAGCATCGTCATCCCATTCGGCATCCTTATCCGCTGGATGATGGTCGGCTCGTCCGGCACATTTGAACTCGTATCCGTATTCGATGCATTTGCCCGATCGATGAGCGTATCCGCCGCCGGCGCATTATTGACCATTTTGTGCGCATTGCCCTTGGTTTGGGCATCCATACGCTACCGCAACCTGATAACCGTATGGATAGACAGGCTGCCCTTCCTGCTGCACGCCGTACCCGGCCTGGTGATCGCCTTGTCGCTGATTTATTTCAGCATCAACTATGCACCATCCGTTTACCAAACCTTTATCGTCGTCGTCCTTGCCTATTTCATGCTTTACCTGCCGATGGCGCAAACCACCCTGAGGACTTCCTTGGAACAATTCCCCAAAGGCATGGAACAGGTCGGCGCAACATTGGGGCGCGGACACTTCTTTATTTTCAGGACGTTGGTGCTGCCGTCCATCCTGCCCGGCATTACCGCCGCATTCGCACTCGTCTTCCTCAACCTGATGAAAGAGCTGACCGCCACCCTGCTGCTAACCGCAGATGATGTCCACACGCTCTCCACCGCCGTTTGGGAATACACGTCAGACGCACAATATGCCGCCGCCACCCCGTATGCCCTTATGCTGGTACTGTTTTCAGGCCTGCCCGTATTCATACTGAAAAAATACGCCTTCAAATAACACTGCTGCGAAAGACCGACTATGACCGCGCCCGCACTCCAAATCCGCCAACTGACCAAAAACTTCCAGAACCATGCCGTTCTGCAAAATATCTCGCTCACACTCGGCAAAGGGGAAATCCTCTTCGTCATCGGTGCATCAGGTTGCGGCAAAACCACGCTGCTGCGCTGCCTTGCCGGTTTTGAACAGCCCGATTCCGGAGAAATCTCGCTTTACGGAAGAACAATCTATTCAGAAAATACCAACCTTCCCGTCCGCGAACGCCGTTTGGGTTACGTCGTACAAGAAGGCGTACTGTTCCCCCACCTGACCGTTTACCGCAACATCGCCTACGGACTGGGCAACGGCAAAGGCAAGACGGCGCAGGAGCGGCAACGCATCGAAGCCATGATGGCTCTGACCGGCATTTCCGAACTCTCAAACCGTCATCCGCACGAACTTTCAGGCGGACAGCAACAACGTGTCGCCCTCGCCCGCGCCCTCGCCCCCGATCCCGAACTCATCCTGCTGGACGAACCCTTCAGCGCACTGGACGAACAGTTACGCCGCCAGATTCGCGAAGACATGATTGCCGCCCTGCGCGCCAACGGCAAATCTGCCGTTTTCGTCAGCCACGACCGGGAAGAAGCCCTGCAATACGCAGACAAAATAGCCGTCATCCAACAAGGCAGACTACTCCAAACCGCCCCGCCTGCCGAACTTTACCGCCGCCCCGCCAACCTTGATGCCGCCCTGTTTATCGGCGAAGGCATCGTGTCCCCCGCCGTGCTCAACGCCGACGGCACCGCCGATTGCGGATTGGGCCGGCTGCCCGTTCAAAGCGGCGCACCCGCAGGCACGCGCGGCACACTGCTCATCCGTCCGGAACAGTTCAGCCTTCACCGCCAGTCCGCCCCAGTCGCCGAATTATCCGCCACCATCCTCAACGCCATACCCAAAGCACGCCACACCCAAATCCGCCTGAAAATCGGGCAAACCGTCCTGACGCTGGATACCCCCTATGCCCCCGATTGTTCAGACGGCACACAGACACGCATCTACTTAAATTCAGAAGCCCTGTTTTTTCCCGAACCGCCTGCCCCATAAGGCAGAGGACACGATGCCGTCTGAAAGGCATAACGATGCCTGACGATATTTATCTTGTTGAAAACATAATTTATTTGTTAATATAAAAACACGCGGCAGCGTAAAACCGGCTGCCGCCCCAAAACAGAAAACACCTGTTTGCGCAAACCGGACGGGAAATAGCCTATCCCGACATTTCCCCTCAAATCCCAACACTTCCAACATACATGCCGCACACCGCAGCATACGAAAGGATATATTATGGCAAAAGTACTCATCGTACCCGTATCTGCCGGACTGAACGCCTCCGCCGCCGCACAAGCCTTTGCAAAAGCACTGGACGCACAAATTTTCCAAGCCGTTGACGCAACCGCCGAAACCCTGCTCGCGCAAGGCAAAAGCGACGACTGGTTCGACGCACTGGTCGGCAAAGTTGCCGCACTCGATGCCGCCAACCTCATTATCGAAGGCATCGCGCCCGATGCCGACAAAATCTACCTTGCAGGCAAAAACGTCGAACTGGCGCTCTCTTTGGACGCCGCCGCCGTATTTGCCGTCCGTTCCGACAATGCCGATGCAGACGAACTGGCGCACCGGCTGAACCTTGCCAAACAGTTCTTCGCCGCCGCGCCGGGCGTATTGGAAGGTTTTGTCGTGGACGGCGCGGCAGCCTCCGTTGCCGAAGCGGCAGCCGAAAAAACCGGCCTGACCTTCTTCGGTTCGAGCGACGCGCTGAAAGACGTATCCGTATTGGCAAACCGACAAACCAAACGCCTTTCGCCCGCCCAATTCCGCTACAACCTGATCGACTTCGCCCGCCAAGCCGGCAAACGCATCGTCCTGCCTGAGGGCGCAGAACCCCGCACCGTCCAAGCCGCCGCCATCTGCCACGAAAAAGGCATTGCCCGCTGCGTCCTGCTTGCCAAACGCGAAGAAGTCGAAGCCGTTGCCAAAGAACGCGGCATCAGCCTGCCCGACTCTTTGGAAATCATCGATCCCGCCTCATTGGTCGAACAATACGTCGAGCCGATGTGCGAACTGCGCAAATCCAAAGGCCTGACACCCGAAGACGCGCGCAAGCAACTGCAAGACACCGTGGTACTCGGTACGATGATGATGGCGCAAAATGATGTGGACGGTCTGGTATCCGGTGCGGTTCATACAACCGCCAACACCATCCGCCCCGCCTTGCAGCTGATTAAAACCGCACCGGGTGCAAGCCTCGTATCCAGCGTATTCTTTATGCTGCTGCCCAACCAAGTCCTCGTCTTCGGCGACTGCGCGGTTAATCCGAACCCGACCGCGCAACAGCTGGCCGACATCGCCATCCAGTCTGCCGATTCCGCAAAAGCCTTCGGCATCGACCCGAAAGTGGCCATGATTTCCTACTCTACGATCAACTCCGGCAGCGGCTCCGATGTCGATACCGTCATCGAAGCAACCAAACTTGCCCGGGAAAAACGCCCCGACCTCGCCATCGACGGCCCGCTGCAATATGATGCGGCAACCGTGCCGGGCGTGGGCAAATCCAAAGCCCCGGGCAGCCCGGTGGCAGGACAGGCAACCGTTTTGGTCTTCCCCGACCTGAACACCGGCAACTGCACCTATAAAGCCGTCCAACGCAGTGCCAACGTCTTGAGCGTCGGCCCGCTGCTGCAAGGTCTGCGCAAACCGGTCAACGACCTGTCGCGCGGCGCGCTGGTGGAAGATATCGTGTTCACCATCGCCCTGACTGCCGTTCAGGCCAAACAAATGGAAGGCTGACAAACGGCTTTCCGGGTTTGAACCCTATGCCGTCTGAAGACAGATTCCCGTTTTCAGACGGCATTTTTATCAGCCCGGCACATTTGTTTGTTAAAATCGCAGCCATATTGCAAAAAAAAGAGGAGGAAGCCATGCAAACCGCCATTATCGATTACGGTATGGGCAACCTGCATTCCGTATTGAAATCCGTCCGGACGGCGGGGCAGCTTGCCGGAAAAAATGTCGAAATCTTTTTAAGCGGCGACCCCGAACGCGTGTCCCGCGCCGACAAAGTCATTTTTCCCGGGCAGGGCGCGATGCCCGACTGTATGGCGGCATTAAAACGCGACGGCTTGGACAAGGCAGTCAAAGATGCCTTAAAAAACAAACCCTTTTTCGGAATCTGCGTCGGCGCGCAACTCTTATTCGACCACAGCGAAGAAGGAAACACCGACGGCTTGGGCTGGTTCGGCGGCAAAGTCAGACGCTTTGAGCGCGACCTCCTCGACCGGCAGGGATGCCGTCTGAAAGTCCCGCATATGGGCTGGAACACCGTGCGCCAAACCCAAAACCACCCGCTTTTTCAAGGCATCCCCCAAGACACGCGTTTTTACTTCGTCCACAGCTACTATTTCGCCCCCGAAAATCCCGAAACCATATTGGGCGAAAGCGACTACTCGTCCCCGTTTGCCTGCATCGTCGGCAAAGACAACGTATTCGCCACGCAATTTCACACCGAAAAAAGCCACGATGCCGGGCTGACGATGTTGAAAAACTTTTTAAACTGGTAAGCCGGACACGGCCCCGCACAAGGAGAAAAATTATGCTGCTGATACCCGCCATCGATTTGAAAGAAGGACGCTGCGTCCGCCTGAAACAAGGACTGATGGAAGAGGCGACCGTCTTTTCCGATTCGCCCGCCGAAACCGCACTGCACTGGTTCAAACAAAGCGCGCGCCGCCTGCATCTGGTGGATTTGAACGGCGCGTTTGCCGGCGTTCCACAAAACCTGCCCGCCATCAAAGACATCCTTGCCGCCGTCGCCAAAGACATCCCCGTACAGCTCGGCGGCGGCATACGCGATTTGAAAACCATCGGACAATATTTGGATTTGGGTCTGAACGACGTGATTATCGGCACGGCGGCAGTCAAAAACCCCGACTTCGTGCGCGAGGCGTGCAAAGCCTTCCCCGGCAGGATTATCGTCGGACTGGATGCCAAAGACGGTATGGTCGCCATCGACGGCTGGGCAACCGTAACCGGGCATCATGTAATTGATTTGGCAAAACGCTTTGAAGACGACGGTGTCAACAGCATCATCTACACCGACATCGGGCGCGACGGTATGATGAGCGGCGTGAACATCGACGCGACGGTCAAACTCGCCCAAGCCGTCCGCATTCCCGTCATCGCCTCCGGCGGACTGACCGGCTTGGATGACATCCGCGCCCTGTGTGCCGCCGAAAAACATGGCGTAGCAGGCGCGATTACCGGCCGTGCGATTTACGAGGGCAGCATCGATTTTGCCCAAGCGCAGCAACTGGCAGATTCCCTCGACTAAAGGCATCCGATTATGGCACTGGCAAAACGCATCATCCCCTGTCTCGACGTAAAAGACGGGCGCGTCGTCAAAGGCGTGAACTTCATCGGTTTGCGCGACGCGGGCGACCCCGTCGAAGCCGCCAAACGCTACAACGGCGAAGGCGCGGACGAATTGACCTTCCTCGACATCACCGCCTCATCCGACAACCGCGACACCATCCTGCACATCATCGAAGAGGTTGCCGGACAAGTCTTCATCCCGCTGACCGTCGGCGGCGGCGTACGCACCGTTGCCGACATCCGCCGCCTGCTCAATGCCGGCGCGGACAAAGTCAGCATCAACACCGCCGCCGTTACCCGTCCCGATTTAATTGACGAAGCCGCCGGATTTTTCGGTTCGCAAGCCATCGTCGCCGCCGTCGATGCCAAAGCCGCCAACCCCGAAAACACACGCTGGGAAATCTTTACCCACGGCGGGCGCAATCCGACCGGTTTGGATGCGGTGGAATGGGCGGTCGAAATGCAAAAACGCGGCGCGGGCGAAATCCTGCTCACCGGTATGGACAGGGACGGTACGAAACAGGGTTTCAACCTGCCGCTGACCCGCGCCGTTGCCGAAGCCGTCGACATCCCCGTCATCGCCTCCGGCGGGGTCGGCAATGTCCGGCACCTGATTGAAGGCATAACCGAAGGCAAAGCCGATGCCGTACTTGCCGCCGGCATTTTCCATTTCGGGGAAATCGCCATCCGCGAAGCCAAACGCGCTATGCACGAAGCCGGCATCGAAGTGCGCCTCTGACCGCCCCGACTATGCCGTCTGAAAGGAAATATGGATAAAAACCTGCTTGAAGCCGTCAAATTTGACGAAAAAGGTTTGGTTTGCGCCATCGCCCAAGATGCCGAAACCAAACGTGTTTTAATGGTGGCGTGGATGAACGCCGAAGCCCTGCAAAAAACCGTCGAAACCGGCTTTGCCCACTATTACAGCCGTTCGCGCCAAAAACAATGGATGAAGGGCGAAGAGTCGGGACACACGCAAAAAGTCCGCGAACTGCGCCTCGACTGCGACGGCGACGCCATTGTGATGTTCATCGCCCAAAACGGCGGCATCGCCTGCCACACCGGGCGCGAAAGCTGCTTTTACAAAGTCTGGCGCGGCGGCGCGTGGGAAACCGCCGATGCCGTCCTGAAAGACGAAAAAGAGATTTACGGCAGCACGCACTGACCGCCTCCAACATTGAATTATCAGGCATTTTTTTGTACAATCTCGCCGTCTCAAACACTGTCCGGGCCGTCTGAAAAGCGGCCTGAACCTTTTTGCAAAGAAAACCATGTCCCAAGAAATCCTCGACCAAGTGCGCCGCCGCCGCACGTTTGCCATCATCTCCCACCCTGACGCGGGTAAAACCACGCTGACCGAAAAACTCTTGCTGTTTTCAGGCGCGATTCAGAGCGCGGGTACGGTAAAAGGCAAGAAAACCGGCAAATTCGCCACTTCCGACTGGATGGAAATCGAGAAGCAGCGCGGCATTTCCGTGGCATCAAGTGTGATGCAGTTCGATTACAAAGACCACACCGTCAACCTCTTGGACACGCCGGGACACCAAGACTTCTCCGAAGACACCTACCGCGTTTTAACCGCCGTGGACAGCGCATTAATGGTCATCGACGCGGCAAAAGGCGTGGAAGCGCAAACCATCAAGCTCTTAAACGTCTGCCGCCTGCGCGATACACCGATTGTTACGTTTATGAACAAATACGACCGCGAAGTGCGCGATTCGCTGGAACTTTTGGACGAAGTGGAAAACATCCTGCAAATCCGTTGCGCGCCCGTTACCTGGCCGATCGGTATGGGCAAAAACTTCAAAGGCGTGTACCACATCCTGAACGACGAAATCTATCTCTTTGAAGCGGGCGGCGAACGCCTGCCGCACGAGTTCGACATCATCAAAGGCATCGACAATCCCGAATTGGAACAACGCTTTCCGTTTGAAATCCAGCAGTTGCGCGACGAAATCGAATTGGTGCAGGCGGCTTCCAACGAGTTTAATCTCGACGAATTCCTTGCAGGCGAACTCACGCCCGTGTTCTTCGGCTCTGCGATTAACAACTTCGGTATTCAGGAAATCCTCAATTCATTGATTGACTGGGCACCCGCTCCGAAACCGCGCGATGCGACCGTGCGTATGGTCGAGCCGGACGAGCCGAAATTCTCCGGATTTATCTTCAAAATCCAAGCCAATATGGATCCGAAACACCGCGACCGCATCGCCTTCTTGCGCGTCTGCTCCGGCAAATTTGAGCGCGGCATGAAGATGAAACACCTGCGCATCAACCGCGAAATCGCCGCCTCCAGCGTAGTTACATTCATGTCGCACGACCGCGAGCTGGTGGAAGAAGCCTACGCGGGCGACATTATCGGTATCCCGAACCACGGCAACATCCAAATCGGCGACAGCTTCTCCGAAGGCGAACAACTGGCGTTCACCGGCATCCCCTTCTTCGCGCCCGAACTGTTCCGCAGCGTCCGCATCAAAAACCCGCTGAAAATCAAGCAACTGCAAAAAGGTTTGCAACAACTCGGCGAAGAAGGCGCGGTACAGGTGTTCAAACCGATGAGCGGCGCAGATTTGATTTTGGGCGCGGTCGGCGTGTTGCAGTTTGAAGTCGTTACCTCGCGGCTTGCCAACGAATACGGCGTAGAAGCCGTGTTCGACAGCGCATCCATCTGGTCGGCGCGCTGGGTATCATGCGAAGACAAGAAAAAGCTGGCGGAATTTGAAAAAGCCAATGCAGGCAATCTGTCGATAGACGCAGGCGGCAACCTCGCCTACCTTGCGCCTAACCGCGTGAATCTGGGACTCACGCAAGAACGCTGGCCAGACATCGTGTTCCACGAAACGCGCGAGCATTCGGTTAAACTGTAAAACACAAAGGCCGTCTGAAACATTCAGACGGCCTTTTTTTCATTCGATATCAACCCAATAAATCCCAAGCAAACTTTCCAATGGTCAGGCACAGCAGCAACATAAATCCGTACCGCAGCTCAAATATTGTCTTATTTTAGCTTTTAGCACCTCACCAAACATTTTCGGAATAAATGTTGACCTTAACCTTAGGTCAAAGTTTATAATTTGTGCTCCTTCAGTTATCACATAGGCGAAAAACATGAAAAAACTTATGACTTTTATCACACTTAGCGCTGCTGCAGTTTCAATTCATGCCCACGCTAATGAACAACCGCATCAAGCACACATGAATATGCAAATGTCGACAGGTTCTGCAATGCAACAAGAATTAATGCAAGGTATGAATCAAATGCATCAAGACATGATGGCAGCTGCGCAATATAAAGATCCTGATGTTGCTTTTGCAGCAGGTATGCTGCCACACCATATTGGCGCAGTAAAAATGGCGGAAGTTGAATTAAAATACGGAAAGGATCCTAAGATGCGTAAGCTTGCTGAGGATATTATTAACGCACAACAAGCGGAAATTGAACAAATGCAAAAATGGCTTAAAGCACACAACAAAAAAAGCTCCGTAAAATGATCTGACCCCAAAAGTTAGACTGATTTAGTTCAAGGACTGAGTTCTGTAATTCACAGAGCTCAGTCCTTTTAGTTTCCCCTGAATGCGCTCATGGTTGTAATAATGAATGTACTCATGAATCGTTTTTTCCAGTTGTTAGAACGTCTCAAATCATTTACCGTAATAACATTCCATTTTTAATCGTCCAAAGAAGCTTTCCATCGCACTATTATCTAATAAGGTTTATGCTGTTAAGGTCCAATAAGTTGATATATAAGCTGATATTCCCGATAATCACATTATTCGGAGTCGATATTACAGGCAGGATTTTAAAAGTAATCAGAGGGAATGTTTAATAAATCCTTTAACAATATATACCTTACCGAAGGAGGAAAAATGAACGCAATCCGAACTTTCCAAAACCGCACGCCCGAAATCCACGAAACCTGTATGATAGACGAAGCCTACGTCGTCATCGGCGAAGTGTCGCTTGCCGAAGATATTTCCGTGTGGCCGTGTGCCGTGTTGCGCGGCAACGTGAACAGCATTACCGTCGGCGCGCGCAGCAATATACAGGACGGCCTCGCCTACCTCGCGCCTAACCGCGTCAACCTGAATCTGACGCAAGAACGCCGGCGGACATCGTGTTCCACGAAACGCGCGAGCATTCGGTGAAGCTGTAAGGTAACAAAAAACAAACATGCCGTCTGAAACCCAAAATTTCAGACGGCATGTTTTTTCAACCCAAAATCTTATTCCGCTTGTCGGTATTGTTGCGACAGCCTTACATAATGCGCGGCGGAATACTTCAAAAAGGCTTTTTCCTCATCGGTCAACACGCGCACTTGTCTGACCGGAGAACCGACATAAAGATAGCCGCCCTCCAAACGTTTGCGCGGAGGCACGAGGCTGCCCGCGCCGATCATCACTTCGTCCTCAATCACGGCATCATCCAAAACGGTGCTGCCCATACCGACCAAGACGCGGTTGCCGATACGGCAGCCGTGCAGCATCACTTTGTGCCCCACGGTAACGTCTTCGCCGATAACCAACGGCGACCCTTCGGGTTTGGCGGCGGTTTTGTGGGAAACATGCAAAACGCTGCCGTCCTGTATATTGCTGCGCGCACCGACGGTAATGCTGTTCACATCGCCGCGCAACACGGCGCACGGCCACACGGAAACGTCTTCGGCAAGCGACACTTCGCCGATGACGACGCACGCTTCGTCTATCATGCAGGTTTCGTGAATTTCGGGAGTGTGGTTTTGGAAAGTTCGGATTGCGTTCATTTTTCTCTCCTTTACTGCCGTTGTCCGGCTTATTCTCTAGATGCCGTCTGAAACAGCTCAAACGGAACCGCTCATTTTCCTGCCTTAAGCGACTGCCACAGTCTGACACTGAGACGGCTGACATCGCTGGATTTCGGCGATACGATGAAACTTTTCTGCATCAGTTCTTTAGTCGGAAAAATCGATGCGTCGGATGTATATTTCGCATCCATCAGTTCTCGGGCAGGCAGACTGGCCGGTGCATAGGTAACGAAACTGCCGTTTTGCGCGGCAACTTTCGGATCCAGGGTGTGATTGATATATTTATGGGCATTGGCGACATTTTGCGCATCACGAGGAATCATCAGCGAATCCACCCATACACCCACGCCGGTTGTCGGTACCAATACCTTGATGTCCACACCGTTTGCCGATTCCCGGGCACGTGTTTTGGCAATATTCAAATCACCGCCGTAACCGATGGCGACACACAGGTTTCCGGTCGCCATATCGTCGATATAGCCTGAAGAAGTGAAGCGTTTGATGTCCGGACGGACGGTTTTCATCATATCGACGGCGGCTTTGATGTCTTCGGGATTTTCACTGTTGGGGTCTTTGCCCAAATAGTGCAATGCCAGGGGAATCTGCTCGATAGCGCTGTCAAAATAACTGATACCGCAGGATTTCAGTTTGCGCGTATATGCGGGATTAAATACCAAATCCCATTCGTTTTCGGGCAATTTGTCCGTACCCAAGGCCTTTTTCACCTGCTGCGTATTGATTGCCAAGGTATTAATGCCCCAAAAATAAGGGACGGCATATTCGTTGCCCGGATCGACTTCCGCCATCATTGCCAGCAGGGAGGCATCAATGTTGGCGTAATTGGGTATCAGGCTTTTATCGATTTTCCGGTATGCGCCGGCTTTAATCTGCCTGCCGACATTGGCGACGGAAGGTACGACCAAATCATAACCGGACTTTCCGGTCAGCAGCTTGGCTTCGAGTGCCTCGTTGCTGTCATAATAGTCGTACCGGATATTGAGATGGGCATCTTTTTCAAAATCGGAGAGAGTTTGGGGATCGACGTAATCCGACCAATTATAGATATTGAGTTTGTCGGAAACAGTATGTTGCACTTCGGATGCTTCGGGCTCTGCGGTGGTTTGGCTGCCACCGCCGCATGCAGTCAAGACGAGGCCGAAAACTGCCGCCGCCATCAAGATTTTTCTCATGGATACAGTCCTTTTGTGAAAAAGAAAACATTGCAGTGGTCCGATACCACATACAAAAGGGAAACTGTGGGGGCGGCCGGCTTGCTTCCTTGTGCCCTTGATTCAGCTGGACTGAATTAAACGGCAAAAGACGCGGCAGTGCAATACTTAATTTTAATGCCGGAAAAAAATATATGTGCAGCCGTTTATTTTCAAACAATGCACCTGCTCCGCCATCTTAAACGAATATGCCGTCTGAACGTGCCATACGTTCAGACGGCATAATGCCAAACAAACAGGTCAGTTGCTCAATACGTCCACACCCTGCGGGGGCGTAAATTTGAATGCGCCGCGCGAAAGGTTGGGTTTGGTGTTCAGGCTGCCGAAGCTGATGGAGGTCTGGTTGCCGAAGCTGTCTTTCAACTGCATGGCGGCGAGGTTGTCGCCTTTGAAGCCGATACGGATATATTGGTAGCCAGCGTTGTTTTTCTTAGGCGTTGCCAAGACGTAGTCTATACCGTTGGACGAGCCGTCTTCTTTGAGGGAGTAGCTGCTGTCAAGGGCGGTTTTGTTGGAGAGGATGGCGGCAGGGCTGTCGCCGATGGTTTGGTCTTGGGAGGACTTGGTCACTTGTGCCAAATCAACGTCATAGAGCCAAATGGTTTGACCGTCGCCTACGATGGTTTGTTTGTAGGGCTTGGTGTATTCCCATTTGAAGAAGCCCGGACGCAGGATTTTGAAAGTACCGTGTGCAGTTTGGGTTTTCTTTTTGCTTTGGACGGTTTGGGTGAAGCTGCCGCTGATACCGTCGGCGTCGTTGTTGAATTTCTTGAGTGCATCCACTGCGCCTGCCTGTGCGAAACCAATGGTTGCGGTCAGGGCGGAAGCGGCGAGGAATTTGAACAGGTTGTGTTGTTTCATCATTATTTTTCCTTGTTGGAAGGGATGTGGCGCCCAGTATCGATGTTACAAAATAACAATGCAAGCCGCTTATGGGCGGTTTACATTTTGCAAACAGTGTTTTCCAAGAGCTAATTTTTGAAGATTCAGGATTTTTTCCTGCGGAAAAGACAATCGGGTTTCACAATTCTTTAATGTATGCCGACTGTGCAAACTGTGGTATTTCATGGTTTTTGACGCGCAACGCCAAATTGTAAAGATTATATTCCTTATATTGTTTTTTTTAAACGCTATAATATTTGTTTTCCGAAAAACGGCGGACTTGGAATGAAACCTGATATTTATACTTTGCTCGAACTTGCCCTGCTTTCAGACAACCCCGATGAAAAAGGACGGCTGACGGACGAGGCGTTTGCCGCCGTTCAAAATATGGAAGAGGCTAAAGCAGGCTCCGCGCCGCTCGACTTCCGCCACGCGGGACGGCCGCCGAAGCCTGTTTTGGTCGCGCCGTCGCAGCTGACGCCGCGCAAGATGAACACAACCGAAGGCTATGCGGCGATGCTGCACGCGATTGCGCATATCGAGTTCAACGCCATCAATCTAGCTTTGGACGCGGCATACCGTTTCCGCACGCTGCCGTTTCAGTTTGTGCGCGACTGGGTGCGGGTGGCGAAGGAAGAGGTTTACCACTTCCGCCTGATGCGCGAAAGGCTGCGCGCTTTCGGCTTCGATTACGGCGATTTCGAGGCGCACAACCATTTGTGGGACATGGCGTATAAAACCGCCTACGACCCGCTGTTGCGCATGGCTTTGGTGCCGCGCGTGTTGGAAGCGCGCGGGCTGGACGTTACGCCGGGGATACGCGCGAAGGTGGAGCAGCGCGGCGATTCGGAAACCTGCGGCGTGTTGGACATCATTTACCGCGACGAAGTGGGCCATGTCGCCATCGGCAACCATTGGTATCAACACCTCTGCCGCGAACGCGGTTTGGAACCTGTCACCCTGTTCCGCAGTCTGATTGCCCGTTACGATATGTTTATCTTCCGCGGCTATGTGAACATCGAAGCGCGGGAAAAAGCGGGCTTCAGCCGCTTTGAATTGGATATGTTGGAAGATTTCGAGCAGGGTTTGAAACAGAACAAAAAGGTCGTCTGAAAACCCTGAATCCGCAGACGACCTCTGCTGAGGAACATTATGTCTCACCATCACGAACACCATCATCACGCACACGCCCACACGCATACCGCCAATAAAAAAGTATTGCGCGTGTCGTTCATCATCATCGCCGCCTTTATGCTGCTGGAGGCGGCCGGCGGCCGGCTGACCCACTCGCTCGCGCTGCTTTCCGACGCTGGGCATATGTTCGGCGACGCGTTTTCCTTGGGCGCGGCATTGTGGGCATTCAAACTCGGCGAAAAAGAAACCACGCTGCAAAAGACCTTCGGCTACAAACGTTTTGAAATCCTCACCGCCATGTTCAACGGCTTGTCGCTGGTGGTCATCGCCGTAATGATTTTCTACGAAGCCGTCAAACGCCTGCTTTATCCGCCCGAAATCGCCACGCCGGGGATGCTCGTCATCAGCATTATCGGACTGCTGGTCAACATCGGCGTGGCAGTTTATATGCTGAAAAACAGCGATACCGAAGCCAACGTCAATATGCGCGGCGCGTATCTGCACGTTTTAAGCGACCTTCTCGGCTCGGTCGGCGCGATTGCCGCCGCCGTACTTATGATGGCGTTCGGCTGGAAATGGGCGGATCCGCTCGTCAGTATGTTCGTTGCCGCGCTGGTCGGACGAAGCGGCCGGAGCCTGCTCAAACAAACGCTGCACATCCTGATGGAGGGCACACCCGAAAACATCCGCACCGACGACCTGCTCGACGTTATCCGCAACACCGAAGGCGTAAAATCCGTCCACGACTTACACGTCTGGACGATTACAAGCAATATCAACGCCCTATCCTGCCACATCGTCGTGGACGGCAGCATAACCGTTGCCGAATCCGAACAAATCGCCTACCGCATCGAACACGAGTTGTCCCACAAAAACATCGGACACTGCACCATCCAAATCGAAAGCGAACACCACCCGCATCCCGACAGCGTCTTGTGTGCCAACGAGACCGATAACGCGCACCATCACCACCACTAAACCCAAAGGTCGTCTGAAACCCTTTTCAGACGACCCCACCAAAAAACCAAAGGAAAACACATGATACAAGCCGTATTGTTCGACCTCGACGGCACGCTCGCCGACACCGCCCTAGACCTCGGCGGCGCACTCAACACCCTGCTCGCCCGCCACGGACTGCCCGAAAAAAGCATGGACGAAATCCGCATGCAAGCCAGCCACGGCGCAGCAGGACTGCTCAAGCTCGGCGCAGGCATCACCCCCGACCACCCCGACTACACCCGATGGCGCGCCGAATACCTAGACGAATACGACAGCCGCTACGCCCAAGACACCGAGCTCTTTGACGGCGTGAACGAACTCATTGCCGAACTCAACCAACGCGGTATCAAATGGGGCATCATCACCAACAAACCCATGCGCTTCACCGACAAACTCGTCCCCAAACTCGGCTTCATCATCCCACCCGCCGTCGTCGTCAGCGGCGACACCTGCGGCGAGCCCAAGCCCAGCGTCAAACCCATGCTGTATGCGTGCGGACAAATCCACGCCGACCCGCAACACACACTCTACGTCGGCGACGCGGAACGCGATATACAGGCGGGGTGCAACGCCGGTATGACGACCGTCCTCGCCGAATGGGGCTATATCTCAGATGAAGATGATACCGACTCATGGCAACCCGACTACCGCATCGCCACACCGATCGAACTAATCGGCTGCCTTAACAAAAAACAGGTATGAAAATGCCGTCTGAAAACCTTTCAGACGGCATTTCCCACATTTAGGTACAATCCCGACACCACATCAGAACCTACGCTTCAACTTGCACGCCTGAAGGATATGCACGGCAAGCTCTTCCACCGATTTATCCGTCGTATTCGCAAACGGAATCCCATGCCGTCTGAACATACTCTGCGCGTCCGCCACCTCGCTGCGGCAGGTGTCGATGCGCGCATAAGCCGAATTCGGGCGGCGTTCCTGACGGATTGCCTGCAAACGTTCCGGCTGGATGGTCAACCCGAACAGCTTGTCTTTATACGGCTTGACCATACGCGGCAGATCGGCCGATTCCAAATCGTCGGGAATCAGCGGATAGTTTGCCGCACGGATGCCGTATTGCAGGGCGAGGTAAAGGCAGGTCGGCGTTTTACCCGAACGGGACACGCCCATCAGAATCACATCCGCTTCCTGAAGGTTCTTATCGCTGACCCCGTCATCGTGGTTCAAAGAAAAATTGACCGCCTCCATACGCGCATCGTAACGCTTCGTATTACCGATACTGTGGTGTCCCTGTTCGGCGGCAACCGCCTCGGTGTTGAGTTCCTTTTCCAAAAGCCCGAGGAAGGTTTCAAAAAAATTGATGTGGAAAGCGTCTGCCTGTTTGATGATTTCACGGATTTCATCATTGACCACGCTGACAAACGCAATCGGACGCTGACCGTTTTCCTGCCGGCTCTGATTGACCTTCTCCACCACCGCGCGCGCCTTTTCCGGCGTATCGACAAACGGATGCGTATGGCGTTTGAACGACAGATTGCCAAACTGGTTCAGCAAAGCCTCGCCGATATTCTCGGCAGTCAGACCGGTACGGTCGGAAATGTAAAACACATGGCGCGGACTGCTCATCTTCCATCCTTAAAACACAGGTTTAAAACCCCATCATAACAGCAGCAGCAGACACAAGGAAAGCACCCGCAGCACGCCTACCTCGGATTACACCCAAACAGACACAATATAATTTTGAAATAAAATTATTTATATAAAGCATTTTTTGGCAGAAAATTTTAAAAAATAAACAAAAAAATCAAACAGAAAAAACATTAACCTATTCAAACCATCTGTTTTACAAAGAAAATACCCAAAAAAAGAAACATACCGGCTGCAAGTTTCAAACCGCTACACACGCCGAAAGCGCAATTTTTCAGACGGCATCATGATTTTAAAACGGATAAAACACATGACAGCAGAGGAACGAATCGCTTAAAATAAGCACGCGGATTTGTTTCTTTTTTAACATATTTTGGATTGGACACACAAATGGCCGACAACTACGTAATCTGGTTTGAAAACCTGCGTATGACAGATGTTGAACGCGTGGGCGGTAAAAACGCCTCGCTGGGTGAAATGATCAGTCAGCTGACCGAAAAAGGCGTTCGCGTCCCCGGCGGCTTTGCCACCACAGCCGATGCCTACCGCGCATTTCTCGCACACAACGGTCTGAGCGAACGCATTTCCGCCGCACTGGCAAAATTGGATGTCGAAGACGTTGCCGAACTGGCACGCGTCGGCAAAGAAATCCGCCAATGGATTTTGGACACGCCTTTCCCCGAACAGCTCGATGCCGAAATCGAAGCGGCATGGAACAAAATGGTTGCCGATGCCGGCGGCGCGGACATTTCCGTTGCCGTACGCTCTTCCGCAACCGCCGAAGACCTGCCGGACGCTTCATTTGCCGGCCAACAGGAAACCTTCTTGAATATCAACGGCTTGGAAAATGTTAAAGAAGCGATGCGCCATGTATTCGCCTCCCTGTACAACGACCGCGCCATTTCCTACCGTGTCCACAAAGGCTTCGAACACGACATCGTCGCCCTTTCCGCCGGCGTTCAACGCATGGTGCGTTCCGACAGTGGCGCATCAGGTGTGATGTTCACCCTCGACACCGAATCCGGCTACGATCAAGTCGTCTTTGTTACCTCCTCTTACGGTCTGGGCGAAAACGTCGTACAAGGCGCGGTCAACCCGGACGAATTTTATGTGTTCAAACCTACGCTCAAAGCGGGCAAGCCCGCCATCCTGCGTAAAACCATGGGTTCGAAACACATCAAAATGATTTTTACCGACAAAGCAGAAGCAGGCAAATCGGTAACCAACGTCGATGTCCCCGAAGAAGACCGCAACCGCTTCTCCATTACCGACGAAGAAATCACCGAGTTGGCACACTACGCGCTGACCATCGAAAAACACTATGACCGCCCGATGGATATCGAATGGGGACGCGACGGCTTGGACGGCAAACTCTACATCCTGCAAGCCCGTCCCGAAACCGTAAAATCCCAGGAAGAAGGCAGCCGCAACCTGCGCCGCTTCGCCATCAACGGCGACAAAACCGTATTATGTGAAGGCCGTGCCATCGGTCAAAAAGTCGGACAGGGTAAAGTACGTCTGATTAAAGATGCTTCCGAGATGGATTCCGTCGAAGCCGGCGACGTACTGGTTACCGACATGACCGATCCGGATTGGGAACCCGTGATGAAACGTGCTTCCGCCATCGTTACCAACCGCGGCGGCCGCACCTGCCACGCGGCGATTATCGCGCGCGAACTGGGCATTCCTGCCGTTGTCGGCTGCGGCAATGCGACCGAACTCTTGGAAAACGGTCAGGAAGTTACCGTATCCTGTGCCGAAGGCGATACCGGCTTCATCTACTCCGGCCTGCTGGACGTACAGATTACCGATGTCGCCTTGGATAATATGCCCAAAGCACCCGTCAAAGTGATGATGAACGTCGGTAATCCCGAACTCGCATTCAGCTTTGCCAATCTGCCCAGCGAAGGCATCGGCTTGGCGCGTATGGAATTTATCATCAACCGCCAAATCGGTATCCACCCCAAAGCCTTGTTGGAATTTGACAAACAAGACGACGAATTGAAAGCGGAAATTACCCGCCGCATCGTCGGCTATGCGTCCCCTGTCGACTTCTACGTCGATAAAATCGCAGAAGGCGTGGCAACTTTGGCCGCATCGGTTTATCCACGTAAAACCATCGTCCGTATGTCCGACTTCAAATCCAACGAGTACGCTAACTTGGTGGGCGGCAGCGTATACGAACCGCACGAAGAAAACCCGATGCTGGGCTTCCGCGGCGCAGCGCGTTATGTAGCCGACAATTTCAAAGACTGCTTCGCCCTCGAATGCAAAGCCTTGAAACGCGTCCGCGACGAAATGGGGCTGACCAACGTTGAAATCATGATTCCGTTCGTCCGCACCTTGGGCGAGGCCGAAGCCGTTGTCAAAGCCCTGAAAGAAAACGGCTTGGAACGCGGCAAAAACGGCCTGCGCCTGATTATGATGTGCGAACTGCCGAGCAACGCGGTATTGGCGGAACAATTCCTGCAATACTTCGACGGCTTCTCCATCGGCTCGAACGACATGACCCAACTGACCCTCGGTCTCGACCGCGACAGCGGCTTGGTGTCCGAATCGTTTGACGAACGCAACCCTGCCGTTAAAGTAATGTTGCACTTGGCAATCTCCGCCTGCCGCAAACAAAACAAATACGTCGGTATTTGCGGTCAAGGCCCGTCAGATCATCCGGACTTCGCCAAATGGCTGGTAGAAGAAGGCATAGAGAGCGTCTCCCTGAATCCGGATACCGTCATCGAAACCTGGCTGTATTTAGCTGATGAATTGAATAAATAATCAATGCCCATACCCCCAAGCCTGAAAAGCTCGGGGGTATTTTTCCAAACGACTTTACTCAAGCGATATATCCTGCCGATAAAGGCTAACCCCGCCTGAGATAATATTTGACACCTGCACGCCGACTGCCTACAATTCCCCCTTTCTCCGAGCAACCGGCAACGGTCAGCTTCTTCTTTCAGACGGCATCCGCCCGTCTTTTCCTCTTCTATATATCATTATTATGCACGTCTCTGAATTACAAACCCTGCACATTTCCAAACTCTTAGAATTAGCGGAAGAACACGGCATCGAAAACGCCAACCGATTCCGCAAACAAGATCTCGTATTTGCCATCGTCCGCCAAATGATGAAAAAAGGCGAGGGTTTCACCTGCTCCGGCACGCTCGAAATCCTGCCCGACGGCTTCGGCTTCCTCCGCAGCGCGGACACGTCCTATCTTGCAGGCCCTGATGACATATATGTCTCACCCACCCAAATCCGACGCTTCAACCTGCATACGGGCGACACCATCGAAGGCAGCGTGCGCGTCCCCAAAGACAACGAACGCTATTTTGCCCTGGTCAGACTGGATTCCATCAACGGCAACCACCCGGAAGTATGCCGCCATAAAATCCTGTTTGAAAACCTGACCCCGCTGTTTCCGACCGAACAGTTGAAGCTGGAACGCGACTTAAAGTCCGAAGAAAACCTTACCGGACGCGCCATCGACCTGATTTCGCCCATCGGCAAAGGTCAGCGCGCCCTCTTGGTTGCCCCGCCCAAAAGCGGTAAAACCGTAATGCTGCAAAACATTGCCCACGCCGTTACCGCAAACTATCCCGAAGTCGAGCTCATCGTCCTCTTGATTGACGAGCGTCCCGAAGAAGTAACCGAAATGAGCCGTTCCGTCCGAGGTGAAGTAGTCTCCTCCACCTTTGACGAGCCGGCGCAACGCCACGTCCAAGTTGCCGAAATGGTGCTTGAAAAAGCCAAGCGTATGGTGGAACACAAAAAAGACGTGGTCATCCTGCTGGATTCGATTACCCGCCTTGCCCGTGCCTACAACACCGTCGTGCCTACCTCGGGCAAAATCCTGACCGGCGGTGTCGATGCCAACGCACTGCACCGTCCCAAACGTTTCTTCGGCGCAGCACGCAACGTGGAAGAAGGCGGTTCGCTGACCATTATCGCCACCGCATTGGTTGAAACCGGCAGCCGTATGGACGATGTGATTTACGAAGAATTCAAAGGCACCGGCAATATGGAATTGCATCTTGACCGCCGCATGGCGGAAAAACGCCTCTTCCCCGCCATCAACATCAACAAATCCGGCACGCGCCGCGAAGAACTGCTTGTTCCGAACGACCAGCTGCAACGTATGTGGCTGCTGCGCAAGTTCCTGCACCCGATGGACGAAATCGAGGCAGCCGAATTTTTAATCGGAAAAATCAAAGCCTCTAAAAACAACGACGATTTCTTCGAGCTAATGCGCGGCAAATAAACACACCGTACAGCATTCAAAAAATGCCGTCTGAAACCTGGAAAGCAGGCTTCAGACGGCATTTTTATGCATTTGCCGTTCCCTAACACTCAACGGCTGTCTTTCCACTGATAATATTTCGAGCCGAGGAAAGAACCGAGCTTTCTCAAAAACGGTTGGAGGATGATATTCGGCTGGCGCAACTGCTCAAACGGCTTCAGACGGCATTCGTCCCCTAAAATTGCTTCGGCAACCGCCAGACCTGCAATGCCCGTTATCGCCATCCCGTGTCCGGAATAACCTTGCGTATAAAAAACATTTGCGGCCAAACGTCCGAAATGCGGGACAAGGTTGGCGGTAATATCGCACTCCCCGCCCCACGAATATTCGATTCTAACATCGGCAAGCTGCGGAAAAACTTTAAGCATGTCTTGGCGGACAAGCTCGGTCATACGCGCAGGATCGTCGATAAATTCATGGTCTTTACCGCCGAAAAGCAATCTGCCGTCCGCACTGAGGCGGTAATAGTCCAAAATATGGCGGTTGTCGCATACTGCCATATTGTTGCGGATAAGCCTTTTTGCGCGCGTGCCCAAGGGTTCGGTGGCAATAATAAAGGTGCTGACGGCAATCGCCTTGCGTTCCAAAGGCTGGAATATCGGGTTCAAACCGGCATAAGTATTGACGGCATATACCACATTTTTACATTCGACACTGCCTTCCGGAGTGTAAACCAACCAACCGTTTTGATAAGGTTCGATGCGTATCATGGGAGAATGCTCAAAAATCTGCGCACCGGCTTCGGCAGCGGCACCGGCAACACCCAACGTGTAATTGAGCGGATGAAGATGCCCGGACAAGGGATCGAACTGTGCGCCTTGGTACATATCGCTGTCGAGTTGCTGCTTCAATTCAGTGTTATCCCAAAGTTGATAATGAGTTGCACCGTAATATTTTTGGGCGTGCTCATGCCATTGTTGCAATTCTTCCCAATGTTGCGGACGAACGGCAACCGTGGCATAACCGCGTTGCCAATCACAGTCAATCGCATATTTGCGTACGCGCTCGTCCACAAGCTCAACCGCCTGTAAAGACTGCTGCCAAAACCATTGTGCCCGCTCCAAATCAACCTGTTTTTCAATTTCCTCCATACCGCAGGCGTAATCGCTGATAACCTGCCCGCCACTCCGTCCCGATGCGCCGAAACCGATACGCGCGGCTTCCAACACAACCGTTTCATGTCCCTGCTCCGCTAAGGGCAGTGCAGTGCACAAACCACTCAAACCGCCACCGATGATACAGGTATCGGTTTTCAGACGGCATTGAAGTTTCGGATAAACAGTATGAGGATTAACCGAACTAAAATAATAAGAAGGCAGATATTCTTGAAAATCAGGACGAATCATGATGTTTACTTTATCAGGTATATTTTCAGACGGCATGATACAGGCTGTCGAACCATATCGTCCAAACAGAAAATCGATTTAAGAAAACAGGCTGACCCAGTCATGCGGTCAGCCTGCCTTGTTAGTTAATTTGCTTTCTCGGCAGCCAATTTTTCTTGGCGGTAGGCTTCCGCTGCCTCACGGTCGCGCTTGGTTGCCTGCCTCATCATCCAATAATTGACGATGATGACCAATGTTCCGATGATGCCGATCAGGATGGTTGCCAAGACATTCATCTGAGGATCAAGACCCAGCTTGATTTTGGAGAAAATCACCTGCGGCAATGTAGAAGAACCAGGGCCAGACAGGAAGGAGGTAATCACCAAATCATCCAAAGACAGGGTAATGCCGAGCAGAAAGCCTGAAGCAATGGCAGGGGCAATCAAAGGCAAAGTGATGACAAAAAAGATTTTCAGCGGACGCGCACCCAAATCCATTGCAGCTTCTTCGAGCGATTGGTCAAGCTCAACCAGACGCGAACGGATAACAACGGTAATGTATGCCATGCAAAGCGTGGTATGTCCTAAGAAAATAGTGAAAAAGCCTCGATCAAAATAAAGCGATTGCAGCAATTCGCTACCTTGCAGGAACATTTGCACCTGAATAATCAAGAGCAGCATGGACAAACCGGTAATCACGTCAGGCATAACCATAGGTGCGGAAATCATACCCGCGAACAAGGTACTGCCGCGGAAACGTTTGATACGCGCCATCGCATAGCCCGCCAGCGTACCCAAAACGACAGCGGCAAGCGAAGACACAACGGCAATACGCAGCGATAACCAAGCAGCTTCCAAGATGGTGTCGTTTTCCAGCAATGCGCCGTACCACTTGGTCGAAAAGCCTCCCCAAACGGTAACGAGCTTGGATTCGTTAAACGAATAGACAACCAAAACGACCAGCGGGATATACAGAAACGCCAGCGACAACATCAGCATCAGTTTCAGGAACCAAGACAATTTGGATTTCTGCATTATTTGGCTCCTTCTTCCAATTCGCGGTTTTCATAATGCTGGAACAGCGCAATCGGCACGACCAGCAGCGCGACCATCACGACGGCGACGGCGGAAGCCAACGGCCAGTTGTTTTGATCAAAGAATGCCTGCCACAAGACTTTACCAATCATCAAGTTTTCCGAACCTCCGACCAGCTCGGGAATCACGAATTCACCGACTGCTGGAACGAAAACCAGCATTGAACCTGCAATAATGCCGGTTTTAGACAAAGGCAGTGTAATCGTCAAGAACGACTTGACCGGTCCCGCACCCAAATCGGAAGCTGCTTCGAGCAGGCGGCTGTCCAGTTTCACCAGCTGCGTGTAAAGCGGCAGAATCATAAACGGCAGATAGGCATAAACCATCACCAAGTTCAATGAGAACGCATTGTAGAACAAATCTAATGGTTCACTAATAATACCCATCTTAATCAATAAGTTGTTTATGATGCCATTATGCCCGAGCAAACCCATCCACGCATAGACACGCAGCAGGAACGATGTCCAGAAAGGTAACATGATGGCAAGCAGCAAACCATTACGGACAGAAGGATTGGCACGGGAAATCGCATATGCTGTCGGATAACCGACCAACAGACAAATTACCGTCGTAGTCAGTGCAGTTTTTATTGAAGACCAATAGGTCATCAGATAGATATTGCTGTTTTCGCTGTTGCCGAAGGGATTCAGGGTATTCCAGAAATTTTGGAAAATATCGGCATAATTTTGATAGCTGACAGCAATATTCAGACGGCCTAAATCCTCGTCGATGCTGGTCAGCGGCGTAAACGGCGGAATGGCGATTTCTTGTTCGGCAAAGCTGATTTTCAGCACGATGGCGAACGGAATCAGAAACAGCACCAAAAGCCAAATATACGGTACGGCAATCACCGCACGCTGCCCCGGACGGCGGAACAGTTTGTTTTTCAGTTTATTAAGGTTCATTGCATTCCCCTTAAATCAACGGAACAACGGAGTCGGTTGGTTTTCCGGCCAGCTGATATAGACGGTTTCGTCCCAAGTCGGCGGTGTAATGTTGCGCACATACCAGTAAGGGGCGGGGACTTGGCTTTTGACGACGCGCCCGTTGCCGAGCTTGATATGGTAAATGGCGAAGCTGCCCAAATAGGCGATTTCTTTTACCGTGCCTTTCGCCCAGTTGTAGTCGCCCAAATATTCGGGTTTTTCTTTATATAAATCAATATCCTCTGGTCGAATACTAACCCAAAGGTCCTGCTCGCTCGGACCACCCAAACCGTGGTCGATGCGGACGTGGTTTTCCAAACCTTCGCATTCGATAACGGCATAGTCGGCATGATCTTCAATCACCACACCGTCAAAGATGTTGGTTTCGCCGATAAACTCGGCAGTGAAGCGGCTGTTGGGATAGTCGTACACGTCGCTGGGTGTGCCGACTTGCTGCAACTGACCGTCGGACATAATGGCGATGCGGGTCGCCATCGTCATCGCCTCTTCTTGGTCGTGCGTAACCATAATACAGGTTACGCCGACTTGTTCCAGCGTATTGACCAACTCAAGCTGGGTTTGTTGGCGCAGTTTTTTGTCCAATGCACCGAGGGGCTCATCCAGCAGTAGAATTTTCGGACGTTTTGCCAGACTGCGTGCCAAAGCAATGCGCTGCTGCTGACCGCCGGACAATTGGTGCGGTTTGCGTTTAGCAAATTTGGTCATCTGAACCAGGCGGAGCATTTCTTCGACGCGCGCGGCGATTTCGCCTTTAGGCATTTTGTCCTGTTTCAGACCGAAGGCAATGTTTTGTTCTACGGTCATATGCGGAAAAAGCGCGTAACTTTGGAACATCATATTGATGGGGCGATCATAGGGTGCAAGTTTGGTAATATCCTGACCATCAAGGATAATTTTTCCCTGATTGGGACTTTCCATACCCGCCAGCATACGCAGCAGTGTAGATTTTCCGCTGCCGGAACTGCCCAAAAGGGCGAAGATTTCGTGTTGATAAATGTCCAAGTCGATGTTATCGACAGCGTAATTGTCACCAAACTTTTTCACCAAACCTTGGATTTTGAGATAAGGTTTGGCTGAAGACGCAGTGGTTGCGGTCATAATGGCAATACTCCAATAAAAAGACGAGTACCGGCAAAACGGATTTTCGAATGGGTGATAAAAAGCTGTTTGATTGCTGGCGGGAGTTAAACGTTTGATGCCGTCTGAAACTCTTGTAAAGCGCACGGGCAGCATGAAATGGAACAAGATTCCAAAGAACTTTATATTATATTAGTTTATGCGGTTTTCGGGCAATATAGTGGATTAAATTTAAACCAGTACAGCGTTGCCTTGCCTTGCCGTACTATTTGTACTGTCTGCGGCTTCGTCGCCTTGTCCTGATTTAAATTTAATCCACTATAAATATGGATTTGAGCTTGTCGGAAAGCAACAGAAAAGAAAACACCGCCCATTTTTCTGGGCGGTGTCGGAAAGCGTAATTATTTACGCAGACCCAAGCGGGTAATCAACGCGCGATACGTATCGGGCTGGGTACGGCGCAAGTAGGCCAGCAGGCGGCGGCGTTGGCTGACCATTTTCAACAGGCCGCGACGGCTGTGATGGTCTTTGGGGTTGGCTTTGAAGTGGGGGGTCAGGTCGTTGATGCGGAAAGTCAACAGGGCGACTTGTACTTCAGAAGAGCCGGTGTCGCCTTCTTTACGTTGGAAATCTTTAACGATTTGTGCTTTTTGTTCTACGGTCAGTGCCATAATGGAAAAACTCCGAAAAATAAAAAGAACCCCAAATGGGATTCGGACAAGTTTGCCAAGCCTGAAGACAACGGCAAACTCCCTATTCCTGAAACAGGAACGGCGCATTATCACACAATTTTTGCTGTTCTGCACGATATTTTGCGATGTCGGCGAAATGCCGTCTGAAAACGGAGACATCTTCCGGTTTCAGACGGCATTTGACATCAGACCACAATTTCTTCCTTCTGTTTCGCTTCCTTGGCGATATTGTCGCGGCTCAAACCGAACATCAGCAAGAGCGGGCTGGCAACCAATACGGAAGAATAAATGCCGAACACGATGCCAATGGTCAACGCCATAGAAAAGCCGTGCAAGGCCGCACCGCCGAACACCAGCATAGAAACAACCATCGCCTCGGTCGAACCGTGGGTAATGATGGTGCGGCTCATCGTTGCGGTAATCGCGTTGTCGATGACTTCCGGCACGGTATGTCCGCGCATCGCCGGCTTGCGGAAGTTTTCACGGATACGGTCGAAGACGACGACGGATTCGTTCACAGAATAGCCCAATACGGCAAGAATGCCCGCCAAGACGGTTAGCGAAAATTCCCATTGGAAGAAGGCAAAGCAGCCGAGAATAATCACGATGTCGTGCATATTGGCGATAATGGCAGATACGGCAAAACGCCATTCGAAACGCATCGACAGGTAAATAATGATGCCGATAACGACAAAACCTAAAGCCATCAATCCATTACTTACCAATTCCTCACCGACTTGCGGACCGATAAATTCGACTTGGCGCAAAGTAACGTCGGGACTGTCTTTTTTCAGCAAATCTATAACCTGATTGGACAACTGTGCGGAAGTAACACCTTCTTTGTTCGGCAGGCGGATCATAATGTGTTTGTTCGTACCCAATGCCTGAACCTGTACATCACCCATTTTCAGCATATCGAGGCGTTCGCGCATCTTATTGACATCCGCACCCTGCTGATATTGGACTTCCATTACCGTACCGCCGGTAAATTCGACGGAGAAATTCAGGCCTTTGGTCACCAAGAAGAACACGGCAGCGATAAACGTAACCAACGAAATGAAGGTCGTCAGTTTGCCGTAGCTCATAAACGGAATATCGCGTTTGATTTTAAAGAGTTCCATAGCTTACTCCTTACCTGCCGCAGTTTCGGCTTCAGGTTTCCATACCGCACCGATGGAAATATTCTGCAATTTGCGTCTGCGTCCGTACCACAGATTGACCAACGCACGGAATACGACGACGGACGAATACATCGAAGTCAGAATACCCAAACAATGTACGACCGCAAAACCGCGTACCGGGCCGGAACCGAATACCAAAAGCGCGATACCGGCAATCAGCGAAGTCAGGTTCGAATCGACAATGGTCGCCCATGCATGTTGGAAACCGAGGTTGATGGCTTGCTGCGGTACGACACCCGCACGCAATTCCTCTCGGATACGCTCGTTAATCAATACGTTGGAGTCAATCGCCATACCCAATGTCAATGCCAACGCAGCAATACCTGGCAGGGTCAACGTTGCCTGCATGGCAGACAAAATACCGATTAGGAACAGTATGTTGGTACTCAAGGCAATGGTAGAGAAGAAACCCATCAAGCGGTAATAAATCACCATGAATGCAGCAACGATGGCAAAACCCCATAAAGTCGAATGGAAGCCTTTTTCGATGTTCTCCTTACCCAAAGACGGACCGATGGTACGTTCTTCGACAATCTGCATCGGTGCGGCAAGAGAACCGGCACGCAACAGCAAAGACGTATCGTTGGCTTCGGCTGTCGTCATGCTTCCGGAAATTTCCACGCGTCCGCCGGTAATGGCAGTACGGATAACCGGCGCGGTTACAACCTCGGATTTTCCTTGGTCGATCAAAACCATCGCCATGCGTTTGCCGACATTTGCGGCAGTCAGTTCGCCAAAAATGCTGCCACCCGCGCTGTCCAAGCTCAGACTGACGGCAGGTGCGCCCATTTGGTCGAAACTCGGTTGCGCATCGTTGATGTTGTCGCCCGTCAGCTCGACCTGTTTGCTGATTAGCAGAGTTTCGGGACGATCTCCGCCGCTTGAAAGCAACTCATAACCGCTCGGCACATTGCCTTCCAATGCCTCGCGCAACTTGGCAGGATCGTCCTCCACCATGCGGACTTCCAAAGTCGCGGTACGGCCGATGATGTCTTTTGCCTTGGCAGTGTCTTGCACACCGGGAAGCTGCACGACGATGCGGTCGGCACCGGACTGCTGAATGACGGGTTCGGCCACGCCCAACTCGTTTACACGGTTGTGCAGGGTAGTGATGTTCTGTTTGACCGCATCGGAACGTACTTTATTCACCGCCTCTTCCGAAAGCGTCAAGACGATATTGCTACCGTCTGAATTCAGCGTTGCTTCAGGAAACAGCCTGCGCAACTGCGGCAGTGCCTTTTGCACATCACCTGCATCCTGCAAAGGGACGGTCAAACTGTTTTCAGTCTGGCGTACCGTACCGCTGCGGATTTTTTCGCGGCGCAGTTCGCGGCGGATGTCGCCCGAATAACGTTCAAATGTTTTCTGCATCGCCGCTTTCATATCGACCTGCATGGTGAAATGCACGCCGCCGCGCAGGTCCAAACCCAAAAACATCGGATTGGCTTTGATTTTCGCCATCCATTCGGGGCTGTCCGCCAACAGGTTGAGCGCGGTAATATACCCTTCGCCCAAAGTGTTTTCGATGACGTCGCGCGCTTTAAGCTGCGTTTCGGTGTCTTTGAAACGCACTTTCAGTGAATTGTCCACAACAAACATCCCGTCGGTCTGAATACCCGCGTTTTGCAGCGCGGCATCCACTTTGAATTGAGTCTGTTCGTTGATGATGATGGCTTGTCGGTTGGTCGATACCTGCACGGCGGGTGTTTCGCCGAATAGGTTGGGCAGCGAATACACTGCGGCAACCGCAATCGTGAACACAATCAGCAGATATTTCCATAAAGGATAACGGTTCATCATTGTTCCTTAATGGTTGGAACCCCACCCTTTCGGTGGTGTCGGAATCGGGCTATTTCAGAAGAGGCAAAACCCCTTCCCAGCCAGGCAAGACCGGAAGGCGACATCCTGAATAGCCGCCCTGCGTGTCGGAACATGGTCAAGCCTTCGGTTGGAATTCAAAACAAAGTGCCGCATTCGGGCTTTCCCGATGCGGCTTGTCGGCACAAATCAATCGACTTTTGCGGCAATCGCATTGCGTTCTACTTCGACCTCGATTTTTGTACCCTGTCCGATATCCACGGTAAAAAACTGTTCGCCGACTCTGGTTACCTTACCCTTGAAACCTGCCGCCAAGACCACTTTGTCGCCGGCTTTCAAGGCGGCAAGCATTGCCTGATGCGCTTTGAATTTCTTTTGTTGGGGGCGCATGATCAGGAAGTAGAACACCACCATAATCAACACCAAAGGAGCAAATTGTGCAACAGCTTGATTCATAATTTATCCGTTCTTTCTAAATATGATTGAAAATCGAGCGGGGTATATAATAGCATAAGACCGTAAACAATATATCGGGTTTGCTGCCCATACCCAACCGTATGCCGTCTGCAACCCCTTTCCCGAACCCATGCCGCTGACCCGCCTGTTCCTGAAACTCTACGCCCTGCTGCGCCTTTTTTTGGGCAAAAACGCCCAGACCGCCTGGCTTTTCCACCCCGCCTGCACCGGGCACGAACCCGGAGCAAACCATCCCGATTCGCCCGACCGCATCCTCTGCATCGAGCAGGCATTGCGCCGCGCCGGTATTTGGCAGCACCTCCAAACCGTAGAGGCGGAAGAAATCAGCGATACGCGCCTTGCACTTGTCCACTCGAGCAAATATCTGAACCGTTTAGAATCTTGCCAGCCCCAAAAAGGCAAGATTTTCCGCCTGGATGACGACACTGCAATCAGCACAGGCTCGCTGTCTGCCGCACGCTTTGCCGCCGGTTCGGCAGTTCAGGCAGTCGACATGGTCATGAACCGCAAAGCATGGCATGCCTTTTGCGCCGCCCGCCCGCCCGGACACCATGCAGGCAGCGGCAAAGCCGGCGGATTCTGCCTGCTGAACAACGTTGCCGCCGGCGTCATGCATGCCATTGCCGAATACCGCCTGAAACGCATTGCCGTCATCGATTTCGATGTCCACTACGGCGACGGTACGGCAGAAATATTCAAAGACGATCCGCGCATCCTGTTTTTCAACCTGTTTGAAACCGACCTTTTCCCCTTCCCCGAAAACAACGATATGCCCGACGGCGGCAATATGGTGCACCTGCCCTTGCCGCCGGGAACGGGCAGCCGCACATTCCGCGAAGCCGTCCGCAGACAGTGGCTGCCCCGGCTTGCCGCATTCAAACCCGAACTGGTGCTGCTGTCGGCAGGATTCGACGCACACCGTCTGGACGAATCGGGCAGGCTCAACCTGCACGAGGCGGATTTTGCCTGGCTGACACACAAAATCATTCAGACGGCATCGGGCTGCCCCGGCAAAATCGTATCCGTACTCGAAGGCGGCTACACCCTTGAACCTCTGGCACAATCTACTGCCGAGCATATCCGCGTGCTGGCAGGGCTGGGCAAATCCGATACCGCAACCGCCTATCAGAAAACACTGTATCCAACAAAAAAACGGTTTGCCAAACCGAAAACCGGACAGATGCGCCAACCTACCCAATCCGACCGTTACGATATAAATGCCGTCTGAAGCCGATTCGGTTTTCAGACGGCATCATTATTTGACCTGACGCAAACAGAAAGCCTTCCGCGTGCTTAAACACATCTCTTGTAGTAAAATAACATCTAAACAGATTCAACCGGAAACGGTCAGGCTTCTTCACGCCATTCCCATTTCAACCGCCGTCCGACATTTTTCAGACGGCATTCCTACTTGAAAACAAGGAGCGTTACAATGAAAGCAGCACGTTTTTACGATAAAGGTGATATCCGCATCGAAGACATCCCCGAACCGACCGTCGCCCCCGGCACCGTCGGCATCAATGTTGCCTGGTGCGGCATCTGCGGTACCGACCTGCACGAATTCATGGAAGGTCCGATTTTCATCCCGCCCTGCGGTCATCCGCACCCGATTTCCGGCGAGTCCGCTCCCGTAACGATGGGACACGAATTCTCTGGCGTAGTCTATGCCGTCGGCGAAGGCGTGGACGACATCAAAGTCGGCCAACACGTCGTTGTCGAGCCTTACATCGTACACGACGACGTACCGACCGGCCCGGGCAGCAACTACCACCTCTCCAAAGACATGAACTTTATCGGCTTGGGCGGCTGCGGCGGCGGCCTGTCCGAAAAAATCGCCGTCAAACGCCGTTGGGTGCATCCGATTTCCGACAAAATCCCGTTGGATCAAGCCGCTTTGATCGAACCACTGTCTGTCGGACACCACGCCTATGTACGCAGTGGCGCGAAAGAAGGCGATGTCGCATTGGTTGGCGGTGCAGGCCCGATCGGTTTGCTGTTGGCTGCCGTGCTGAAAGCCAAAGGCATCAAAGTCATCATCACCGAGTTGAGTAAAGCACGCAAAGACAAAGCGCGCGAATCCGGCGTTGCCGACTACATCCTCGACCCGTCCGAAGTCGATGTTGTCGAAGAGGTGAAAAAACTGACCAACGGCGAAGGCGTGGACGTGGCATTCGAATGTACCAGCGTGAACAAAGTGTTGGATACTTTGGTCGAAGCCTGCAAACCTGCCGCCAACTTGGTTATCGTATCCATCTGGAGCCACCCTGCAACCGTCAACGTCCACAGCGTCGTGATGAAAGAACTGGATGTGCGCGGCACGATTGCCTACTGCAACGACCACGCCGAAACCATCAAACTGGTCGAAGAAGGCAAAATCAACCTCGAACCCTTCATCACTCAGCGCATCAAGCTGGACGAACTGGTTTCCGAAGGCTTCGAGCGTCTGATCCACAACAACGAATCCGCCGTTAAAATTATTGTGAATCCAAACCTGTAAGCAAATTATATTTGCAACAGCACAAATGCCGTCTGAAACGCTCAGACGGCATTTTCCAACGAAACGTAACAGGCGTATTGCCCGAGAGCAGCCGTTTAGCCTATCATTCCGAACAAACAGAAACAAACAGAAGGAAAATCATGGGAGATTCCGTACTATCCGCCATCCAACAAACCATCACCCAGCGAAAATCTGCCGACCCGTCCGAATCTTACGTCGCACAGCTCCTGCATAAGGGCGAAGACAAAATCCTAAAAAAAGTGATTGAAGAAGCGGGCGAAGTGTTGATGGCATCCAAAGACAAAGACCCGTCCCACCTGGTTTACGAAGTTGCCGACTTATGGTTTCACACCATGGTTCTTCTGACACACCACGACCTGAAGGCGGAAGACGTACTGGACGAACTTGCGCGCCGTCAAGGTTTGTCGGGCTTGGCCGAAAAAGCCGCTCGCACAGAATCTTGAATTTATATTACAATCCGCACTTTCCCACATTCAATCCGTCTGACCGCTTTTCAGACGGCATCGGAGCTGTTATGGACAACTGTATTTTCTGCAAAATCGCCGCCAAAGACATTCCGGCGCAAACCGTCTATGAAGACGGGGAGATGATTTGTTTCAAAGACATCAACCCCGCTGCTCCGGTTCATCTGCTGCTGATTCCCAAAGTCCATTTCGATTCGTTGGCACACGCCGCTCCCGAACATCAGATGCTGCTGGGCAAAATGATGTTGAAAGTTCCCGAAATCGCCAAAGCGGCAGGACTGGCAGACGGTTTCAAAACCCTTATCAATACCGGCAAAGGCGGCGGACAAGAGGTCTTCCACCTGCATATACACATCATGGGCACACCCGTATAAACCGTTATTTCACAATCAACCCCCTAATACTTACTTAAGGATACATCATGGGCAGTTTTTCTCTTACGCACTGGATTATCGTACTGATTATCGTCGTTTTGATATTCGGCACCAAAAAACTGCGCAACGTCGGCAAAGACCTCGGCGGCGCGGTTCATGACTTCAAACAGGGGCTGAACGAAGGCACAGACGGCAAAGAAGCCAAAAAAGACGATGTAATCGAACACAAAAAAGACGAAGACAAAGCATAACTTATGTTTGATTTCGGTTTGGGCGAGCTGATTTTAGTCGGCATTATCGCCCTGATTGTCCTCGGCCCCGAACGCCTGCCCGAGGCCGCCCGCACCGCCGGACGGCTCATCGGCAGGCTGCAACGCTTTGTCGGCAGCGTCAAACAAGAGTTTGACACGCAAATCGAACTGGAAGAACTGCGCAAGGCAAAGCAGGAATTTGAAGCTGCCGCCGCTCAGGTTCGAGACAGCCTCAAAGAAACCGGTACGGATATGGAAGGCAATCTGCACGACATTTCCGACGGTCTGAAGCCTTGGGAAAAACTGCCCGAACAGCGCACGCCTGCCGATTTCGGTGTCGATGAAAACGGCAATCCGCTTCCCGATGCGGCAAACACCCTATCAGACGGCATTTCCGACGTTATGCCGTCTGAACGTTCCGATACTTCCGCCGAAACCCTTGGAGACGACAGGCAAACCGGCAGTACAGCCGAACCCGCGGAAACCGACAAAGACCGCGCATGGCGGGAATACCTGACTGCTTCTGCCGCCGCACCCGTCGTACAGACCGTCGAAGTCAGCTATATCGATACTGCTGTTGAAACGCCTGTTCCGCACACCACTTCCCTGCGCAAACAGGCAATAAGCCGCAAACGCGGTTTGCGTCCTAGATCCCGCGCCAAACCTAAATTGCGCGTCCGTAAATCATAAAGAGGGCAAATCCGGTGTCCGAAACACAAAACGAACAACCCGTCCAACCGCTTGTCGAACACCTCATCGAGCTGCGCCGCCGCCTGATGTGGACGGTTGTCGGCATCTTAGTCTGCTTTTTCGGCCTAATGCCGTTTGCCCAACAACTCTATACTTTTATCGCCGACCCGCTGATGGCAAACCTGCCCAAAGACACCAGCATGATTGCGACCGATGTCATCGCACCGTTTTTCGTTCCGGTCAAAGTTACCCTGATGGCGGCATTTTTAATTTCGCTGCCGCATACGCTCTACCAAATCTGGGCATTTGTCGCCCCCGCACTCTATCAAAACGAAAAACGCCTGATTACCCCGCTTGTCCTCTCAAGCGTCAGCCTGTTTTTCATCGGTATGGCATTTGCCTACTTTCTGGTTTTCCCCGTCATTTTCAAATTCCTTGCCGGCGTAACCCCCGTCGGAGTCAATATGGCGACCGACATAGACAAATACCTCTCCTTCATCTTGGGGATGTTTGTCGCATTCGGTACAACATTTGAAGTTCCCATCGTCGTTATCCTGTTAACCAAAATCGGCGTGGTAACAACCGAACAACTCAAACATGCCCGCCCCTATGTCATTGTCGGTGCGTTTGTCATTGCCGCAGTCATCACACCACCCGACGTTATTTCACAAACCCTGCTTGCCATTCCGCTGATTCTCTTATACGAAGCAGGTATTTGGTTCGGACGCTTTTTCACGCCACGTTCAGAACAGGATGGCGACATACAGCCGCCTGTAAAAACCTGACACTATGCCGTCTGAAGCCCCACCTCATACCGCCACAGATTAAGGAATACCTTTGAATACCCTCTATTTAGGTTCAAACAGCCCACGCAGAATGGAAATCCTGACGCAGTTGGGCTATCGGGTCGTCAAGCTGCCTGCCGACATCGACGAAACGGTCAGACAGAACGAAGACCCTGCCCGTTACGTTCAAAGGATGGCAGAAGAAAAAAACCGAACCGCCCTGACCCTCTTTTGCGAAACCAACGGCACAATGCCCGATTTCCCCCTGATTACCGCCGACACCTGCGTCGTTTCAGACGGCATCATATTGGGCAAACCCCGCTCCCAAGCCGAAGCAATCGAATTTTTAAGCCGATTGTCCGGCAAACAACATACCGTCCTGACTGCCGTCTGCATTCATTATCGCGGCAATGCGGAAAACCGCGTCCAAACCAACCGCGTCGTTTTCAAGCCCCTGAGTTCGGAAGAAATTTCCGCCTATGTCCAAAGCGGCGAACCGATGGACAAAGCCGGTGCCTACGCCGTACAAGGCATAGGCAGCATCTTTATCCAATCTATCGAAGGCAGCTTCAGCGGCATTATGGGGCTGCCCGTTTATGAAACCGTTTCGATGTTGCTGGATTTGGGATACCGTACCCCACCCTTCATCCGAGCCTAACCCGTAAAGACCGCCGTGAACAAACAAACCGCTTACCTCCTTGCTTCTTTCAGCCTGATCGCACTGATAATCCTATCCCTTTCCTGGGAACTGTGGATTGCACCGTTGCGCCCGGGCGGCTCGTGGCTCGCGCTCAAAGCCCTCCCCCTCTGTCTGCCGCTTTCAGGTATCTTGAAAAAGAAAATCTATACCTACCAATACAGCTCCATGCTGGTTCTGATTTATTTTGCCGAAGCCGTTATGCGCCTGTTCGACGCTTATCCGGCAGAACAGATTTGCGCCGCGCTTTCCGCAGTATTCAGCATCATCTTCTTCATATCCTGCCTGTCGTTCGTCAAACAATACAAGGAAACAAACAATGCCCGCTGAAACGCCCGTATCCGGCATCCGCCCCGCCGCCAAACTGCCGATTTACCTATTGCCCTGTTTCCTTTGGATAGGCATCGTCCCCTTTACCTTCGCACTCAGGCTGGAACCGTCGCCCGACTTTTACCACGATGCCGCCGCCGCAGCCGGCCTGATTGTCCTATTGTTCCTCACGGCAGGAAAAAAGCTGTTTGATGTCAAAATCCCACCCATCAGCTTCCTTCTGTTTGCAATGGCGGCATTTTGGTATCTTCAGGCACGCCTGATGAACCTGATTTACCCCGGTATGAACGACATCGTCTCTTGGATTTTCATCTTGCTCGCCGTCGGCGCGTGGGCCTGCCGGAGCTTGGTCGCACACTACGGACAAGAACGCATCGTGACCCTGTTTGCCTGGTCGCTGCTTATCGGCTCCCTGCTTCAATCCTGCATCGTCGTCATCCAGTTTGCCGGCTGGGAAGGCACCCCTCTGTTTCAAAACATCATCGTTTACAGCGGGCAAGGCGTAATCGGACACATCGGACAGCGCAACAACCTCGGACACTATCTGATGTGGGGCATACTCGCCGCCGCCTACCTCAACGGACAACGAAAAATCCCGCCCGCCTTGGGTGCAATCTGCCTGATTATGCAGACCGCCGTTTTAGGTTTGGTCAATTCGCGCACCATCTTGACCTACATAGCCGCCATCGCCCTCATCCTTCCCTTCTGGTATTTCCGTTCGGACAAATCCAACAGGCGGACGATGCTCAACATAGCCGCAGCCGTATTCCTTACCGCGCTGTTCCAATTTTCCATGAACACCATTCTGGAAACCTTTACCGGCATCCGCTACGAAACTGCCGTCGAACGCGTCGCCAACGGCGGTTTCACAGACCTGCCGCGCCAAATCGAATGGCGCAAAGCCCTTGCCGCCTTCCAATCCGCCCCGATATTCGGGCACGGCTGGAACAGTTTTGCCCAACAAACCTTCCTCATCAATGCCGAACAGCACAACATACACGACAACCTCCTCAGCAACTTGTTCACCCATTCCCACAACATCGTCCTCCAACTCCTTGCAGAGATGGGAATCAGCGGCACGCTTCTGGTTGCCGCAACCCTGCTGACGGGCATTGCCGGGCTGCTGAAACGCCCCCTGACCCCCGCATCGCTTTTCCTGATCTGCACACTTGCCGTCAGTATGTGCCAAAGTATGCTCGAATATCCTTTGTGGTATGTCTATTTCCTCATCCCCTTCGGACTGATGCTCTTTCTGTCCCCCGCAGAGGCTTCAGACGGCATCGCCTTCAAAAAAGCCGCCAATCTCGGCATACTGACCGCCTCCGCCGCCATATTCGCAGGATTGCTGCACCTGGACTGGACATACACCCGACTGGTTCACTCCTTTTTCCCCGCCACTGACGACAGCGCCAAAACCATCAACCGGAAAATCAACGAGTTGCGCTATATTTCCGCAAACAGCCCGATGCTGTCCTTTTATGCCGACTTCTCCCTCGTAAACTTCGCCCTGCCGGAACACACCGAAACCCAGCCTTGGGCGGAAGAAGCAACCCTCAAAGCACTAAAATACCGCCCCTACTCCGCCACCTACCGCATCGCCCTCTACCTGATGCGGCAAGGCAAAGTTGCAGAAGCAAAACAATGGATGCGGGCGACGCAGTCCTATTACCCCTACCTGATGCCCCGATACGCCGACGAAATCCGCAAACTGCCCGTATGGGCGCCGCTGCTGCCCGAACTGCTCAAAAACTGCAAAGCCTTCGCCGCCGCGCCCGGGCATCCGGAAGCAAAACCCTGCAAATGACCCGCGCCGGCGGATGCGGATGCCGCCCGAAATGTAAAGCTCCCTGCAAGACATTGCAAAAAACAGCAAACCGGCAGGGAAATACGCTATCAAAAAACATTGCAGCCGTGTTAAGATGAGCCGTCAAACAATCTTTTCACGCCCCTTCCGAAACAGGATCGGGGCAGACCCTTACGAAAAGGAAACACCATGAGCCGCGTATTACTCGTAGACGACGACGCACTGCTGACCGAACTGCTGACCGAATACCTGAGCGCCGAAGGGCTGAACGTCCGCAGCGTTTCCGACGGCGAAGCCGGCGTACAGGAAATCCTAAGCGGGCAATACGACGTGGTCGTATTGGATTCCATGATGCCCAAAATGAACGGGCTGGACGTTTTGAAAAATGTCCGCTCGCAAAGCACCGTCCCCATCATTATGCTGACCGCCAAAGGCGACGACATCGACCGCATCATCGGCTTGGAAATGGGTGCGGACGACTATGTGCCCAAACCCTGCACGCCGCGCGAACTCCTGGCGCGCATCAACGCCATCCTGCGCCGCACGCAACACGGCGGCGAACAAAACAACGCACCGAACAGCATCTCCGCCAGCGATGTCGTCCTATACCCCGCCAAACGCCAGGCTTCCGTCAAAGACACGCCGCTGGAGCTGACCAGTACCGAGTTCAACCTGCTCGAAGTCCTGATGCGCCACGCCGGCCAGGTGGTCAGCAAAGAAACCCTGTCCGTCGAAGCGCTCGACCGCAAGCTGGCAAAATTCGACCGCAGCATCGACGTACACATTTCCAGCATCCGGCACAAACTGGGCGATGCCTCGCTGATTCAAACCGTACGCGGCTTGGGCTACCTGTTTGTCAAAAACTGAAGCAGCGGGCAAATGAAACTGTTCCAACGCATCTTCGCCACATTTTGCGCAGTCATCGTCTGCGCAATCTTTGTGGCGAGTTTTTCTTTTTGGCTGGTGCAGAACACCCTTGCCGAAAACCAGTTCAACCAACGCCGCACCATCGAAACCACATTGATGGGCAGCATTATTTCCGCATTCAAGACACGGGGCGACAACGGCGCGCGCGAAATCCTGACCGAATGGAAAGACAGCCCCGTATCATCCGCCGTTTACGTCATACAGGGCGACGAGAAAAAAGACATCTTAAACCGCTATATCGACAATTACACCATAGAACGCGCCCGGCTGTTTGCCGCCGGACACCCCCATTCCAACCTTGTCCGCATCGAATACGACCGTTTCGGCGAAGAATACCTGTTCTTCATTAAAGGCTGGGACAACCACCAGGCACAACGCCTGCCCAGCCCGCTGTTTATCCCGGGCCTGCCGCTTGCCCCGATTTGGCACGAATTCATCATCCTCTCCTTCATCATCATCGTCGGACTGCTGATGGCATATATCCTTGCCGGCAACATTGCCAAACCCATCAGAATCTTAGGCAACGGCATGGACAGGGTGGCAAACGGAGAACTTGAAACCCGCATCTCCCAACAGGTCGACGACCGCGACGACGAATTGTCCCATCTTGCCATCCAATTCGACAAAATGGCGGAAAAACTCGAAAAACTCGTTGCCAAAGAACGCCACCTGCTCCACCACGTTTCCCACGAAATGCGCTCCCCGCTTGCCCGTATGCAGGCAATTGTCGGACTGATTCAGGCACAGCCCCAAAAACAGGAACAATATCTCAAACGGCTGGAAGGCGAACTGACCCGCATGGATACGCTGGTCGGGGAACTGTTAACCCTGTCCCGCCTCGAAACCTCCAATATGGCTTTGGAAAAAGAAAGCCTGAAACTCCTGCCCTTTCTAGGCAACCTGGTAGAAGACAACCAAAGTATCGCCCAAAAGAACGGACAGACGGTCGCCCTGTCCGTCGACGGAAAAATCCCCAAAAACACAACCATCCTTGCCAACGAAAGCTACCTGTACCGCGCCTTCGACAACGTCATCCGCAACGCCGTCAACTACAGTCCCGAAGGCAGCACCATCCTGATCAACATCGGACAAGACCACAAACACTGGATAATCGACGTTACCGACAACGGTCCCGGCGTGGACGAAATGCAGCTCCCGCACATCTTCACCGCTTTCTACCGTGCAGACTCCAGTGCCAACAAACCCGGAACAGGGCTTGGACTTGCCCTGACACAACACATCATCGAGCAGCACTGCGGCAAAATCATCGCCGAAAACATCAAACCGAACGGTCTGCGGATGCGCTTTATCCTACCCAAGAAAAAAACCGGTTCCAAAACAGAAAAAAGTGAGAACTGACCATAATGCCGTCTGAACCGGTTTCAGACGGCATTGCACAAACAGTTACCCCAAAACAAACACACAGCGGGTGCATCTCCAAAAATCACGCACATACCGTCCGCAAAGGAATATATCATGTCGGCACAAACCGATCCCGGCTACTTCTTCATGCCCAACCACATTATCCTGATAGGCGCGAGCGAACAACCGTACAGCCTGGGCGAACGTGTACTCAGCAACCTGCTGAGTACGCCCTTTCAAGGAAAAATCACCCCCGTAAACCCGCGCCACCACACCATAGCCGGGCTGCCCGCCTACACCAGCCTCAACAAAATCCCCGGCAGTGCAGACCTGATTATTGCCGTTACCCCGCCCGACAGTTACGACACCCTCCTCAAAACCTGCCGCAAAAAGCAGCTCCGACACATCATCCTCATACAGGACTGGGACAGCCTGTCTACCGCAGAACTGCACACCGCCGAAACTGCCATCCGCAAACACCACGGCAACGGACTCAACATCACCGCCTGCACCACCGCAGGCATCCAACTGCCCTCACTCGGACTCAACATCAGTACCCAAGACGGATACGCCGCAGGTCATACCGCCATACTGACCGGCAATGCCGCCGTCAGCCGCCAAATCGACAACATCCTGAACAAACTCCGTCAAGGCACATCCCGCCACATCAGCCTGCATCCCGGCATAAGCCCCATCACATCCGCCGATTGGCTCAACCGCTTCGGCCACAGCCTGCACACCAAAACCGCCGTCCTACACCACAACCCTGAAGAGGATCAGCGCAAACTGTTCAGCGCAATCCGCCAATTTACCCGCCATACGCCGCTGATTCTCCACATCACCTGCCGCACGACAGAAACCGACCGTGCCGTACTGCACTGCCTCGCCCGACACTGCAACTTCCTCATCAGTTTCAACGCCGACGACCTTGAAGCCGCACTGCGCGCCCAACTGTCCGACCTTCCACCCCTGTCCCGACTCGACATCCTGTCCGACACGCCTGCCGAATGGCTGCACGCGCACGCGCCAAAAAACCTCACCCTCCACTTTCCCAACCTTCCCCACCACATCCGCAACGGACACCTGACCGGCACACCCACACCCTCAATCTGCCACGACATCGCCTCACGTCAGCTTGCCCGCCCCGACACCCAAGCCGTCCTGACCATCCTCAGCCCCTCCGGACACGAGGATTACAAAAAAACAGCACGCGCCCTTATCCGCCTGTCCGAACAGACCGCCAAACCCCTGCTCGTCAGCAGCCCCTTTTCAGACGGCATAACACATTTCGACACCCCCGCACAGGCAATCCGCACCCTTTCCTACCGCAACACCGCCGCCGCCCTGAAACAGGCACAGCTCGACATTGCACCGCCGCAGCCATGCCGTCTGAAAACACCGCAACCCCAAAACATCAAAAAAGCCCTTGTAGCGGCAAATTCCTCCCTGCTCGCCGAAGCCCTGCACCTCCCCCCCTACCGGCACACCACCACCCATAACGCCGTCCAATTCCAATTTGGCAGCCACCCCCTCTATGGCGACATCCTGACCGCACGCCGCAACGGACAAACCACTGCCGTACTCCCGCCGTTTACCACGCTCGACAGCCGCCACCTTGCCCGCTTTGCCGAACTCGACGGCACACAAACCCTCGACCAGTTCCTGCACACACTGACCGTCATTCCCGAATACCGCCAACACATTCTCGGCATTACCCTCAACCTAAACGGCGGACAATACAGCAGCGATTTCCTCTTAAAGACACCCGAAACACACGACACGCCCAAACGCAAGAACACAGGCAAAGCCGCCCAAACCCTCGAACATGCCGCCGCAAAAATGCAGAGTGCCGCCGCATACCTGAAACACAAAAACCCGACAGCCGCCGAATTTCTCCGCCACACAAGCGAAGCCGCCGCAGAACTGCTCGGCAGCAAAACCGAAACCGGAGCAGCCGTACCCAACGTACTTGCCCCCTATCCCGCAGCACACCCCAAAACACTGTCCCTAAAAAACGACACGACCGTTACCATTACCCCCCTTTTGCCCGAAGACGCAGAAGCCAAACAGCAGTTCGTCCGCAGCCTCAGCCCCGAAGCACGGTACACACGCTTCATAACCCACACCAACGAACTGCCCGCCGCCACGTTGGCACGCCTGTGCAACCCGGACTACTACTGTGAAGCCGCATGGACGGCAAAGGATGCCGACAGCAACATCGTCGCCGTCGTCCGCCACAGCCGCCTGAACCGCAACGAATGCGAATTTGGCATCACACTGGCGGAACATATGCGCGGCAGCGGACTGGCACAGAAAATGATGGAACTCATCATCCAAACCGCCGCACAGCAAGGCTACCGGACTATGAGTGCCGACATTCTCAAAACCAATACTCCCATGATCAAACTTGCTGAAAAATCAGGATTTACCCTCAAGGAATCGGACACCGAAAAAAACCTGTACCGCGCATATCTGAACCTTGCGGCAGACAAAACAACAGAAAAAACAAATAAAAACTTGCGCACCGACCACAAAATAACCTAAAATCGGCAGTTTCCATATATCCGATTTTCTCAAAAGGACTCAAAATGGTAGTTATCCGTTTGGCACGCGGCGGCTCGAAACACCGCCCCTTCTACAACGTCATCGTTACTGACTCACGCAGCCGCCGCGACGGCCGCTTCATCGAACGCGTAGGCTTCTACAACCCCGTAGCCAACGAAAAACAAGAGCGCGTCCGCCTCAATGCAGACCGCCTGAACCACTGGATTGCACAAGGTGCGCAGGTTAGCGACTCTGTTACAAAACTGATTAAAGAACAAAAAGCCGCCTAATCCGCATTTGCCGCCATGACAGACACTCAAAACCGGGTAGCCATGGGCTACATCAAAGGTGTATTCGGCATAAAAGGCTGGCTAAAAATTGCTGCCAATACCGAGTATTCCGACAGCCTTTTGGATTACCCCGAGTGGCAATTGGTCAAAGACGGAAAAACCGTTGCCGTCTCCCTTGAAGGAGGGAAGGTTGCCAACGGCGAACTCCAAGTCAAATTTGAAGGGATAAACGACCGCGATTCGGCATTCTCATTGCGCGGTTACACCATCGAAATCCCCCGAGAAGCCTTCGCACCGACGGAAGAAGGGGAATACTACTGGGCAGACTTGGTGGGGATGACCGTCGCCAACAAAGACAATACCGTACTGGGCAAAGTCAGCAGCCTGATGGAAACCGGTGCAAACGATGTATTGGTGGTTGACGGGGAATACGGGCAAATCCTGATTCCGTTCGTATCCCAATACGTCGAAACCGTCAATGCCGGCAGTAAAACCATTATTGCCGATTGGGGTTTGGACTACTGATGCTTATCCAGGCGATTACCATTTTCCCCGAAATGTTCGACAGCATAATCCATTACGGTGTAACGGGGCGTGCAAACAAACAGGGGATTTGGCAGTTTCAATCGGTTAATCCCCGAGCGTTTGCCGACAACAGGCTGGGCTATATCGACGACCGCCCGTTCGGCGGCGGGCCGGGAATGATTATGGCGGCTCCGCCGCTTGATGCGGCGATAAAATATGCCAAGGCACAATCCTCCCACACTGCAAAAGTTATCTGCCTCAGCCCGCAAGGGAAACCGCTGACACATCAGAAAGCGGCAGAACTGGCAAAACTCCCGCACTTGATTTTGCTGTGCGGACGGTACGAGGGCATAGACGAAAGACTGCTGCAAAGCAGTGTCGATGAAGAAATCAGCATCGGGGACTTTGTCGTTTCCGGCGGAGAGCTTCCCGCTATGATGCTGATGGATGCGGTATTGAGGCTCGTACCCGGCGTATTGGGCGATATTCGGTCTGCCGAACAGGATTCGTTCTCAAACGGTATCCTGGATTGCCCCCACTACACCAAACCCTTAGAATTTCAAGGTATGGCTGTCCCGGAAGTACTCCGTTCGGGCAATCATAACTTGATTGCGGAATGGCGGTTGGAACAATCGCTTCGCCGCACCCTGGAGCGCAGACCCGACTTATTGGAAAAGCGCGATTTAATCCCAAAGGAATCCCGCCTCTTGAAAAAAATCCTGCAAGAGCAACGGGAAATCCAATCATAATTTAGGAAAAAAACAATGAACCTGATTCAACAGCTCGAGCAAGAAGAAATTGCCCGCCTGAACAAAGAAATCCCCGAATTCGCACCGGGCGACACCGTAGTCGTATCCGTACGCGTCGTGGAAGGTACCCGCAGCCGTCTGCAAGCCTACGAAGGCGTGGTTATTGCACGCCGCAACCGTGGTCTGAACAGCAACTTCATCGTCCGTAAAATTTCCAGCGGCGAAGGTGTTGAACGTACTTTCCAACTGTACTCTCCGACCGTCGAAAAAATCGAAGTCAAACGCCGTGGCGACGTACGCCGTGCCAAACTGTACTACCTGCGCGGCCTGACTGGCAAAGCTGCACGCATTAAAGAGAAATTGCCTGCACGCAAAGGTTAATCCAAACCCGTTTTCCCCAATGCCGTCTGAACCTTCAGACGGCATTTCTTATTGCCGCAACATCCGCAACGGAACAGCACCAAGAAGCACACCCCTTCCGGCACATCCCGAATCCCCGTCCGAACCGAACAAAATTTACAGACCAAACGTTATACAGTATCATATCAGCCATATAACGATAAACGCTTTACCGCCTTCCCTTTCAAAACCGCAAATCATCATGACACCTTCCCTTTTACTATCAGGATTGACCTTCCGCCTCGTCCTTGCCCTGATTGCCGTATCCCTTTTATGGGGCGTTTACTTTTGGGCAGTATCCGCATGAGCATCATTGTCGAAAACCTGACCGTCAGCTACCGCCGCCGACCTGCCGTGCACCATGTGGACATTACTTTTGAAGAACATAGTATGTGGGCGGTTTTCGGTCCCAACGGCGCGGGGAAATCCACCTTTCTCAAATCCTTAATGGGATTGCAGCCTATCGATACGGGCAGCATCCGGCTGGACGGATTGACCCGTCAGAACATTGCCTACCTTCCCCAGCAGTCCGACATCGACCGCTCCCAACCTATGACCGTTTTCGACTTGGCGGCAATGGGGCTTTGGTATGAAATCGGCTTTTTCAAAGGGATAAATGCCGCTCAAAGACAACGCGTCCACGAAGCCTTGGAACGTGTAGGAATGCGGCAGTTTGCCCACCGCCAGATTGCCCACCTTTCCAACGGACAGTTCCAACGCGTCCTTTTCGCCCGAATGCTGGTTCAAAACGCCAAATTCCTACTTCTGGACGAACCCTTCAATGCCGTTGATGCACGGACAACCTACGAGCTTCTCGACGTATTGCAGAAATGCCATTGCGGCGGACACGCCGTCATTGCCGTTTTGCACGATTACGAACAAGTCCGCGCCTACTTTCCCAATACCCTGCTGCTCGCCCGCGAAAAAATTGCGGCAGGCGCAACCGAGACCGTGTTGGCAGAACCTTACCTCACCCAGGCCAACGCCAAGATGCAGAAACAGGAAAGCCCCGAATGGTGCGCCTCATAAATGCCGTCTGAAACCATGTCCCCGTGCCAAACACTATGAACCCCTACGACCTGCTTATCACACCCTTTGCAGAATTCGATTTTATGCGCTATGCCTTCGCATCCGTCTTCTGCCTGTCCCTCAGTGCCGCACCCGTCGGCGTATTCCTCGTTATGCGGCGGATGAGCCTGATCGGCGACGCACTCAGCCACGCCGTCTTGCCCGGAGCCGCCGTCGGCTACATATTTGCCGGCTTGAGCCTGCCCGCTATGGGTGCGGGCGGGTTTGCCGCCGGTATGCTGATGGCGCTGCTTGCCGGACTTGTCAGCCGCTTTACCACCCTGAAAGAAGATGCCAACTTTGCCGCCTTTTATCTCAGCAGCCTCGCCATCGGCGTAATCCTCATCAGCAAAAACGGCAGCAGCGTCGATTTGCTCCACCTTCTTTTCGGCTCTGTGCTTGCCGTCGATATTCCCGCCCTGCAACTCATCGCCGCCGTCTCCGGCCTCACGCTCATTACCCTTGCCATCATCTACCGCCCCCTCGTACTGGAAAGCATAGATCCCCTGTTTCTCAAATCCGTCGGCGGCAAAGGCGGGCTTTGGCACGTCGTTTTCCTCATCCTCGTCGTTATGAACCTCGTATCCGGCTTTCAAGCCCTCGGCACCCTGATGTCGGTCGGATTAATGATGCTGCCCGCCATTACCGCCCGCCTATGGGCAAGAAATATGGGGACGCTCATTCTGTTGTCCGTCCTCATCGCCCTCTTTTGCGGTTTGACCGGGCTGCTCATTTCCTACCACATCGAAATCCCATCCGGACCCGCCATCATCCTCTGTTGCAGCGTCCTTTATCTCTTTTCCGTCATACTCGGAAAAGAAGGCGGCATCTTGCCCAAATGGCTCAAAAACCACCGCCACCATACCACCTGACACGGCAGGCTGCTTGAACAAACAGGCAGCTTGTTTTACCATAATGAATGTTACGTTATATCACAGGAGAACAGTTATGAAACACCCCAAACTCACCCTTATTGCCGCATTGCTGACCACTGCCGCAACTGCCGCACCCCTGCCGGTTGTAACCAGTTTCAGCATTTTGGGCGACGTTGCCAAGCAAATCGGCGGAGAGCGCGTATCCATACAAAGTTTGGTCGGCGCCAACCAAGACACGCACGCCTATCATATGACCAGCGGCGACATTAAAAAAATCCGCAGTGCAAAACTCGTCCTGATTAACGGTTTAGGTCTTGAAGCTGCCGATGTGCAACGTGCCGTCAAACAAAGCAAAGTATCCTATGCCGAAGCGACCAAAGGCATCCAACCCCTCAAAGCCGAAGAAGAAGGCGGACACCATCACGACCACGATCATGACCACGACCATGACCACGAAGGACACCACCACGACCACGGCGAATATGACCCGCACGTCTGGAACGACCCCGTCCTTATGTCCGCCTATGCCCAAAACGTCGCCGAAGCCCTGATAAAGGCCGACCCCGAAGGTAAAGTTTATTATCAACAACGTTTGGGCAACTACCAAATGCAGCTCAAAAAACTGCACAGCGACGCACAAGCCGCATTTAACGCCGTCCCTGCCGCCAAACGCAAAGTCCTGACCGGGCACGACGCATTTTCCTATATGGGCAAACGTTACCATATCGAATTCATCGCCCCGCAAGGTGTGAGCAGCGAAGCCGAGCCTTCAGCCAAACAAGTCGCCGCCATCATCCGACAAATCAAACGCGAAGGCATCAAAGCCGTCTTTACCGAAAACATCAAAGACACCCGTATGGTTGACCGCATCGCCAAAGAAACCGGCGTCAACGTCAGCGGCAAACTGTATTCCGACGCACTCGGCAACGCGCCCGCCGACACCTACATCGGAATGTACCGCCACAACATCAAGGCAATGAGCGAAGCGATGAAGAAATAAACCCTAAACACACAATGCCGTCTGAAACCTTTTTCAGACGGCATTCTCATACCCGTGCACAAAAGGCAGCCCCACAACGCACAAATATATAGCGGATTAACAAAAACCGGTACGGCGTTGCCCCGCCTTGTCCTGATTTTTGTTAACCCACTATACAATGACCAACATAAACCATTGAAAAAAAAAAAAAAAAATGGATAAAATAATACAACGTATTATTTACAGAGTAAGGGTCTGAATATATAATCGGAGGATTACGTTAGCTTTAACTCTAATTGGTACAATCATGACCCACTCCGACAAAAAACATACGGCAATATCCAAACTCATCCTCACAGCAGCAGCCACAGGAATCGGCATATCCGCCGTACCATACGCTCAGGCTGACGGCAATGGGGCAACGACGGTTGGAAAACTGGTTATAAACCCAATAACTGATGATGAAAATAAACAAACAGTTGAAGATACATACGATCCGGAGAACTTTATTACACGTGGGCCGTTTCCCATCGGCTATGACGGCGGTGGCACCCTGATTACCAATATTGCAAATGGTGGGATTGGTCTGGGTTCGACTGATGCGGTTACCGGAGATCAACTGTATCAACTGTATAACCACGTACCTGAAAAGATTGAGGAAAAGCTTGAGGAATTTCGTGAGAATCTAATTCAAGGATTACCGGATAAATTCAATGAGTCTGAATCAGACGTTAAAATTGAATATTCAAATAACAAACTAACTCTAACCCTTTCCGAAAATGGGAAAGAGAAAATCAACAATATGTCCTCCTCTGAACAGATTTCCTCTATAGAGCAAAAAGTCGACAAGTTGGATAAATCAATGAACGGCGGTATCGCCAAAGCAGGAGCGGTTGCACTCCTTCCTCAACCGACTTATGCGGGACACTCGATGGTATCCGCTTCTACGGCACACTACAACGGTGAACAGGCTCTTGCAATCGGTTACTCCAGCCTCTCAGATAACGGCAAAGTAATCCTGAAGGCAGGTGCTTCGTTCAATTTCTCCGGCAACAATACCAAAAAACCGTTATTTGGAGCGGCTGTCGGCTATCAATGGTGATCTTCCGCCATTAATACCTATTGGAACACAGCCTATAGTAAAAATGCCGCACTTGCAGATAAGTGCGGCATTTTGGATTTTGTATGCAGACCATATCCTAAAGTTGCCCATCTGCATACTTCGCCTTTTACAACAAATTAAGGATTCAGATGTACTCCAACGATAAAGCAACCTCCGATAATCTACCCAGTATCAGCTTCATCCTGCCCGTATATAATGTTGCACCCTATATCCCCCGCGCGCTCGAAAGCATATTGCTTCAAACGGTACGCAAAGAAATTATTTTGATAGATGACGGTTCGACAGATGGCAGTGCGGAAATTCTGGCGAAATATATGCACCAATATCCCTTTATTACCGTTGTCAGCAGCCAAAACAGGGGCGTGGCGGCGGCACGCAATGCCGGATTAAAACTTGCAACGGGGGATTTCATCATGTTCTTAGACCCCGATGACGAACTTTACCCCATAGATTTCGGTTTGTGGGCAAGACTTGCTCAAGATAACGGACTTCAAGCGATTAAAGGCGTATATCTCCGTCCTCCTTATGAAGAGGGGAAAAATATGTTGAGGTGTAAGCCCGTTTTTCAATTTAAAGAACAGCACAATGGGAAAATCTCATCTATGCAGGGGATATTGATGCAGAGTCTGCCTCATCACTGGCCTCTACACAATATGTGCTTTATGATTGACCGTCGCCACCTTGTCGCTACGGGTGTTACCTATCGCAACGGTATGCGTTTTGGGGAAGATATGGTTTTCATCTCTGAATTTCTGATTGCAGGCGGAAAAGTCTTGGAGGTTGATATTCCCTTTTTTATTTACCACCGCAGAGAAGGAAGTCTGACAACCGCCCTACCCGACCACAGGCTGACCGATTACCTTCACAATCTGCTTACCTACCTCGTACCGCTGATGGAAAGGCAGACCGATTCAAGATACGCAGAAACTGTCCGTCAAATCCTACTGATTGAATTCGATAAAGTTGGCAGAATTGTCAAAAATATCCCTGAACTGAAGAAAGAATATGACAGCCTCTTTACGCAACTGCCGGATAAAAAATATCTTTGACCATATGGGGGCAAATGCCGTCTGAATGCCTGAGAAGCTATTTCAGACGGCATTGTTTTATTTGGTAAGCAACTGTCTGCGTTGTATAATTGCCCGTTTTATAATCGATAATAAATCATAGGAACCGCCATGACAGAATCCATCACCCGCGACAGTATGCAATACGATGTCGTGATTGTCGGCGCAGGCCCGTCGGGTTTGTCCGCCGCCATCAAACTCAAGCAGCTTGCCGAACAAAACGGGCGCGAAATCAGCGTTTGCGTGGTAGAGAAAGGTTCTGAAGCGGGGGCGCATTCGCTGGCGGGTGCGGTTATCGATCCGATTGCGCTGAATGAGCTGATTCCCGACTGGAAAGAAAAAGGCGCGCCGCTGACGCGCACGGTAACTCAGGATAAGGTGTTGTTCCTGACGGAGAAAAAAGCGTTCAATCTGCCTATTACCCCGAATTTCGACAATCACGGCAACTACATCGCCAGCTTGGGCGAAGTCGTGCGCTGGTTGGCGGAGCAGGCGGAAAATTTGGGCGTGGAAATCTATCCGGGCTTTGCCGCCGCCGAAGTGCTGTATCACGAAGACGGTTCGGTCAAAGGCATTGCGACCGGCAATATGGGCGTGGGCAAAGACGGCGAGCCGACCGATTCATTCCAGCCCGGTATGGAACTTTGGGCGCAGCAAACCCTGTTTGCCGAGGGTTGTCGCGGTTCGCTTTCCAAACAAGTCATCGAACGTTTCCAACTCGACCAAAACAGCCAGCCGCAAACTTACGGCTTGGGCATTAAAGAAGTTTGGGAAGTGCCGTCTGAACAGCATCAGCCCGGTTTGGTGGTGCACAGCGCAGGCTGGCCGCTGGACAGCAAAACCTATGGTGGCGCGTTTGTTTACCATTTCGACGACAACAAAGTCGCCGTCGGCTTCGTGGTCGGTTTGGACTATCAAAACCCGTATCTGTCGCCGTTTGAAGAGTTCCAACGTTTCAAAACCCATCCCGAAATCCGCAAAACCTTTGAAGGCGGCCGCCGCATCGCTTACGGCGCGCGTTCGCTGATTGAAGGAGGTTTGCAAAGCCTGCCGAAACTCTCGTTCAAAGGCGGCGTTTTAATCGGCGATGCGGCGGGTTTCCTCAATATGCCGCGCATCAAAGGCATCCATACCGCGATGAAGTCCGCTATGATTGCCGCCGAAGCCGTGTTCCCCTTATTGGAAAACCTTGAAGAAGTGGAAAACTTCGACAGCGGCAAAGAGGCGGCGGATTACCGGCAACGTTTTGAACAAAGCTGGCTGTATCAAGAGCTTTATGCCGCGCGCAACGTCCGTCCGTCATTCAAATGGGGCGTTTACCTCGGCTCGCTTTATACCGGCATCGACCAGATGATTTTCAGAGGCAAAGCCCCGTGGACCTTGAAACATCACGGCAAAGACAACGAGCAGCTCAAAAAAGCCGCCGAATGCAAACCGTTTGATTATCCGAAACCCGACGGCGTGTTGACTTTCGACCGCTTAAGCAGCGTCTTCCTTGCCAATCTCGCGCACGAAGAAAACCAGCCCGACCATTTGGTACTAAACAATCCGCAAACGATGATAGACGTGAACTACAAAGAATACGCCTCGCCTGAAACGCGCTATTGTCCGGCCGGTGTGTATGAAATCGTCGAAGAAAACGGCAGTCCGCGCCTGCAAATCAACGCCGCCAACTGCGTGCACTGCAAAACCTGCGACATCAAAGACCCGACGCAAAACATCACTTGGATTTGCCCCGAAGGCGCGAGCGGGCCGAATTACGGCGGGATGTGAACCCTATTCCGCCGTTACGCCCGGTCAGGAATAAGGAATGGGGCCGTTGTTCAAACCTGCCCCGTTTGAACCCATAATATAGTGGATTAAACTTAAATCAGGACAAGGCGACGAAGCCGCAGACAGTACAAATAGTACGGAACCGATTCACTTGGTGCTTCAGCACCTTAGAGAATCGTTCTCTTTGAGCTAAGGCGAGGCAACGCTGTACTGGTTTAAATTTAATCCACTATAAAAAATGCCGTCTGAACCTTGGCTTCAACGTTCAGACGGCATTTTTGTTTGGATTTATTTGAAAATATAGGCATCGGGCATATCGTCGAAACCGACAACCTTGCCGCCTTTATCCTTTGCAAATTTTTCAGCCTGCTCCTTGTTGCCGAACGGCAGCGCGTCTTCCGCACCCATACCGCCGATAAAGCCGCTGTCGATGACGTAAAAGGCTTTTTTCGCATCTATCCACTCCGTGTCGGCATTGGGATTCGTCCAATCGGTAACATTGCCCATATCGGTAACGTAAATCACGCGGATGCCTTTAGGCTCTTCGGGCAGCTTGGTATAGCCGAACATCTGCTTGATGGTGGAGAACCAAACGGGCTGATCGGGTTTGCCGTTCAAGAAAATCTGGGCTTTGGGGCCGTTGTGTTCGGTCAGGTTCATACTGCAATAGTGTCCGACCGAACGGTCGCTAATCTGCTGGGGTAAAGGCGGCGGTCCCTCTTCCGCCTGCCGGCAGGCACTTAAGGCGAAAACGGCAACAATTGCCAACAGGGTTTTTTTCATATTTGTCGCTTTCTAAAAATTCCGGCTGCCAAAACAAGCGGAATGATAACCCATAAAACCTGCGCGGTCAGCAAAACGGGGACGGTCAGGCTGATTTGTCCGCTCAAACCCGCCATACCCGCATACATAGCCGTATTTTCGTAACCGGTCAGGTTGAGCAGGCGGTAAATGTCGGTAGGATTGAACAGCAGCACGGTTTCAACGACAGGCGCGGTAATGACCTGTTTCGAGTCGGCAACCAGAATACCCAAAAGCGCCATATCGAAGATGACGACGAAAAACAACCACACACCGATGGAAATACCGGCCGCCGTCCCCCGCTCTTTGACCTTTGCACTAATCAAGTAGCCCATAGACAGAAAAGCCGCGCCGAGGATGACGCTGGCGGCAATCAACAGCGCAAAGGGTTTCCAAGCGGCAATATCAAAGCTGCCGTTGGCAAGTTGCAGCGTAATGCCTGCCAACCCGTAACCTGCCGTGGTGGAGAGGGCAAGGATGATGAGGTGTCCGACAAACTTGCCGGCAAGGATTTGGTTGCGCGAAATGGGATAACTCAACAGCAACGCCATCGTACCGCGTTCGATTTCGCCGATTAGTGCATCGTAGGAGAGCAGCATCGCAATCAGCGGAATCAGGAAAATAGACAGGCTCGACAGGCTGACAACGGTAACGGTCAGCGGATCGACCTTGACCGAACCGGTGGGCGAACTGCCGAGAAAACCCAAAGAAAGGGCGAGTGCGGCAAGCAGGAGGGCGGCGGCAAGCACCCAGCGGTTGCGCAGGCTGTCGCGGACTTCTTTGCCGGTAATAATCCAAACGGGGTTCATACGTCCTCCCTTTTCAAGAACTGTGCATACATTTCGTCAAGCGTCGGGGTGTGGATATCGAGATAGGCAAGGTCGGACAGACTGCCCAATTCGCCCAACAGTTCCATACGTTCTTCCGCCTGACATTGCGCCCGATAGGAAATGCCGTCTGAAAGCGGCTGCCAGCGGCTGCTCAAGGTGCGCGGTGCATTGAGGCGGATATTGACGGTCAGCGGCAGTCCGCTTTGGATGTGCAATTCGTCCATACTGCCGTCGGCAACCTTAACGCCGTTTTTCATCACGATAATGCGGTCGGCGTGCCCGTCCAACTCGGCAAGGGCGTGGGTACTGAGCAATACGGTCGCGCCGCGCCCGTTGAGTTCGCGCACGACTTCGTAAAACATTTGCCTTGATGCAGGGTCGAGGCCGGTTGTCGGTTCGTCAAACAGCAGGACTTTGGGCTCGCCCAGCAGGGCTTGTGCCAAGGCAAGGCGTTGGCGCATACCTTTAGAATAAGTGCCGACGCGGCGGTGTGCCGCCTGTGAAATGCCGACGCGCTCAAGCAGCCCCCGGTTTTGTGTGAGCGGCTGTTTTTTAAGTTTCGCGTAAAAGTCCAGCGTTTCGATGCCGGTCAGCGAAGGGTGCAGCGCAACGGTTTCGGGCAGGTAGCCGATTTGGCTGCGAAGCCGCGCCCCCGCTTTGCTGCCGGTACGTTCGCCCAAAAGCATCACTTCGCCTTCGGTCGGGGTAATCAGCCCGAGTATCAGCTTCATGATGGTGGACTTGCCCGCGCCGTTGTGTCCGGCAAGTCCGACGCTTTCTCCGGCCTTCAAAACCAAATCGACTTGGTTGACGGCTTTTTGCGCCCCGAACCGTTTGGTGACATTCCTCAATTCGACATGATGTGTGGTCATGGTTGTTCCTTTTGTGTTTTCAGACGGCATTTGGATCCGGATGCCGTCTGAAGCAGACTAGTTCAAAGAACCGTTTTCCGCCCTGCCCCATTCCGACTGCCGCGTTTCGGCTTCTTTGAGCAACTCGTCCTTCATTGCCTGATAACGGGTTTGAATTTTGGGGGCATAAGGCTTCATCAGCGGTTTGCTGTCCACCACGCCGCCTGGCAAAACGGCGGGAAACTGCGCCTGCGCCCATTTGACGATACTGATTGCGGGACTGTTCATCAGAAGGCGTGCAACCGGCGCGCGCCAGATGATTTGGTCGATAATGCCGTTGGGACGGTACGCGCTGTCGCCGAAGCCGTCGCCGTTCAAATCGAACGCGCTGTTGTCGCTCCAATAGTTGCCGTGTCCGCCCTCGCTCCAGTCGAGAAAGCGCGTGCTGACGTATTTGACCTGGCTTTCGTTGTTGATGAAGGAATTGTCGTGCAGGGACGTGCCTTCGATGGCGGCGGTAAAGTGTATGCCGATTTGGCAGTTTTCAAAATGATTGGCGGACAGTTTATCGTAGTTGGCATTGTAGGCAAAAACGCACTTGCCCGCCTTGTTGATAATGTTGTCGTGAATATCGGAATAGTTGACATAGTTGAGCATAATGCCCTGGTCGCGGCTGCCGACGGCGATATTGTCGAATACTTTGAGCCGCTCGGAAAACATCAGCACATAGCCCATATTGTTGCCCACGGAAATATTGCCGCTGACTTCGCTGTCGTTGGTGTACATATAGTGGACGGCGAAACGCAAATCGCTGAAACGGTTGTTTTTATAGGTGTTGTGCGTGCTGGTATTGGAAAAAATACCGTCCCGCCCTTTGGAAATGTCGTTGCCGACGACCTGCGCGCCGGGCGCGTTCCAAACGGTAACGCCGTTGCCGCGCTCGTTCACGCGCAAAGTCGCGTCGCCGACAATTTTATTCTCCCGCACCATCGCATCGGCAGAACCATGCAGATATACGCCGACCGAATTATCAAAAATATTATTGTGTTCAATCAGGGCGCGCGGGGCGGTTTCTTCGAGATAAATACCGGCATCCATTGCCGGCAGGCTCATACCGGAACGGGTAACGGTCAGGTTGCGGAGCGTTACGTCCGGCGCGTGTACGGCTATGGTACGCCCGCTCCTGTCCCCTTCGATGGTTGCAGAACGGTCGGCAGGCCCTTCAATCGTAATCGGTTTGTCGATATGAAGTTTGGTTTGATATACGCCGGAAGCCAGTTTGAGCGTATCGCCCGCTCGGGCGCGGGCAAAAATTTCGGCAAGGTTGTCTTGCGGGGAAACGTGGACGACGGCTGCCGATGCCGTCTGAAAAATGCTGCTGGCGGCAAGTATCAGCACGGCCTTCAGCCATATACGGAGCGCGGATGTGTGCATAGTGTCCCTCTGTTTCGTTCGGTATGGCCGAACAAAATAAAGCATCATTCAAATGTGCCTGTTTTTATAGCGAAACCGCCTGAAACGGTACGGCAAGCGGTTTGGCTATAAATGCCGTCTGAAGACCTGTTGCCTTCAGACGGCATTCTCCATATTCAGCCGTCAGGCCGCATTATTTGGGATGAACAATCATCTGACCGGACATTTCCATGTGCAAGGCGTGGCAGAACCATTGGCAGTAGTACCAGTGCACGCCCGGACGGACGGCTTTGAAGGTTACGGAAGAAGTGGCTTGCGGACCGATTTCCATAGCGATGCCGTAGCCTTCCAAAGTGAAACCGTGGGTCAAATCCTCGATGGTTTCGACGTTGGTAACGTATACGGTTACTTCGTCGCCTTGGTTCACTTCAAATTGCGGGATACTGTAAGCAGGCGCGACGGCCGTCATATACACGCGTACTTTGTTGCCTTCGCGTACGACTTTGGCGGCTTTTTCCAGCTCGACACCGTCTTTTTTCGCCTGTTCCAAAGCATCCTGCCAGAACCACGGATCTTTGCGGTCCCAAGTTTTGCCCGGGTTCAATTTAGACGCGGCAACCAAGCACAAGTCGTGCGGTTCGGCAAAAGTCGGATTATCGTGTACCAGACGCATTTCGTCGCCGGAGATGTCGATCAATTGGTCGCACTCGGGTTTCAACGGGCCGGCATTCAAGAAGCGGTCTTTAGAGAACTTGTTCAAAGACACCAGCCATTGACCGTCGGCTTCTTTGGTTTCGCCCATGGTCGTATGGTTATGGCCCGGTTGATAGTGAACGTCAAGTTTTTGTTTGATCGGATCGATTTTCTCGCCTTTGTAGGCTTTGATCGCATCGTCAATATTCCATTTCACCATTTGGCTGTCGATAAACAATGTCGTATAAGCATTGCCGCGACCGTCAAATGCGGTGTGTAAGGGGCCGAGACCCAGTTGCGGTTCGGCTACGACCACATCGCGCTCTTTGATTTTGCCTGCAAACAAATCGTCCAGTTTGCTGACATCCAATACGGTAACGGTTGGAGAAAGCTTACCGTTGAGCATGATGTATTTACCGTCAGGGCTTGCGTTACAGCCGTGAGGAGAGTTCGGCACGGGGATATAGCGCGTGTATTTGGATTTGGCTTCAGCTCGGCCGTCCAGCATTTTCACACCGTTCACTTCTTTGAAGTCGCCTGCTTTAATACCTTCTTCAATAGCCTTCAGGTCGAAAACGACGCACCAGTCCTGCTCGTTGGAAGACGCACCTTGTACGGTCAGCGCGCGCTCGGAGTTGTAGCAGGTGGAGAAAGAATATTTGCCTTGGTAGTCGGCATCGCCGTTGTCCAAGTTGCCGTCAACCAATACTTGCCATGCGATTTCCATGGTTTCGCCGTCGATGGCGGTGTACACGGCATTCCAAGTTTTCGCATCATCCAGTTTGCCTACGCCGCTGACGGGGGTGATGTGTTCGCCGTTGGCAAAGACATAACCGGTTTTCGGATAACGTTGCGGACGCAGACCGTGAATACCCGAGGCATTGGGGATGTCGATGATTTTGTCGGCCTTCATCACATCCAAACGCACGCGGCAGACGCGGTTGTTTGCCTTGTCGTTGGCATAGGCATAGCGGCCGTCATAAGTTTGGTCGGTAAACGACAAGTGTGGGTGGTGCAAGTCGCCGTTGGGGTAGCAGCGCAGGCCGCTGTCTTTTAAGAATTTACGGGTTTCTTCAGTAATATTGCCGTTGAGGACTTTCAAGCTCTCATTGGTACGTCCCCAACCGGTCGCACTGTCCATATTGAACACGGGGATACGCATCAGTTCGCGCATGGAAGGCAGACCAATCAGGCGCATCTCGCCGGACTGACCGCCGGAAAGGAAGCCGTAATATTGGTCGAGTTCTCCCGGACCGACTTCGGAAGACAGTTGGCCGGGTTTGGCTTCACCATGCTCCTTGGCGACAGGGGCGGCGCCAGAAGCAGCAGCCTGTTCGCCGTCTTTAGAGCAACCCGCCAAACCCAACAGGCCCGCACCGGCAATACCTGCACCGGAAGCGGCGGCCGTACCTAAGAATGAACGACGGCTCAAGCCGTTTTGTTCTAATTTTTCGTCTGACATACAACACTCCTTGGATAAAATACGGCAAACCGGTTTTCAGACGGCAAGCCGATGGGAAAAAAATTTTATTATCCTTCCGGGGAAACCCTGCCTGCCTGACACTTTGGCTTCAGGCTTTCCCCGGATGCTTATTTTTCAGGTTGCGCCGTTTCGGGTTTGACAAAATAGACGACCTGTTCCTGCGGCTGCTTGGAGACACTTTCCAATTCCCCTGATTTTGCAGCAGCCTGTTTTTGTTTTTTCTTATTTGCCGCCACAACTTGCGGACAGCGCGTATCGTGGTGGTACATGACTTGGCAATGCAGACACTGGATACATTCGTTCGGATGGATATCTCCCTCCGGGGCAATCGCTTGTACAGGGCATTCATGTGTACAAATTTGGCAGGGATTACCGCACATTTTATAACGTCTCAACCAATCAAACACGCGGAATCTGCCCGGCAGCGCGATGCCCGCACCCAAAGGACACAGATAACGGCAGAAGAAACGTTCGATAAACAGCCCCGCAACCAAAAGGGCGACGGCAAAGGCGACAAACCACCAATCGCGCATGAATTTCAAAATAATCGCGGTTTTAAAGGGTTCGACTTCGGCAAATTTTTCCGCCGTACCCAAATCATACAGCGAAATTGCCAAAAGCCCGAAGAAAATCAGGTATTTGATGACGCTCAAGCGGGTATGCAGCATATGCGGCACGGTAATCTGTTTCACACCCAGTTTTTTGGCAATCCGGTTAGTCAATTCCTGTAATGAGCCGAACGGACACAACCAACCGCAAAACGTTCCCCTGTTCCACAGCAGCATGGTTGCAGCCGTGAACAGCCACAGGATGAACACAATCGGATCCATCAGGAAAAATTCCCAATGAAATTCGGTAAGGATGGCGGAAAACAGTGTCAGCGTATTGACGACCGAAAGCTGTGCCTGCGCATACCAGCCAATATAGAAGAGCGTGAAGGTCAAAAAGGCGAGGCGGAAGCGGTCGTACCATTTTTCGTAACGCACAATCCAGTCTTGGAACAAAAACACCAGTAACAATATGGTCAGCGCAATGCCGACAACGATAATCTGCCCCTGTTTCGCTTTCCAAATCTGTTTCCATAATTGGTTGGATACACCGTTTTCAGCTGACGCATCTTCGGCAATGCCGTCTGAAGCGGTATCGGATGCCGCGGCAGGCACAGCTTCGACAGGCGCACTGATTTCTACGGGCGGCGCTTTGGGATCATCGACATAATAACCCTGAGGCAATTCGTAATCCAAATCGGCGGTAACAAAGGCTTTATCGTTCACGCTCAAGACGCGCTGAACCATTAATTGCAGACGCCACGGCTCCGCACCGTCAAACGCTACGCCTTCAGGGATGGTAAACCAAGAAACTTCTTTAAAACGCGGCGAACCGGCGGCAGACAGTGCAACGACGCGTTCGTGTTGGGCATCGGTAAAACGGAAGCTGTTCTCCCCTTGTATCATCTCGATACGGTCGAAAATACCGCCGCGCACATAGCCAGAACCTTTCCATGAGTAACGACCCTCTCCGGCAACCAAAACCGCCTGCTGCCCGGGTTTCAGCCGTTTTTGCAGATGTGCCCAGCCGTCCTCACCCAGCAGGCTTTTACCGATGGAAGGCTGGCTGACCAAGGCAACATACAAATCAATAAAGGTATCGTCAGGATCGCCCTGTTCGGCGTGATCGGCCACGCCAGCCTTGCCGCCTTTCTCAAACAATTTGTTAATTTGATCGAGCGTGATATGCAGATGGCCGACGGCCTTTTGTTTCAAAAGTTCGTCCCAAGACAAAATATCCTGCTTGTCGGGATTTGCCATACGGCGCGGACGGGTTTCTGCCGCAGGCGCGGCTTCCTGAACATCGGAAGCGGATGCCGTCTGAAGGGCCTTATCCGAACCCAGACGGTATTGGTTGGCAATGACCTTGTACGAACGCTGGATGCTGTCGTTAATCACCATCAGCGTAACAGTTGCACCGCTGATAATGTCGCCCGGCGCCACGCCCGGAGTCGGCGGATTTTTAATAAAGTTCAGACCGATATATTTGTCGATGAATTTATCGACACGCGACTGCGGGATACCGATCAGCATAATCGGTTCGTGATGATCGACCAGTTTCGCTCCGGCTATCGTGCCGTCGTTTGCCAACGCCATCAGCGTATCAATCGGCTTACTCGAATAACCGCGCGTATTAACCACATCGGTTGTAATATAGACTAGACCGAGCTGCTCATCGCCTTTGTAAACGCGGGCGACCATGGGCTTACCTTCCGGTTTGCCGTAACGGTCCGCCCCCGGAAAGATTTCCGAAGGCTGTATTTTCGCCAGAAAATCAGGCAGACGCTCCGCATAAGCGGGCAGTGCCACCGTCAAAAAGACAAAGGCGACAAAAAACGCCGTTATCCGCGCCCGAAACGCAGACATACGCCGGATTGAAAAACAGGACATAGCTATCCCCGATATACCGATACTCTTTAATATTGATATTATATGAATCATCTATCGGCGATTTTTTGATGCAAATCAAATTTACAAATCTTAAAACCAATCCGCATACGGGATAATACTTTGTAATTACATCGATATAATGTGGGATTTCACGATGTTGTCAGACAGCACAAAAATATGCCGTCTGAAACCCCTTCAGACGGCATCCTTTTCCGGCGCACCGTTATTTGTCCAAATGATAAATCTGCGCGACGGCATGAACCAAATCCTTATCTTCTTCCCCCGCCTTATTCAAGGTTTGGGTCGGCGAATGCAGCAGCTTGTTGGTCAGTTGGACGGACAGCCGTTCCAAAACCTCTTCTGCCGTTGCGCCTTTGGCAAGCTGTTTCATCGCATTTTCCAAGACCTGTTTGCGCGCTTTCTCTCCCTCATCCCTCAATGCCCTGATTAACGGGACACTCTGCCTGCCCTGCTGCTGCCTGACAAATTCGGCAACCTTCTCAGACACCAGCGTTTCGGCGGCGGCGGCGGCCTTCTGCCTTGCCTCCTTGCCGCTTTGGACGATATTGACCATATCGTCCACAGTATAAAGATAGGCATCATTCAAATCGCCGACTTCCGCCTCAATGTCGCGCGGCACTGCCAAATCAAGCATGAACAACGGCATACTCTGCCTTTGTTTCAATGCTCGCTCCACCATACCTTTGCCGACAATGGGAAGCTGGCTCGCCGTCGAAGAAACCACCACGTCGTAATCGTGCAGAATGGCAGGCAGATCGGATAGCAGACACGGTTCGGCGTTAACACCGAGCTTGTCGCACAACTCCTGTGCGCGCGCCAGCGTCCGGTTGGCAACCGTCATCAATCTGGGGTTTTTAGCAGCAAAATAAGTAGCAACCAGCTCAATCATTTCGCCTGCGCCGATAAACAAGACATTCAAATCGCCGATGTCGGGAAAAATCTGTTCCGCCAATTTGACGGAAGCGGAAGCCATGGAAACCGAGTTTTCGCCGACGGCAGTATCGGTACGGACCTCTTTAGCAACAGAAAAGGTTTTTTGGAACAGGGCATTGAGTTTCTTACCCATACTTTCCTGCTCTTGAGCAACCCTGACCGCATCCTTAATCTGTCCTAAAATCTGCGGCTCGCCCAACACCATCGAATCCAGCCCGCAGGCGACGCGGAAAGCATGGCGCACAGTCTCCTGCATATCCAGCGTGTACAGATACGGACGGATTTCTTCAATCGGCAAACTGTGGTAATCGGCAAGCCATCGGATAATTTCTTCCGAATCACCGACGCAGTAAAGCTCGGTGCGGTTGCAGGTAGAAAGGATTACCGCCTCCGTTGCCGCATTGCTTCGGGCAAGATTGCGGACGGCTTCGGGCAGGCAGGCAGCGGCAAACGCCAGCTTTTCCCGTATGCTTAAAGGTGCGGTTTGATGATTGAGTCCGACAGCGGTAAGTTGCATGAAAAAATCGGTGAAGATGGATATAGACCGTTATTATAGCCTAACTGCTTCCTTAAAACACGGACAAAAAACTGCACCTCCGACCGCAGAAATGCCGTCTGAAGGTGCAGTTCCTTAAATCAGGCATCCTATTATCAGGATAGGGATTTAGTCCACTTCGCCCGCGTATTGTTCGGCAGTCAAAAGACCGTCGTAGTCGGCAGGATTGGCAGGTTTGATTTTGAAGAACCAGCCTGCGCCGTAAGGATCGCTGTTGGCAGTTTCAGGTGCGCCGGGCAAGTCATCGTTGACGGCAACGACTTCGCCCGCAATCGGCGCGTACACGTCGGACGCTGCTTTCACAGACTCGACCACACCGGCTTGCTCTTCGGCAGCCAGGTTTGCGCCGACTTCTGGCAGCTCGACAAACACGATGTCGCCCAACAGCTCTTGCGCGTGATGGGTAATGCCGACGGTGATGGTACCGTCTTCTTCAAGGCGCAGCCATTCGTGGCTGGCAACGTATTTCAGTTCTGCTGGGATGTTGCTCATGGTTTGATACTCCATTGATAGGGGGTTATTTTCAGACGGCATCTTCATGAATCAATATCCACAGATGCCTTGTTCAATACTTTCTACAAACGTCCGTATCGGACGACAATTAAAACCTGCTTTCAGACGGCCCTTAACAAATAAAGGCCGTCAGAACCGATATTAATCAAACTGTTTTTGACCGTTGCGGACAAACGGCAGCTTCAGTACGCGTACGTCCACTTCTTTGCCGCGCATCAGCACTTTAGCGGTATCGCCGTCAAAGTCTTTCGGTACGCGTGCGATGGCGATGGATTGTTTCAGGCTTGGCGAGAATACGCCGCTGGTGGTTTCGCCTTTGCCTTTGTCGGTCAACACTTCCATATGCGCGCGCAGGATGCCGCCTTTTTCGAGCAACAAGCCGACCTGTTTCACGGCAACGCCTTTTTCTTTCAATGCCAGCAAGGCGGCTTTGCCGACGAAATCGCGACTTTCGTCTTTCAAATCAACGGTCCAACCCATGCCTGCTTCGAGCGGGCTGGTGTTGTCGTCCATATCGTTGCCGTAGAGGTTCATACCGGCTTCCATGCGCAGGGTGTCGCGTGCGCCGAGGCCGCAAGGCTGTACGCCTGCTGCTTGCAGGGCTTTGAAGAATGCGACGGCTTCGGTGCCCGGCAGAATCACTTCGACGCCGTCTTCGCCGGTGTAGCCGGTGCGGGCGACAAACCAGTCGTTGCCCAAGTCTGCACCTTGGAACGGTTTGAGGCCGTGAATCACATCCGCCCATTCAGGTTTGACGGTCAGGAGTTTTTCGATGGCTTTCGGACCTTGTACGGCGAGCATGCCGAGGTCGTAGCGCGGATTGAAGGCAACGCCGAATTCTTGTCCGATTTTGTGGAATTGTGCCGTATCTTTTTCGCGAGTCGCGCCGTTGGACACGATGCGGTATTGGGTTTCGGCTTCGTTGGTGAGGTAAACGATCAAGTCGTCAATCACGCCGCCGTTGTCGTTGAGCAAAGCGGAATAAAGGGCTTTGCCGATAAAAGCGAGCTTGGCGACATCGTTGGCAATCAATTTGCGGAAAAAGGCTTTGGCATTTGCGCCTGCTACGTCGGTAACGAGCATATGGGATACGTCGAACATACCGGCGTCGGTGCGCACGGCTTCGTGTTCGGCGATTTGCGAACCATAATGGATGGGCAGCTCCCAGCCGGCAAAATCTACCAGCTTCGCGCCTGCATCTTGATGGGCTTGATGAAATGGGGTGGTTTTCAGGGCAGTCATTCTCAGCTTCTCCGGATTTATTGTTCAGATGCCGCCCGCGCAAGATGCGCGGAAGACCCTATCTGTCCTTGAACCTGAGATTTTCGGCCGTATCCGCATGATGGCAAACCAGTCTGCTCACTGCTTTGCGCGGTTGTCTGAATGGTGGTTCAGACGACCTTCTCCCCTTCGGTGGGTGCGAGCGCACCGCTCTCCAGATGTTTTATTTCAATGTGCAGTCCCTGTTGCCTGAGCGATTTAAGGGCATCTGCGCCTTCGGCGGCTACGCGTAACCTAATGTAGCTCTCTCCTGCACATGGCGCGATTATGGCTTGAAAAGGCAGTTTGGGCAAGCCGTCTTGAACATATACAGGCCTGCTCCACGAGTTTTAAATCGACTACCTAAAAATGAAAACCAACTCTGATGACTACACAACTTTTTATATGTTAATATGCCCCAAGCCTATATATACGGATTATCGCAACCTGCCCGAATTCCATCAGCGGAACACAAATTTATGACACAAATCACTTTAGACAAGACAGATATTAAAATCTTACAGGTTCTCCAGGAAAACGGCAGGCTGACCAATGTCGAACTGTCCGAACGTGTCGCACTTTCGCCTTCTCCGTGCCTGCGCCGTCTGAAGCAGTTGGAAGATGCCGGCATCGTCCGCCAATATGCCGCGCTGCTGTCTCCGGAATCCGTCAACCTGGGGCTTCAGGCATTTATCCGCGTTTCCATCAGCAAAGCAAAAGACGCACGGGAGGATTTCTCAGCCTCTGTTCAAAAATGGCCTGAAGTTTTAAGCTGTTTCGCACTGACCGGAGAGACCGACTACCTGCTTCAGGCATTTTTTACCGACATGAGCGCGTTCTCCCATTTCGTTCTTGACACGCTTTTATCCCACCACGGCGTACAGGATGCCCAATCAAGTTTCGTTTTAAAAGAAATCAAACATACCACATCCCTACCACTCAACCATCTGTTGTAGGAATAAGGCCTTCCTACCCATTTTCCCTACCGGCACGGCGGATAGGAACGGGCTGGATTCTTACAATACCTGTTTGTCTCCGATAAAGACCGGATTGGAAAATGATACGTTATCTATTGATTATTTGCGGCGGCATCTCCCTCCTCTTGGGGATTGCCGGTATTTTCCTACCCCTGTTGCCGACCACACCGTTCGTACTGCTCTCCGCCGCCTGCTGGGCAAAGGCATCCCCGCGCTTTCACCGCTGGCTGCACCGGCACCGCTATTTCGGCCCGATGGTTCATAACTGGGAACAAAACGGCGCAGTGCCGCGCAAAGCCAAGATTTTCGCCATCAGTATGATGACCGCATCCTGCCTGATGATATTTTGGCAGTTTCCCCAACGTTGGTGGGTCGGGGCGGTTTCATCGGTTTTTTGTTCCCTTGTCGCCATATGGATGTGGCGCAGACCCGAATCTTGAATGCCGTCTGAAAGGGATAAGGGCAAACAAACGGACGGGGCAAATCTGCTTCATTGCAAATATATGTTAAAATAAATTCATTTTTCGTTTTCGATAGATTATTTATTAGAGACATATATTTATTTGTTTTAAATAAAATTATTTATCAAAAAGAACATATATTCCCAAGCACGGCAATCCGCCTTCCCGCCGCCTTCCGGTTTGGGAAACTGGTTTATCCTGATTATTTACTTTACAATCAATCGGAAAACTTTTTTCAAAAACAAACAGGCAGCACAGTCCGCCTATGTCCGGGCGGCACGAAGCCTGTATCACTCCCGCGCGCCGCGCAAGGCAGTGCTTGAATCGAGGAAACACGATGCGCCACCTACCCCTGTTTTCACTAATGCTTTTCCCTGCATCGGTTTACGCCGCAGATTTGGACGGCGCAAACCTAAACCTGCTGTGGGGCTTGCCCTTTGTCCTGATTTTGCTGTCTATCGCATTGGGTCCCTTGTTTTTTTCGCATACCTGGCATCACCATTACGGCAAAATTACCGCCTTTTGGACATTGCTCTTCCTCATCCCATTCAGTTTGGTTTTTGGCGCGTCCACCGGTATCCATACCGTCGCACACGCACTCGTTGAAGAATACATCCCCTTCATCCTGCTGCTGCTTGCCCTGTACACCATTTCAGGCGGCATTTTGGTTTGGGGCGACTTGAACGGCACACCCAAACTCAACACCGCCCTGCTTGCCGTCGGCACGGCACTGGCTTCAATTATGGGTACGACCGGCGCGGCAATGCTGATGATCCGCCCTTTGCTGAAAGCCAATCAAACCCGTGCCCACCGCGTACACATCGTCATCTTCTTCATTTTCTTGGTTGCAAACATCGGCGGCGGTCTGACCCCTTTGGGCGACCCCCCGCTCTTCCTCGGCTTTCTTAAGGGCGTAGATTTTATGTGGACGGTCAAACATATGCTTGCCCCTGTCCTGATCAGCACCGCCGTCCTGTTGACCGCCTTCTATTTCATCGACAACCGTTTCTTCAAACAGGAAAGCATTGCACAAGATACTCCGGCGCAACAGGAAAAACCCGAAAAAATCGCCATCTTCGGCAAATGGAACTTCCTCCTGCTGGCGGGCGTGGTTAGCGCGGTTCTAATGTCCGGCCTTTGGAAACCCGAACACCCGGGATTTGAAATCCTCGGCAGCCGTTACGCCCTGCAAAACCTCGTCCGCGATGTCATCCTGATTGCATTGACCGCCGTATCTATGGCAATCACGCCCAAACAAGTCCGCGCAGGCAACGAATTCAACTTTGAACCCATCGCCGAAGTGGGTAAACTCTTCCTCGGCATCTTCATCACCATCTTCCCCGTCCTGAGCATTCTGAAAGCAGGCGAGGCAGGCGCGCTGGGTGGGGTGGTATCGCTGGTTCACGATACGGCAGGTCATCCGATTAATACGATGTATTTTTGGATGAGCGGCATATTGTCGGCATTCTTGGATAACGCGCCCACTTATCTCGTGTTTTTCAATATGGCGGGCGGCGATGCCCAAGCCTTGATGACGGGGCCCCTGTTCCATACCCTGCTGGCGGTTTCTATGGGTTCGGTATTTATGGGTGCACTGACCTATATCGGCAACGCGCCGAACTTCATGGTCAAAGCCATTGCCGAACAGCGCGGCGTACCAATGCCGACTTTCTTCGGCTATATGATGTGGTCGGTCGCCTTCCTGATACCCGTCTTCATCGTACATACCCTTATCTTTTTCGTTTTCAAACTGCTGTAAACGCTATGCCGTCTGAACATTCAGACGGCATTTTAAATTTCAGCATAATCAAATCGATATTTTCCCCTTCCGACAATTAAAAACGGCTTCCGCAAGGAAAAAAGCGGCGAATCTGACAAACAGGTACAATTCCTGATAAAATCTAACACTTTGCTACATTAATTTATTCAATGCTTTTGATGCCTCGCGACACCGTATCAAAACACGCCGTTTTTACCTTAACCATCACAAGTAATGCAAATCTATGATTAAAATCAAAAAAGGCCTAAACCTGCCCATCGCGGGCAGACCGGAGCAAGTCATTTATGACGGCCCGGCCATTACCGAAGTCGCGTTGCTTGGCGAAGAATATGCCGGCATGCGCCCCTCGATGAAAATCAAGGAAGGCGAAGCCGTCAAAAAAGGCCAAGTGCTGTTTGAAGACAAAAAGAATCCGGGCGTAGTATTTACTGCTCCGGCTTCAGGCAAAATCGCCGCCATCCATCGTGGTGAAAAGCGCGTACTTCAGTCAGTCGTGATTGCCGTAGAAGGCAACGACGAAATCGAGTTTGAACGCTACGCACCTGAAGCACTGGCAAAATTGAGCAGCGAAGAAGTGCGCCGCAATCTGATTCAATCCGGTTTGTGGACTGCGCTGCGTACCCGTCCGTTCAGCAAAATCCCTGCCGTCGATGCCGAGCCGTTCGCCATTTTCGTCAATGCGATGGATACCAATCCGCTGGCGGCAGACCCTGTGGTCGTCATCAAAGAAGCCGCTGAGGATTTCAGACGAGGTTTGCTGGTGTTGAGCCGTCTGACCGAACGCAAAATCCATGTTTGTAAGGCAGCTGGTGCGGACGTGCCGTCTGAAAACGCCGCCAACATTGAAACACACGAATTCGGCGGTCCTCATCCCGCGGGTTTGAGCGGTACGCACATTCATTTCATCGAGCCTGTCGGTGCGAATAAAACCGTTTGGACCATCAATTATCAAGACGTGACTGCCATCGGACGTTTGTTCGTAACAGGTCGTCTGAATACCGAGCGCGTGGTTGCCTTGGGCGGTCCGCAAGTCAACAAACCGCGCCTCTTGCGTACCGTTTTGGGCGCGAAGGTGTCTCAACTTACCGCCGGCGAATTGGTTGACGCGGACAACCGCGTGATTTCCGGTTCGGTATTGAACGGCGCGATTGCACAAGGCGCGCATGATTATTTGGGACGCTACCACAATCAGATTTCCGTTATCGAAGAAGGTCGCAGCAAAGAGCTGTTCGGCTGGGTTGCGCCGCAGCCGGACAAATACTCGATTACGCGTACGACCCTCGGTCATTTCCTGAAAAACAAACTCTTCAAGTTCACGACAGCCGTCAACGGTGGCGACCGCGCCATGGTGCCGATTGGTACTTACGAGCGCGTAATGCCGTTGGACATCCTGCCTACCTTGCTTTTGCGCGATTTAATCGTCGGCGATACCGACAGCGCGCAGGCTTTGGGTTGCTTGGAATTGGACGAAGAAGACCTCGCTTTGTGCAGCTTCGTCTGCCCGGGTAAATACGAATACGGCCCGCTGTTGCGCAAGGTGCTGGAAACCATTGAGAAGGAAGGCTGATTATGGGCTTGAAACATTTTCTGGAAAAAATCGAACCGCACTTCCTGCCGGGCGGCAAACATGAAAAATGGTATGCCCTCTATGAAGCTGCGGCGACGATTTTCTACACATCCGGCGCGGTAACGCGCAAAGCGGCACACGTCCGCGACGCGCTCGACTCCAAGCGCATGATGATTTTGGTGTGGCTGGCTTTGTTCCCCGCCATGTTTTACGGCATGTACAACGTCGGCGCGCAGGCATTCGGTGCGCTGACGCCTGATTTGCTGCAACAAAGCATCGCCAACGACTGGCATTACGCCCTTGCCGACGCTTTGGGCATCAATATGTCGTCTGAAGCGGGCGTGTTGGGCAAAATGCTGTTCGGCGCGATTTATTTCCTGCCGATTTACGCGACCGTATTTATCGTCGGCGGTTTTTGGGAAGTCTTGTTCGCCACCGTGCGCAAACACGAAATCAACGAAGGTTTCTTCGTTACTTCGATTCTGTTTGCCTTAATCGTTCCGCCCACGCTGCCGCTGTGGCAGGCGGCTTTGGGTATTTCTTTCGGCGTTGTGGTTGCGAAAGAAGTATTCGGCGGTACGGGTAAAAACTTTATGAACCCTGCGCTGGCAGGCCGTGCCTTCCTGTTCTTCGCCTACCCTGCCAACTTGAGCGGTGATGCGGTTTGGACGGCGGTTGACGGCTATTCCGGCGCAACCGCGCTGGCGCAATGGGCGGCACACGGTGCAGACGGCCTGAAAAACGCCGTAACCGGTCAAACCATCACTTGGATGGACGCGTTTATCGGCAAACTGCCCGGCTCCATCGGCGAAGTCTCCACTTTGGCGCTCTTAATCGGCGGCGCGTTTATCGTGTTTGCCCGCATCGCTTCTTGGCGCATTATTGTCGGCGTGATGATCGGTATGATTGCGATGTCTTCGCTGTTCAACTTCATCGGTTCGGACACCAACGCTATGTTTGCTATGCCTTGGTACTGGCATTTGGTCGTCGGCGGCTTCGCCATCGGTATGCTGTTTATGGCGACCGACCCTGTTTCCGCTTCCTTTACCAATGTCGGCAAATGGTGGTACGGCGCGCTTATCGGCGTGATGTGCGTGTTAATCCGTGTGGTCAATCCGGCTTACCCCGAAGGTATGATGTTGGCGATTCTGTTTGCCAACCTGTTTGCCCCGATTTTCGACTATTTCGTCGCACAAGCGAACATCAAACGCAGAAAGGCGCGCAGCAATGGCTAAGAAATTCGATAAAGACAGCTTCAGCGGCACGCTGATTGTGGTGTTGGCGGTCAGCCTGATTTGCTCGGTCATCGTTGCCGGTGCGGTCGTCGGCTTGAAACCCATCCAAGAAAAACAAAAACTCCAAGACAAACAAGGCTATATCTTGAGCGTAGCCGGTTTGATGGATAAAAACACCGACATCGGCAAAACCTTTGCCGAACGTATCGAGCAACGTGTCGTGGACTTGGCGACCGGCGAATATGTGAAAGACGCGCCGAAAGACTTCAGCGCGCGCGTTGCCGGCAAAGACCCCGCGCAAAGCATCCAAATCAAACCTGAAGACGATTTGGCAGGCATCAAAAGCCGTGCCAAATACACTGAGGTTTACTTGGTAAAAGGCGAAGACGGCAAAATCGGGCAAATCATCCTGCCGATGCACGGCAACGGTTTGTGGTCGGTGATGTACGGTTTTGTCGCCATCCAACCCGACGGCAACACCATCAACGGCATTACCTACTACGAACAAGGCGAAACCCCGGGCTTGGGCGGCGAAATCGGCAATCCTTTGTGGCAGCAAAAATTCGTCGGCAAAAAACTGTTTGACGGACAAGGCAAACTCGCCCTGCACGTCGGCAAAGGCGCGGGTTCAGACAAAGAACACGGCGTAGATGCCCTCTCCGGCGCGTCGCTGACTTCCAAAGGCGTGCAAGGTTCGTTCGCCTACTGGTTCGGCGAAAACGGCTATATCCCCTACCTGAACAAATTGAAATCAGCAGGAGCACAATAATGGCTGATATGAAACGCTTGAAACACTTGATGTTTTCACCCTTTATCGACAACAACCCGATTGCCTTGCAGGTTTTGGGTATTTGTTCGGCTTTGGCGGTTACCACCAAACTTCAGACGGCCATCGTAATGGGTATTTCCGTAGCTTTGGTAACCGGTTTTTCCAGTTTTTTCATTTCTTTGGTACGCAACTACATCCCCAACAGCATCCGCATCATCGTGCAAATGGCGATTATCGCGTCGCTGGTTACGCTGGTCGACCAACTGCTCCAAGCCTTTGCTTATGAGCTGTCCAAACAACTTTCCGTATTCGTCGGTCTGATTATCACCAACTGTATCGTGATGGGCCGTGCCGAAGCATTTGCGATGAAAGAACCTCCGCTGGAAAGCCTGATCGACGGTATCGGCAACGGCGCGGGCTACGGGATGATGCTGCTTGTCGTCGCCACCGTACGCGAACTGATCGGCTCAGGCAAACTTTTAGGTTATACCGTCTTTCAAACCGTGCAGGACGGCGGCTGGTATCAGACCAACGGCCTGTTCCTGCTCGCCCCCAGCGCGTTCTTCATTATCGGCTTTTTGATTTGGGGACTGCGTACCTGGAAACCCGAACAGGCGGAGGAATAAGCTATGGAACACTATTTGAGCCTCTTTATCAAATCCGTCTTCATCGAAAATATGGCGCTATCCTTCTTTTTGGGTATGTGCACGTTTTTGGCGGTATCCAAAAAAGTATCCACCGCATTCGGTTTGGGTGTGGCGGTGATTTTCGTACTCGGACTGTCCGTCCCCGCCAACCAATTGGTTTACTCGCTGCTCAAAGACGGCGCGATTGTCGAAGGCGTGGATTTGACCTTTTTGAAATTCATCACCTTCATCGGCGTGATTGCCGCTTTGGTGCAGATTTTGGAAATGTTCTTGGATAAATTCGTCCCCGCCCTCTACAACGCATTGGGTATCTACCTGCCGCTGATTACCGTAAACTGCGCGATTTTCGGTGCCGTATCCTTTATGGCGCAACGCGAATACAACTTCGGCGAGTCCGTCGTGTACGGCTTCGGCGCAGGCCTGGGCTGGATGTTGGCGATTGTCGCTTTGGCGGGCATTACCGAAAAAATGAAATATTCGGACGCTCCCAAAGGCCTCAAAGGCTTGGGCATTACCTTTATCGCCGCTGGCCTGATGGCGATGGCGTTTATGTCGTTCTCCGGCATCCAGTTATAAGAAAGGAATCGGCATGGAGATTATTTTAGGTATTGTAATGTTTACCGTCATCGTCTTAGCTTTGGCACTGATGATTCTGTTTGCCAAATCCAAGTTGGTGAGCGAAGGCGACATCACCATCAAAGTCAATGATGAAAAAGAACTGACGATGCCCGCCGGCGGCAAACTCTTGGGCGCGCTTGCCAGCCAAGGTATTTTTGTTCCTTCCGCCTGCGGTGGCGGCGGCTCATGTGGACAATGCCGCGTTGTCGTGAAAAGCGGCGGCGGCGACATTCTGCCAACCGAGTTGTCCCACATCAGCAAACGCGAAGCGCGCGAAGGCTGCCGTCTGTCTTGTCAAGTCAACGTTAAAACCGACATGGACATCGAAGTACCCGAAGAAGTGTTCGGCGTGAAAAAATGGGAATGCACCGTCATTTCCAACGACAACAAAGCCACGTTCATTAAAGAACTCAAGCTTGCCATTCCCGAAGGCGAAGAAGTCCCCTTCCGCGCCGGCGGCTACATCCAAATCGAAGCCCCGCCGCACACTGTCGCCTACAAAGACTTCGACATTCCTAAGGAATATCACGAAGACTGGGACAAATACAATTTGTGGCAATACGTTTCCAAAGTGGACGAGCCGATTTTGCGCGCCTACTCTATGGCTTCATACCCTGAAGAAAAAGGCATCATTATGCTGAACGTGCGTATCGCCACGCCGCCCCCACGCGTACCTGATGCGCCTCCGGGACAAATGTCGTCCTACATCTGGTCGCTCAAACCCGGCGACAAAGTAACCATCTCCGGCCCGTTCGGCGAATTTTTCGCCAAAGACACCTATGCCGAAATGGTATTTATCGGCGGCGGCGCGGGTATGGCGCCGATGCGTTCCCACATTTTCGACCAGTTGAAACGTTTGAACTCCAAACGCAAAATCACCTTCTGGTACGGCGCACGTTCCAAACGCGAGATGTTCTATGTCGAAGACTTCGACCAACTCGCAGCAGAATTCCCGAACTTCACGTGGCACGTCGCCCTGTCCGACCCATTGCCTGAAGACAACTGGGACGGCTACACAGGCTTCATTCACAACGTGGTTTACGAAAACCACCTGAAAAATCACGAAGCACCGGAAGACTGCGAATTTTATATGTGCGGCCCTCCGATTATGAACCAGTCCGTCATCAAAATGCTCAAAGACTTAGGCGTGGAAGACGAAAACATCCTCTTGGACGATTTCGGCGGTTAAATATTCGGCTTCAAACACAAAAGGAAGAAACCTCGGTTTCTTCCTTTTTTTATCCGATACCGTCCGAACACCCTTCAGACGGCATCCGCCCATACCAGTATCAATATCGTTGAACTTCCATTTTTACCCTGCGGCGGATGTGCGGTTAAATATTCTGGCGGAAAAGCAAAGAAGTATACTTCTTTTTAGTTATGGTTGATTCCATAACTAAAAAAGTATCGATAAACCCATTTTGCGAGGTACGGATAATGTCTGACAGCTTTGAAAACAGCCCCGAATACGATGATTGGATTGAATCGGGCGGTCGTGATGAAGATTACGAATACTACTACAATAAATGGCAACGCAGGACGCGCTGACCATTAAACCCTGACAAACCGGTTGGTAAAACACCGGTTTGTTTTTTATAGTGGATTAAATTTAAACCAGTACGGCGTTGCCTCGCCTTGCCGTACTATTTGTACTGTCTGCAGCTTCGTCGCCTTGTCCTGATTTAAATTTAATCCACTATATTACCGCCACCTAAACGACGGGCGATGCCGTCCGAACACCCTTCAGACGGCATCGGCATAGAAACATACCGGCCGTTTTGCGATATAATTCAAGCCATTTGCCAAAACCGTCAAACACTATGCCGTCTGAAACACGCCTGCCGAACTTTATCCGCGCCTTGATATTTGCCCTGGGTTTCATCTTCCTGAACGCCTGTTCGGAACAAACCGCGCAAACCGTTACCCTGCAAGGCGAAACGATGGGCACGACCTATACCGTCAAATACCTTTCAAATAATCGGGACAAACTCCCCTCACCTGCCGAAATACAAAAGCGCATCGATGACGCGCTTAAAGAAGTCAACCGGCAGATGTCCACCTATCAGCCCGACTCCGAAATCAGCCGGTTCAACCAACACACAGCCGGCAAGCCCCTCCGCATTTCAAGCGACTTCGCATACGTTACTGCCGAAGCCGTCCGCCTGAACCGCCTGACACACGGCGCACTGGACGTAACTGTCGGCCCCTTGGTCAACCTTTGGGGATTCGGCCCCGACAAATCCGTTACCCGTGAACCGTCGCCGGAACAAATCAAACAGGCGGCATCTTATACGGGCATAGACAAAATCATTTTGAAACAAGGCAAAGATTACGCTTCCTTGAGCAAAACCCACCCCAAGGCCTATTTGGATTTATCTTCGATTGCCAAAGGCTTCGGTGTCGATAAAGTTGCGGGCGAACTGGAAAAATACGGCATTCAAAATTATCTGGTCGAAATCGGCGGCGAGTTGCACGGCAAAGGCAAAAACGCGCGCGGCGAACCGTGGCGCATCGGTATCGAGCAGCCCAATATCGTCCAAGGCGGCAATACGCAGATTATCGTCCCGCTGAACAACCGTTCGCTTGCCACTTCCGGCGATTACCGTATTTTCCACGTCGATAAAAACGGCAAACGCCTCTCCCATATCATCAACCCGAACAACAAACGCCCCATCAGCCACAACCTCGCCTCCATCAGCGTGGTCGCAGACAGCGCGATGACGGCGGACGGCTTGTCCACAGGATTATTTGTTTTAGGCGAAACCGAAGCCTTAAAGCTGGCAGAACAAGAAAAACTCGCCGTTTTCCTGATTGTCAGGGATAAAGGCGGCTACCGCACCGCGATATCTTCCGAATTTGCCAAGCTGCTCCGTTAAACACACACCGATTGGGAAACACTATGAAAACCCTGCTCCTCACCTTCGGCATCTTCCTGATCGTCATCATCGGTATGGCGGTCGGCTATATTTTCTCCAAACGCAGCATCAAAGGCAGTTGCGGCGGCATTACCGCCTTGGGTATGAAAAAAATGTGCGACTGCGACACACCTTGCGACACCCTGCAAAAGAAACTGGATGAAGAAAAACAGGCAGGCGGCATACGGGTTGACCGTTAATGCCGAAATATAGTGGATTAAATTTAAACCAGTACAGCGTTGCCTCGCCTTGCCGTACTATCTGTACTGTCTGCGGCTTCGTCGCCTTGTCCTGATTTTTGTTAATCCACTATAAAATGCCGTCTGAAGCCCGACAGGCGGGTTCAGACGGCATTGCCGCTTTACTTCGATCGGTTTATACGCAAAACGCGCTTCAGGAAATAAATCAGATTATTCCCCAGACGCCTTCAGGCTTCCTTCTGTGCCACCGTAACCATAGCCGGGCGCAACACGCGGTCGGACAGCGTATAACCCTTCTTCATCACGCCCACCACGGTATTGGGTTCCTGTTCGCTTGCCACCGCCTGCATCGCCTGATGGATATTCGGATCGAGCTTATCGCCCGCTTTAGGATTGATTTCCTTGATTTGCGTAGCATCAAATGCTTTCTGCAACTCGTTCAAAGTCATCTGCACGCCCATTTTCAGCGCATCGAAATTGCCGCTCTGATCCAAAAGCGCCATTTCCAGATAATCCTTGACCGGCAGCATTTCCACGGCAAACTTCTGTCCGGCGAACTTGTGCGTATCCGCAATTTCCTGCTGGTGGCGGCGGCGCAGGTTTTGCTCGTTTGCCAAAGCACGCAGTTGTTCGTCTTTCAACTGCGCTTCCAGCCCGGCAACACGCGCCTGCAAATCCTCATAAGTCGGAGCAACAGTTGTTTCCTGTCCATCAGGATTATTTTCTACTGTTTCCGCTGTTCCGGCCTCTTCGACGGAAGTTTCCGCTTCCACATTTTCCAACACTTCTTCACTGTTTTGCTGTTGCTGCGTCTGTTCGCTCATATCGTATCCCTTAAAACAAATTGGAAATCAAAATCCGGTTATTACCCGCGCAAGATAAGGACATTTTCAAGAAACTTCAAGCAAAGGCAGGAAATTTCACATCCGCCGCCGAATACCCTACCGCAAAAACCATATAAACGGTAAGATACCGCCGACCTTATGCTTTTCAGACGGCATCCATTATGAAAAAAAACCATTTGAACACAACCGGTTTCGACCTCTGGCACACCATCCGCGAAGAAACCGGGGCCGCGGCCGCCGCCGAGCCGATGCTGGCAAGTTTTTTGCACCAAACCGTGTTGCGCCACGACTCCCTCGGCTCCGTCCTTGCCTACCACCTTTCCAGCAAACTCGGCAGCCCGATTATGGACGTGCGCGCCCTGTTTGAAATCTGCCAGCAGGCATTGTGCGGCGACAATCAAATCAGCAAATGCGTAGAAGCAGATTTAAAAGCCATTTACGAACGCGATCCCGCCTGCGGCGAATATTCGCTACCGCTTTTATATTTTAAAGGCTTCCACGCCATTCAGGCACACCGCATCAACCACCGGCTGTATCTCGACGGGCGCAAGACGCTGGCGTATTTCCTGCAAAACCGTATGTCCGAAGTATTCGGCGTGGACATCCATCCCGCCGCCCGTTTCGGATACGGGCTGATGCTCGACCACGCCACAGGCTTTGTTGCCGGCGAAACCGCCGTGTTGGGCAACAATATTTCGATTTTGCACGGCGTAACGCTCGGCGGTTCGGGCAAAGAAGGCGGCGACCGCCACCCCAAAATCGGCGACGGCGTGATGATCGGCGCAAACGCCTCGATATTGGGCAATATCCGCATCGGCAGCAATGCCAAAATCGGCGCGGGCAGCGTCGTGGTTTCAGACGTGCCGCCGTCCGTCACGGTTGTCGGCGTACCCGCCAAACCCGTGGCACGCGCACCCAAAACACCGTCGGCGGATATGGATCAAAATATCCAGTTTGCCGAAATCGACTTTATGATTTGAATATCCGCACCAATGCCGTCTGAAACGCCAAACGGGCTTCAGACGGCATTGCCCGCTTCAAGCTTGCGCCTTGATATGCCGCCGATACCGGCACTTGCCAGTCGGACAAAATGCCTTTTATTCGATACACCCGATTCCCACGCAACCGGAAATATAGTGGATTAACAAAAATCAGGACAAGGCGACGAAGCCGCAGACAGTACAGATAGTACGGAACCGATTCACTTGGTGCTTCAGCACCTTAGAGAATCGTTCTCTTTGAGCTAAGGCGAGGCAACGCCGTACTGGTTTTTGTTAATCCACTATAACCGGTTTCCTTGTAAATGGGCGGAGTCGGGCGATGATTCGGACAAAGCCTATTTCAAAAGCAAAATCAGCAGCAAAACAACCGCAATCACAGCCAGCCACAGGCTTTGCCGCTGCTGCACTTTGACCAAATGGATATAGGCATCACGCATTTCCTGCCGGCGCGCCTCATCGACCAAGGCATTGATTTTGCGCGGCAATGAAGGAATGATTTGCGCCCAGTCGGGGGCTTCGTTTTTGAGGTTGCGCCAAAGGGCTTTGGGGCCGACCTGCCCGTTCATCCATTTCACCAAAAACGGTTTGGCGGTTTTCCACAAGTCCAAATCGGGATCAAGCTGCCGTCCCAAGCCTTCGATGTTGAGCAGCGTTTTTTGCAGCAATACCAACTGCGGTTGGATTTCGACATTGAAGCGGCGGCTGACTTCAAACAGGCGCATCAGCACCAAGCCGAAGGAAATCTGCGAAATCGGTTTGTTGAATACAGGCTCGCACACGGCGCGGACAGCGGCTTCCAATTCTTCCGCACGCGTGTCGGCAGGTACCCAGCCCGATTCGATATGAGCGGTGGCGACGCGGTGGTAATCTCGGTTGAAGAATGCGAGGAAGTTGATGGCGAGATAGCGTTTGTCGTAGTCGGTCAGCGTGCCGACGATGCCGAAATCGAGGGCGATGTAGCGGTTGTCGGCGGCGACCAAAATATTGCCGGGGTGCATATCCGCATGGAAAAAGCCATCGCGGAATACTTGCGTGAAGAAGATTTCCACGCCGTAATCGGCAAGTTTGTGCAAATCAATGCCGTCTGCTTTGAGTTTGGCAATATCGGATACCGGCGTGCCGTCCATCCATTCTATGGTCAGCACATCGCTGGTGCAGTAGTCGTAAAACACCTTCGGCACAATCAGCATATTGCTGTTTTGGAAATTGCGACCGAGCTGGCTGGCATTGGCGGCTTCGCGCATCAAGTCCAATTCATCGTGCAGGTATTTGTCAAATTCGGCCACCACTTCGCGCGGCTTCAAACGCTTGCCGTCAGAAAACAAACGCTCCACCCAGCCCGCACCAAAGCGCATCAGCGACAAATCCTGTTCGATAACGGGCAAAAGGTTGGGGCGCAAGACTTTCACTGCGACCTGTTCGCCCGAATGCAGGCGGGCTTTGTGTACTTGGGCGATGGACGCGCTGGCGACGGGCTCGGTTTCAAATTCCGCATACAGCTTTTCGATGGGCTGGCCCAGCGATTTTTCGATTTGTTCACGCGAAAGCCGCGCGTCAAAAGGCGGCACTTTGTCTTGCAACTTTGCCAGTTCGACGGCGTAATCGTGCGGAATCAAATCGGGGCGCGTGGACAATACCTGTCCGAATTTGATGAAAATCGGCCCCAGGCTTTCCAAGGCAAGGCGAAGTCGGACGGCAGGCGGTTCGTTTTTCAATTTGGACGACTGCGGCATCATTTTCAGCAGAGCGCATATCCAACCGCTACCCATCAGCGAAGCGCACAGATCTGCCAGCCGATAGCGGTAAAGAGTCCCGACAATGACCGTCAGACGTTTCAACCATTTCATATATAAAATCCCGAATACAGCATTTATCGGACAATCAAAAAATCTTACCGAGCAGATAGCCCAAAAAGGCAATCAGCAGCCCGAAAACCAGCAGTTTGATATTGCGGGACGGCGGTTCGGGTTGCGAAGGTGCGGAAATATCATCTTCCCGCCCGCCGTGAAGTTCAAGATATTCGGGCATTTCCCCATCCGCGCCTTCTCCTTCGCCCTCCCCTTCCTCCGGCGGCACAACCGTTTCCAACTCCATATATCTCCGGGTAATAATATCCAAACCCAAATAGCTGAAATAATCGTGCAACTCTTCCCGTTTCGCCCAAGTGCATTTTTCCTCAACCAGCACTTGCGGTTTGGAATCGAGCGATTCGATCAATCCTTCCGCCTTTTCCTCGCCGAGATTCTCCCTGAGGCACTCCCGGATAAGCCCGCGATCCACTTGGGGCGGGTAGGAAACATATACATCGTACAAATCATTTCGGTAATCTTTACTCATCTCAATCATAAGGGAACAAATACGCCTGATACCGTTCCGCCCGTTCCTTTCGGGAAACCCGATTCATCTTCAAACAATCGGATTATATGTGAATTCATCCCGATAATATATTTTCCAAAAGTAAAAATGCCGTCTGAACGTTCAGACGGCATCACACAAACCAAGCGGTCATACGGAAAACGACGATCCGCAACCGCAGGTTGTTTCCGCATTCGGATTGCGGATGACGAATTGCGAACCCTGCAAACTTTCCGTATAGTCGATTTCCGCACCGACCAGATATTGATAGCTCATCGGATCGACCAAAAAGACCAAACCGTTTTTCTCAATTTCAAAATCGTCGTCGTTTTTGATTTCGTCAAAAGTAAATCCGTACTGGAAACCCGAACAGCCGCCGCCATTGACAAAAACCCGCAATTTCAAATCGGGATTGTTTTCTTCGGCAATCAAATCGGCAACTTTGGCACAGCAGCTGTCAGTAAAAATAATAGGGCTTTCATCCGACATGGTGTGATTCCTTAATATAATATTTACGCATTCTCTCTCAAACCCCTTGCAAAGGCAAGCGGGGGCTTGTTCCCTGAAAAGAAACTGCCTTACAGATAAGTTTGACCGCTCCCGATTTCAAGCCCCGGACTCAAACCGCCCTGCCGAACCACTCGACCCGCCCGATGATTTCCACATCATCGGCAGGATGATTCAAATTAATTTCAAAAGCAGGGTAAGCCTCGTTGGCGGAAATAACGTTGATTATCCCGCCGGGGACGATTTGCAGGCGTTTGACCAGCAGATTTTCATTAATCCGCAACACATACAGACCGTCCCTCGGCGTATTTTCCCCATGATTGACCAAAATCGAATCGCCGTCATTCAAAACCCCCTCCATAGAATCGCCCTTAACGGAAATCACAGACAGGTTTTTCACATCGCGGGTAACGTAGTTCTCGATCCAATGCCGTCTGAACGCCATTGTAAATACAGGCTCTTCGTGATCGACAAACTGCCCGTATCCCGCTGCCGCACGAATATCATATCTCGGCACGAAGACAAACTCGTCCGTATCGACTTCATTGCCCAAAGTATCGCAGGCGGCAGGTTTTTCAGGCTTCGCGCCCGGAAACGGCTCTCCTTCCCCGGTCAGCAGCCAATCGATACTACACCCCTTCAACTGCTTGATTTTTTTTAATGTTTCAGACTTCGGCAAACCGCCTTCATTCCATATCCTGCTGAAGCCCGCAATCGTCATTTCAATATCGGATGCGATTTTTGCCTGCTTCGCTTCGCTTTTCCATAAAAAAACCAGTCTGTCTTTAAAGGTTTCCATAAATATCCTTCCGCTCCCCTTCATTCAATCATCTAAAGTAAACATGAAATATATTTTACCTTAGCTATCCCAAAAACGGAACAACTATGATAAACTAAATTTAAATTATGATTTTTCTTACTTAATACATAATTTTTCAGATTTTCCATAGATTTAATCCTTAATTGACAGAAAAAGGATAGAAAAATGAAGAAAACCGGCAAATATCTTATCTATACTGCGGCATTTACCGCATTCTGCTTTGCCTTCCAAGAAAACCGTTCTGAAGCCAAACAGCCCGACATCACTTTATCCGCATCCCTGTGCGAACAATTCAACATACTGAACGCCAAAGATATGGATGCAGAACAAGTCTCCCTTTCCAAAGAATGCGACATCATCGAGTCTTCACACGACTGGGAAAAAGAGTACGGCAACTTGAACGAACAGGAAATGCTCGCCGGCATTGTCTATGAATAAACCTGCCTGCCATTTGAAATATTATGCTTGAATGCATTGGAGCCAAATGTATTAAATCAAATATAAAACCAATATATTCATAAAGTTATATAATTATAACCATGCTGTAGCTTGAAACAGCCCGCCGCCCGCCCTATTTACAGCCCATCGGGACAAAATGTTCCAACATATTTCTCAAAATAAGCAAAATCAAATAGGAGTATCCACATGGCAAAAGTAATCGGTATCGACTTAGGTACAACCAACTCTTGTTTGGCCATTTCCGAAAACGGTCAAACCAAAGTTATCGAAAACGCTGAAGGCGCACGCACCACACCATCCGTCATCGCTTATCTGGACGGCGGCGAAATCCTCGTCGGCGCGCCTGCCAAACGCCAAGCCGTAACCAACGCTAAAAACACCATTTACGCCGCCAAACGCCTGATCGGCCACAAATTTGAAGACAAAGAAGTCCAACGCGACATCGAATCTATGCCTTTTGAAATCATCAAAGCCAACAACGGCGACGCATGGGTGAAAGCGCAAGGCAAAGAGCTGTCTCCTCCTCAAATTTCCGCAGAAGTCCTGCGTAAAATGAAAGAAGCCGCCGAAGCTTACTTGGGCGAAAAAGTAACCGAAGCCGTGATTACCGTCCCTGCCTACTTCAACGACAGCCAACGTCAAGCCACCAAAGACGCAGGCCGTATCGCCGGTTTGGACGTAAAACGCATCATCAACGAGCCGACCGCAGCCGCTTTGGCATTCGGTATGGATAAAGGCGACAACAAAGACCGCAAAGTAGCCGTATATGACTTGGGCGGCGGTACCTTCGATATTTCCATCATCGAAATCGCCAACCTCGACGGCGACAAACAATTTGAAGTATTGGCTACCAACGGCGATACTTTCTTGGGCGGCGAAGACTTCGACCAACGCTTGATTGACTACATCATTGACGAGTTTAAAAAAGAACAAGGTATTGATTTGAAACAAGACGTAATGGCTCTGCAACGTCTGAAAGAAGCTGCCGAAAAAGCCAAAATCGAATTGTCCAGCGGCCAGCAAACCGAAATCAACCTGCCGTACATCACCATGGACGCAACCGGCCCGAAACACTTGGCAATGAAAATTACACGCGCCAAATTCGAGAGCCTGGTTGAAGACCTGATTGCCCGCTCTATCGAGCCTTGCCGCACCGCATTGAAAGATGCCGGCTTGAGCACCGGCGACATCGATGACGTGATTTTGGTCGGCGGTCAGTCCCGTATGCCGAAAGTACAAGAAGCCGTTAAAGACTTCTTCGGCAAAGAACCGCGCAAAGACGTGAACCCTGACGAAGCCGTTGCCGTAGGCGCAGCGATCCAAGGCGAAGTATTGAGCGGCGGCCGCAGCGACGTATTGCTACTGGACGTAACTCCTCTGTCTTTGGGTATCGAAACCATGGGCGGCGTGATGACCAAACTGATTCAGAAGAACACCACCATCCCGACCAAAGCATCGCAAGTGTTCTCTACCGCCGAAGACAACCAAAGCGCAGTAACCATCCATGTACTGCAAGGCGAACGCGAACGCGCGGCTGCCAACAAATCTTTGGGTCAGTTCAACTTGGGCGATATCGCACCCGCACCGCGCGGCATGCCGCAAATCGAAGTTACCTTTGATATTGACGCCAACGGTATCCTGCACGTTTCCGCCAAAGACAAAGGCACTGGCAAAGCAGCCAACATCACCATCCAAGGTTCTTCAGGTTTGAGCGAAGAAGAAATCGAACGCATGGTGAAAGATGCCGAAGCCAATGCCGAGGAAGATAAAAAACTGACTGAATTGGTCGCTTCCCGCAACCAAGCCGAAGCCCTGATTCACTCCGTGAAAAAATCTTTGGCGGACTACGGCGACAAACTCGACGCTGCCGAGAAAGAAAAAATCGAAGCCGCGCTGAAAGAAGCTGAAGAAGCAGTTAAAGGCGACGACAAAGCCGCCATCGATGCCAAAGCCGAGGCGCTGGGCATAGCCAGCCAAAAACTGGGCGAAATGGTTTACGCGCAAGCGCAAGCCGAAGCCCAAGCCAGCGAGGGTCCACAAGCGGACGCATCATCCCAAAAAGACGATGACGTGGTCGATGCGGACTTTACCGAAGTAAAAGACGACAAAAAATAATTGATGCCGTCTGAAAAAAGCGCGAACCGTTTGGTTCGCGCTTTTTTAGGCTGTGTTTTAATATAGTGCCGACAGGCATACTCGGCTTCAAGGTATTTAATAGGATAGGTTTCTACCCAACCGAAAAAATAATTTTCTTTTCCCTGACAAATAGTTGTAATCAACGGATTATTAAAATACAGCCTTTTTTATCAGCCGCTGCAAAAACGATAGTATGGCAACAGTTCCAAATCAATCTGCCGAAACGCTCCAAAAATCAAGTTTCAGCCGATGTATCATGCTCTAGGCGTTTTTATATCATTTTCTTGTTTACTTAAAATATTTTTAATAGGATAATAAATAATAATTATTATCAAAGGATGGAAAATGAAACCGAATCCGCTCCTATGGGCCTTAACCGTTCTTTCCGTTGCTCCATCTTGGGCAGAACAACTGGCAAATACTGAAGAAATACAATCCGTCAAAACCTTCTCCCCGCCCAAACCGATTGCACCGACCGTCGCACAAGGCTATTTCCCCGAAAACCAATTCGACCGCACCGACCGCAGCGATCATTACTTTGTTACTGAAAACATAGACCAAGCCTTCCGTCCGCTGAAGGCAAACAGCGGCTTTTACGGCAAAAGCTTTTACAACTCCGTTACCGCGCAAGCACGCGGGGCGAAGGTATACGGCGTAGCCAACCTCAATCACACCAAGGCAAACGGCTATAAAGACGGCGGCGGGCGCGATACCGATTGGAAATACAGCCGCTTCAATCAGGCTTTGGTACTCGGTTTCGTGCCGTCTGAAAATCAAGAATACCGCCTCACTTATCTGCACGACGACATCAACAACGACCGCCAGCCGCAGTTCGTCAACGACGCATTGGACACCGAACGCCACATCGCCAAACTCAACGCGCGTTGGGGCAATGCCGATTTGAGCAATACGGTCAGCGCAGAAGCAGGCGTCATCAAACTCAAACGCCATGCCGACAATTACTCACTGCGTCCAAACAACACGCAGCAGCAAGTATTCGTAGAGCTTGACCGCAAAGTGTACGACTTCTCGCTCAAACACGACGCGGACTTCGGCAAATTCCACAACAACGCCGCCGTCAGCTACCGCAACGACAGCCAAAACGGCGAGCGCAACGCCCACACCGCCATGCGCGACTTCCTCAACGGCTACCGTTTCGCCGATGTGCACATCGACCGCTGGCGCATTGCCGATACCTTGTCTTACAAGTTTGACGACCGACACAAACTGGGCTTGGGCTTAAGCTACGAAATCAACGAAGCGGACGTACGCAAAAATACGGCACAGCCCGCCCATCCGATGAACCGCAACCTTGCCTTCGCTTCATCGCAACAAATCTGGAAAACCCATTACGGCTACGACTTCAACGGCAAAGTGCGCCGTCATGCTTTGTCGGGCGAACTCAAATACGATTTCACGCCGTCTGAAACGCAAAAATACAGCGTTTCCCTCGCACATTTGGAACGCATCGGCGACAACACCGAACGCTTCAACTCGCTTGCCGCCATCGTGCAAAACCGCATGAACGGTGCGCTGATGAACCAAAACCCAGCCGCCGCCATCGCAGGCAATCCCCTGCTGAAAACCGAAAAACACAACCGCATCAAGCTTACCGCCGACAGCCGCAACGACTACTACAACGGCTACATGAACTCGTTGGCAGGCGCAGGCTGGAACGTAGGCGGCACGCTTGTGGCGGACAAAGTCAAAGACCTGATTATTTTTGACCGCGCCCACGGACAAAGCGGCACAGCTTCCAAAGGCGGCGGCATCATCACACGCAACGTGGACGCGCGATTGTTTACCGCGCAGGCCTACGCGCGTTACAACTTCAATCCGCATTGGGCGGCAGGCATCAAAGTCGCCTACAACTACGGACACAACGAAACCGACGGTAGGCCGCTCTATCAAATCCGTCCGTTTGAAGCCGCCGTCCAAGCCGACTACAAAAACTACTTTACCCACGGCAGCTACAATATCGGCGCCGCAACACGCTTTGTTGCCAAACAAACGCGCGGCGATTTTGACGCGGCAAGCGGTCTGGGCATAGACAAACGCGAAGCCGCCAAAGGCTTTACCGTTGCCGACGTGTACGCAGGCGTAAACATCAAAGACAAATACGGCTTGCGCTTGGGCGTGAACAACGTGTTCAACAAAAAATACGCCGAACACATCAGCGGCGACCACGTCCTCGCCCTGTCGCCCAGTGTCGTGTATGCACCGGGCAGGACATATTGGTTGAGTTTGCATGCGGCTTTTTAAAATCAGGCCGTCTGAAAGAATGCCTGCATTGGCTTATTAAGAATTAGGAGATAAAAAATGGAACTGAAAAGACGCGATTTCTTAAAAATGACCGCCGCACTGGCAGCCGCAGGCGTTTCGCCTTCGCTGTTGGCAGCCGGTAAAGAACAATTTACCGTGTACGGCGCACCGGCGATGCCCAGCGTTACCATCGCCGTAGCGGCGTTGCAAGGCAAGCTGGCGAAACAGGCGGATGTATCGCTGAAAATCTGGCGTTCACCCGACCAACTGCGTGCAGGCGTAGCAAGCGGACAATTTAAAGTCATGATGAGCCCGAGCAATGTCGGCGTAAATCTGCGCAACCAAGGGCAAAAAGTCGGCATGGTGAATATTTTGACCAACGGCATCACGCAGCTGATGTGCAAAGGCAGCGCGATTGCCTCGCCGCAGGATTTGATCGGCAAAAAAATCCTCGTGCCGTTTAAAAACGATATGCCCGACATCGTGCTGCAAGCCTTGTTGAAAAAACTGAAAATCGACGCACACAAAGTCAGCATTACCTACGCTGCCACACCGCCCGAAGCAGTTGGACTGTTTCTAAGTAGAGATTACCACGCCGTCATCCTACCCGAACCGATGGCAACCGCCAGCCTACTTAAAGGCAAAACCATGGGCGTAAACGTCGTACGCGGTTTTGACTTAGTGAAAGCATGGGGGCAGGCGTTTGACACCAAACCGCTGATTCCGATGGCAGGCATCATCGCCAACGAAGAATATTTCCACGCGCACAAAGCGCAGTTCGAACTCTTCCATCAGGATTTGAAAAACGCGCTCAACTGGATACTGACCAACCGCCAAAGCGCGGCGAAAATCGGCAAAAACTACCTCCCCGCCCCCGAACCCGCCCTAGTCATGGGCTTGGACGGCGCGCGGCTGACGGTAAGCAAAGGCAGCGAAGTGAAGGACGAGATTTTGAAGTTTTACGAAATCCTGATGCAGTTCAACCCGAAACTTTTGGGAGGCAAGCTGCCGGATAACGGGTTCTTCTTGGCTTAAAAGGAGGGGAGGTCGTCTGAAAAGGGAGAAGTAGTATTGGGGAATCCAATATACCCTTTTCAGACGACCTATCAGATAATAGTTAGAACAGTACGCAAAAAGCCGTCATTCCCGCGTAGGCAGGAATCCAGTCCTCGATATTGCAGGAATGTTTTAAAATTGCAGCAACGTCAAAACTCTGGATTCCCACCTACGCGGGAATGACGGCGGGTGGGTAACCGTAGGTTAAGCTGTTAAATCCGACAAAACCGTTGAACTGTCTGAAATGTTGGATCATGACCCAACCTACGCTTGCTGTTTGGGGCTCGAATTAGATAAATTTTATATATGAGCTGAATTCTATGGATAAAATTAATAAAGATTGGGAAAAATTTTTATCATCTAAAAAACTAAAAGATAATTTAATTTCAATTTCTCTTTTTTTGACTGCTTTTGAGATGTTCAAAGAGAGAGTGAGCGAACTTCCTGAATTATTTTTTATAAATGGACTTAATGAAAAAGGGGAATTTATCATTGATAAAAGATATAGAAATGATGTTTTATCAAAGAATAAAAGTAAAATATATGCCTCTTTGTTATGGCTGAAAGAATTGTCAGCTATAGAACAAGCCGATATTAATGATTTTGATGAGATAAGGCAACATAGAAATGAATTAGCTCATAAGCCCTTTGCATTTATTACTGACTCAGATAAAAATATTGATTTAGATAAATTCGTTTGTTTGATAAATTTGTTATGCAAAATAGAAAAATGGTGGTTTGTCAATTTTGAATATCCTTTAAGTGTGGATGATTACGGTGATCATCCAATCGATTTTGATGAAGTAATGACACCATCCCAATGGCAGTTAAAATTACTTTTGGATATAGCATTAGGAAATGAGCCAGAAGAAAATTTCTATCTTGATAGTATTGTTAATCGCAATATTTAATGAATAGCAGGCTGTAGTCTATAGCACTAAATACTATATTTTAAGTTTATCCCCAAACCATCATCCCCATCAACCAACACCCAAACCATGATTAAAACCGACAAAATCCGCAAACCGCAGCCTGCGGTGTTTTACATCATCGACTACCTTTGGAGCGGCTTTGCCGGTCTGGGCGTGGCGATGGTGGTGGTGGCGTTGTGGGCGTGGGGCAGTGCCGTGTTCGGTGAGTTTATGCTGCCTGAGCCGGTGGAGGTGTTTCAAAAGTCATTGGATTTATTGAAACATTTTCAGGAAAACGAAATCGGGATTTCGCTATGGCGGTCGGTGGTGGGGATTTCGGTTGCGCTGGTGGCGGGATTGGCGGCGGGGCTGGTGGCGGGCAGTTTTAAGACGGCGATGGCGTTGCTTAAGCCTGTGATTACGGTTTTGTTGGCGATGCCGCCGATTATTTGGGTGGTGATGGCTCTGTTTTGGTTCGGTTTCGGCAATCCGAGCGTGCTGTTTACCATCATTGTGTTGGTTGCGCCGCTGACGTTTGCGAGTGCGGCGGTTGGGATGGCGAGCGTGAACAAGCAGCATGAGGAGTTGTTTGACGCTTATAAATTAGGCCGTCTGAAAAAAATCCGTTATCTGTATATCCCGCATCTGACGGGCTATGTGATCTCCAGCATCGGCGTGGCGGTGGCGATGGGGGTAAAGGTGGTGATTATGGCGGAACTCTTGGGCGCGAGCGAAGGCGTGGGCGCGCGGATTGCGGACGCGAGGGCGATGCTGGAGACTTCGACGGTGATGGCTTATGTAGTGTTGGTTATCGTGTTTGTGTCGCTGTTTGAATACCTGATTACCAAGCCTTTGGAAATTTTGTTTATGCCGTGGAGAAGATGATGCTCTGTCTTGAAAACGTGCGTTTTGAAATTCTCCGCGACCCCATCGTGCGCGATTTCAGTTTGAACCTGCAACACGGCGAAGTGAAGGCCTTGTTCGGGCCGAGCGGCTGCGGCAAAACGACGGTTTTGCGGTTGATTGCGGGCTTGGAAACGCCAAAATCGGGCACGATACGTAATACTTTCCGTAAAACGGGTTTTCTGTTTCAGGAAAACCGCCTGCCGGAAAACCTGACCGCGATGCAGAATATCGCGATTTTTATGGACAAACCCGATGAAGGCGAAATCATCGCACTGGCGGCGAAAGTCGGGCTGACTGCGGGCGACTTGAACAAATATCCGACCGAATTGTCCGGCGGCATGGCGAAACGGGTGGCGTTTCTGCGCCTGCTGCTGTGCGGCTGCGACCTTGCCTTGCTGGACGAGCCGTTTGTCGGTTTGGACCGCGATTTACGCGATATTTTGGTTGCCATGCTGGTGGAAAAAATCGAGCGGCAGACTATGGCGTGTATGCTGGTAACACATGACCGCTTTGAAGCAGCACGCCTGAGCCATGAAATTATGCTGCTCTCCACTAAGGGCATGAACGTGCAAAACGTGATAACCCTGCCCACGCCGCTGTCCGAACGCGATTCGGCTTTTGAAGAAGCCGTGGTAGCAAGGGAGTTTCAAGGGATTCATTATTATGAGTGACGGGGAAAGACGGCATAGTCATTTTTTGAACTTAACAAGAACATTGCCAATCAGTCATTTATGCCCGGCAGAACTGCAACATTCTTACAAGCGGTTTGATATACTGTCAGGCATTTCGCAACAGCAGACAGATAACGGATAATGATGGATAACGCATATTCCTACAACCAAAATCCCGAACAGCGGGCGCGTGATTTAATCGATAAGAAATTGCGTGAAGCAGGCTGGGATGTGCAATCGTTCAAAGAGTTTAATCCCAATAAAAGCCTCGGAGCAGCCGTGCGCGAATATCCGACCGACAGCGGACCGGCAGATTATGTCTTATTTGTCGATAGAGAGCCGCTTGCCCTTATCGAAGCCAAAGAAGAAAACTTCGGTCATAGGCTCAATATGGTTGAAGAGCAAAGCGCACGCTATGCCGATAGCGAACTCAAGCATATCCCGCAAGCGGATATTGCTTTTTTATATGAAAGCACAGGTGTCATTACCCGCTTTACCAACCGCAACGATCCCGCCCCTCGTGCCCGTGAAGTATTCCACTTTCACCGTCCGGAAACGCTACAAAAATGGGCAAGCGAAGGCAAAAACACCCTGCGCGCCAAACTTAAAGCCATACCTGCTCCCAATCCCAACCATCTGTCTGCGGCCGAACTTGGTTTGCGCGATTGCCAATTAACCGCCATCGAAAATATGCAAGACTCTTTGGCAAAAGATTTGCCGTGCGCCTTGATTCAGATGGCCACAGGTGCAGGCAAAACCTATACCGCTATCAGTATTATGTATCGTTTGCTCAAATACACAGGCAAACGCCGCATTTTATTTTTAGTAGATACCGTCAATTTGGGCGAACAGGCCGAGCAGGAAATGTTGGTTTTCACTCCACCTGACGACAACCGCAAATTTACTGAACTCTACAACGCTCAAATCATCAAATCGCCGCACATTCCCAACGGCGTAGAAGTCTGCATTTGTACCATTCAGCGCATGTATTCGCTATTAAAAGGGGAAGACCTAGCGATACCGGATGACAGTATGGAATTGGAAGAATGGGAAAACCGCTTAAAAGAACCATTGCCCGTTGCCTATCAACCGGATCTACCGCCGGAATTTTTCGATTTTATCTTTATCGATGAATGCCATCGCTCCATTTACAACCTGTGGCGGCAAGTGTTGGATTATTTTGATGCCTATCTGATTGGATTAACGGCCACACCGGACAACCGCACTTTTGGCTTTTTCAATCAAAACGTCGTCAGCGAATACAGCCACGAACAAGCCGTTGCCGATGGCGTAAACGTAGGCAATGAAGTCTATCTGATCAATACCAAAATCAGCCTGGATGGCGGCAAATTCAAAGCCGAAGAGCTGGTCGAACACCGCGAACGCACCACACGCCGCAAACGCTGGCAGCAGCAAGATAGCGATGAAGACTATACCGCCAAGCAACTCGACAGAGATGTTGTCAATCCAAGCCAAATCCGCACCATTATCCGGACATTCCGCGACCATTTGCCCATCATGTTCCCAAATCGTCAAGAAGTGCCTAAAACCTTGATTTTCGCCAAAAACGACAGCCACGCCGACGACATCATCAAAATGGTGCGTGAAGAGTTTGGGCAAGGTAACGAATTTTGCAAAAAAATCACTTACAAAGCCAAAGACGATATTGTGGGAGAGAACGGCGAAATCATCGAACAAGGCGAAGAACCCAAAACCGTCTTGGCGAATTTCCGCAACAGCTACAACCCGCGCATTGCCGTTACCGTCGATATGATTGCCACGGGAACCGATGTCCGCCCGCTCGAATGCCTGCTGTTTATGCGCGATGTCAAAAGCCGCAACTATTTTGAGCAAATGAAAGGACGCGGCACACGCACGCTTGATAAAGAAGGCTTGCAAAAAGTCAGCCCTTCCGCATCATCAGCCAAAACCCATTATGTGATTGTCGATGCGATTGGCGTTACCAAATCGCTCAAAACGGCAAGCCAACAATTAGACACCAAGCGTTCGGTCAGCTTCTCCGATTTAGGAAAAGCCGTCGTTTTCGGCGGCGCATATGATAGCGACAGCATCAGCTCACTGGCGGCGCGCCTTGCCCGTTTAAACAAACAACTTGATGACGAACAACAGAAGCAAATCACTGCCATCACAGGCGGCATTCCATTACCGCAACTGGTCAAAGATTTATTTCACGCCATCAATGCCGATGAAATCCATCGGGCAGCCTGCGAGCAAGAAGGCATTTCCATTGATGAGACGCCGTCTGAAGAAACAGTTTTAAAGATACAAAAACAGCGCGTCAAAGCCGCCACACGTCCGCTTTCCATGGAGCTCATCACCACGTTGGACGACATCCGCAAACAAAACGAGCAGAAAATTGACGCCGAGATTGATGAAGTCATCCACGCAGGCTGGGCAGAAAATGATGAAACCCTGACCCAAGATTTTGCCGAATGGATACGCAGCAACAAAGACGAAATCACCGCCTTGCAGATTTTCTATAACCAGCCTTATCAACGCCAAGCCTTGAGCCTTGCGATGATTAAAGAGCTGGCAGCCGCCATCAAAAAAGCCAAACCGAAATTGGCATTTACCCATATTTGGCAGGCGTACGCGCGTTTGGATAACGTCAGCGAACAGGCAGAAAGCGAACTCACCGCCTTAGTCAGCCTTGTTCGCCGCGTGATTGGCATTGATGACAAAATCACCCCATTTACCAAAACCGTGCGTAAAAACTTCCAAACATGGACGTTTGAACACAACGCCCGCGCCGACAAACCGCTGACCGAAGAGCAAATGCAATGGCTGACCATGATTCGTGACCACATCATCACTTCCTTTGCCATCGAAGAAAATGACTTTGAACTTACCCCGTTCAACCAACACGGTGGATTGGGACAAGCCTGTGATGTATTGAGCGAAATTGCCGCCAACGACCAAGACTTTAACACCCTATTAGACGAGATTAACCGACAATGGACAGCATAACAATGACCACAGAACAGCAATTGCCGAAAGGGTGGAAGAAAACAACTTTTGAGGACGTTGCACAAGTAGTAAGCGGCGGCACCCCAAGCACCAAATTAGAAACAAACTTTGCTGAGAAAGGAAAGGGAATAGGTTGGATTACTCCCGCTGATTTAAGCAAATATACAGATAAATTTATTTCTAATGGTGCGCGAGATTTAAGTATTGATGGTTATAAATCTTGTTCAGCAAAACTATTACCAGCAGGAACAGTTCTTTTAAGCAGTAGAGCGCTAATTGGATATGTTGCTATTGCTCAAAGTGAATTATCAACAAATCAAGGTTTCAAAAACTTTATTCTTTCAGACGACATTCTTTCTGAGTACGCATATTATTATTTAAAATCAATAAAAAGTACTATTGAGAGCTTAGGAAGTGGAACAACTTTTCTTGAGCTATCCGCATCAAACGCTAAAAAAATCCCCATTATCTACCCAACCAGCAAAGAAACCCAACAAGCCATCGTCAATAAAATCGAAAGCCTGTTTGACGAAATCGACGAAGGCATAGGTCGTCTGAAAACCGCAGCACAGCAAATCCAACAATACCGCCAATCCCTGCTTAAAAACGCCTTTAACGGCGAACTCACCAAAGAATGGCGCAGCAAGCACGCAGATACCTTGCCGTCTGAAAACGAACTGCTCCCCCAAATTCAGACGGCCCGCGAACAACACCACGCCCAACAGCTTACCGACTGGCAGAATATAACTATTGGTGAAGTTGTAACAATCTCACCTAAAAAAGAAAAGGCTATCGATGATGATACTGATGTTTCTTTTTCATCAATGCACTTGATGTCATCATCGCTTTCAGAACATTTGACATATGAAATTAAAAAATGGGCAGACGTAAAAAAAGGATTTACTGTATTTAGAAATAACGATGTGTTATTAGCTAAAATTACTCCTTGTTTTGAAAATGGGAAAAGTGCTGTCGCTCAAGATTTAATTAATGGAATTGGTACAGGCTCAACAGAATTTATGGTCTTGAGATCTAGTAACCAAATACTTTCAAAATTTTTATATTTTCTTGTTAATACACCAGACTTTAGACAAGCAGGCATTCATAATATGACGGGTTCTGTTGGACACAAGCGAGTTCCAAAAGATTTTGTATCTACTTGGGCTTTTAGTTTGCCTCCATTAGCCGAACAAACCGAAATCGTTGCTATTTTAGAAAGCAAACTCACCGCCTGCGACCAACTTGCCGACGAACTTGCCAAACAACTCAAACAAGCCGAGCTGCTCAAACAGGCGGTCTTAAAAGCGGCTTTTTCAGGCAGCCTTTTGGATAAATAAATTAAAGAGAAAACGAATATGACCACAACGCAAAACCATACATCAAATGCCATCGTCCAAAAGGTTTGGAGTTTCTGCCATATGCTGCGCGATGACGGCGTGAGCTACGGCGACTATTTGGAACAAATTACGTATCTGATTTTTTTGAAAATGGCTTTTGAATACAGCCTGCCTCCCTACAATCGCGATGTCGGCATTCCAGAAGAATACAACTGGCAAAGCCTGACCGACCGCACGGGCGCGGAATTGGAAAGCCATTATCTCGCTTTGTTGCGCGATTTAAGTATGCGTAAAGGCTTGCTTGGGCAAATCTTTGCCAAGGCGCAAAACAAAATCCAAGACCCTGCCAAATTATCCCGTTTGGTGGCGATGATTGATGAAACCAAATGGACGCGCTTGGGCGTGGATGTGAAAGGCGATATTTACGAAGGTATTTTGGAAAAAAATGCCGAAGATACCAAATCCGGCGCGGGGCAATACTTTACGCCGCGCGCTTTGATTCAAGCAATTGTCGAATGCGTCCGCCCGCAGCCGGATACCCTGATTGCCGACCCGGCGGCAGGTACCGGCGGCTTTTTATTGGCGGCATACGGCTATTTGGAAAAACATGCCGATTTAAATGCCGAGCAAAAAGCGCGGTTAAAAAACGGGACGTTTTTCGGCAATGAAATCGTCGCCAATACCCGCCGTTTGTGTTTGATGAACCTATTTTTACACGGCATCGGCGAAATGGACGGCGATAGCCCGATCAGCTCCGACGATTCCTTGGTTGCACCAAGCCCGCGCAAAGCGGACTTGGTTTTGGCCAATCCGCCATTCGGCAAAAAAAGCACCATGACCATTACCAATGCCGAGGGCGAAGCCGAAACCGAAGATTTTGTCTATAACCGCCAAGACTTTTGGGCAACCACTTCCAACAAACAGGTCAACTTCTTGCAGCATATTTACACCATGCTCAAAAACAACGGACGGGCGGCCGTCGTCGTACCCGATAATGTGCTGTTTGAAGGCGGTGCAGGCGAAACTGTGCGTAAGAAGCTTTTGCAAATTACTGATTTGCATACAATTTTACGTTTGCCGACGGGTATTTTCTACGCGAATGGTGTTAAGGCAAACGTGTTATTTTTTGATAACCGCCCCGCACAGGAAAAAGCCGTTACCCAAGAAGTCTGGGTGTATGACTACCGCACCAATGTGCATCACACGCTGAAGAAAAAACCGATGCAGTTGGCAGATTTACAGGATTTCATTTCCTGCTATTGCCCTGAGGACCGTTCAAAACGTGTGGAAACCTATCATGCCGAAAACAATCCCGACGGACGCTGGCGTAAATTTAGTATCGATGAAATCAATCAGCGCGAAAAAACCAGCTTGGATATTTTCTGGCTGAAAGACCATTCTTTAACCGACTTGGACAATCTGCCCGCCCCCGATATTTTAGCCGATGAAATCATTGAAAATATCGAAGCGGCTTTGGAAAATTTCCGCAATGTGATTGGTGCATTGGTGTAATTGCAGACCGGGCTGCCAACATTGGGCATCAATGCCCGAACGGGATTAAATTATGAACACCTTTCTCACCCACCCTATGCGGCCGTTTTTCGTCGGCGCGGCAGTGCTTGCCATACTCGGCGCGTCGGTGTTTTTCATCAGCCCCGGCGCCATCGTCCTGCACCGCCAAATCTTTTTAGAACTCATGCTGCCGGCGGCATACGGCGGTTTTTTGACTGCGGCTTTGTTGGATTGGACAGGTTTTTCGGGCAACCTGAAACCTGCCGCTACTTTGATGGCGGTGTTGTTGCTTGTTGCGGCTGTTTTATTGCCGTTCTTACCGCAACTTGCCGCATTTTTCGTTGCCGCTTATTGGCTGGTGTTGCTGCTGTTCTGCGCCCGGCTGATTTGGCTGGACCGAAACACCGACAACTTCGCCCTCTTAATGCTGCTCGCCGCGTTCACTGTTTTTCAGACGGCATATGCCGTCAGCGGCGATTTGAACCTGTTGCGCGCGCAAGTGCATCTGAATATGGCGGCGGTGATGTTCGTATCCGTCCGCGTCAGCGTCCTTTTGGGCGCGGAAGCCCTCAAAGAATGCCGTCTGAAAGACCCCGTATTCATCCCCAACGCCGTTTATAAAAACATCGCCATCACCTTCCTGCTGCTGCACGCCGCCGCCGAACTTTGGCTGCCCGCGCAAACCGCCGGTTTTACCGCGCTCGCCGTCGGCTTCATCCTGCTCGCCAAGCTGCGTGAGCTTCACCATCACGAACTCTTACGCAAACACTACGTCCGCACTTATTACCTGCTCCAGCTCTTTGCCGCGGCAGGCTATTTATGGACAGGCGCGGCGAAATTGCAAAACCTGCCCGCCTCCGCGCCCCTGCACCTGATTACCCTCGGCGGCATGATGGGCGGCGTGATGATGGTGTGGCTGACCGCCGGACTGTGGCACAGCGGCTTTACCAAACTCGACTACCCGAAACTCTGCCGCATCGCCGTCCCCATCCTTTTCGCCGCCGCCGTTTCGCGCGCTGTTTTAATGAACGTGAACCCGATATTCTTCATCACCGTCCCCGCGATTCTGACCGCCGCCGTGTTCGTGCTTTATCTTTTCACGTTTGTTCCGATTTTTCGGGCGAATGCGTTTACAGGCGATCCGGAATAAAAATGCCGTCTGAAACGGTTTTCAGACGGCATCGTATTGCCGATAATCAAGCCTCTTGCACATCAACGTCCACCGACCATCTGATTTTGCCGTCGCGGTTTTGCTGCAACACCTGTACCCACAAACTCACGGCGCGATGCAAATCTTGTCGGGATGCCGATTCGAGGAAGATTTGCGCACGTTCGCGTTCGGCAAGGCGTACCATCAGCATGGGGGCTGCACCAAACTGGGAGACACTTTCGGGCAAAAGCGGAGCAATGGTTTCTTTGGCGGCGTTGAGAAATTCCATCGCATCGGCAACGCGCGGCGCGTCGGCTCGGACGGCCGTCTGAAAACCGAAGGGCGGCATGGCGAACATTTGCCGCTCGTTCAATTCGTTTTCGGAAAACACGGCATAGTCTTGCGCTTTGACGGCGGCGAAGACGGGATGTTCGGGCAGTTGGGTCTGTATCAACACCTTGCCGGGTTTGTCGGCACGCCCCGCCCTGCCGGACACCTGCATCAGCTCGGCGAACAGCCTTTCCGGTGCGCGAAAGTCCGCGCTGTACAGGCTGCCGTCGGCGTTCAACACGATAACGAGGTTGAGCCGCGCAAAATCATGGCCTTTGGCAAGCATCTGCGTGCCGACCAGAATGTCGATTTCGTTGTCGGCGATGCGGCGGTACAAATCCGCCCAGTCATTTTTGTGTGCGGTACTGTCCCTATCGACGCGGACGACGGCGGCCTTGGGCAGAAAGGCTCGCAAGGTTTCTTCGACGCGCTGCGTGCCGTGGCCGACGGCGGTCAGGTCTTGGTTGCCGCAGTCGGGGCATTTGAACGGGATGGGTTCGCGGTGGTCGCAGTGGTGGCAGCGCAGTTGGCGGGCGCGTTGGTGCAGCACCATTTTGGCGGAGCAGTTCGGGCAGCCGAAGGTATGGCCGCAGTCGCCGCAAAACAGCGCGGGCGCGAAGCCGCGCCGGTTGAGGTACACCAGCGACATGCCGCCTGCTTCAAAATTCTGTTTCAAAAGCTGCAAGGCTTGCGGCGAGAAGCCGTTGTCAAGTTTCAGACGGCCTACGTTGAGGATTTCCACTTGTGGCAGTTGCGCTGAAGCATGGGCGCGCTCGGTCAGTTGCAGCAGGCGGTACGCGCCACTTTGCGCCTTGTGCCAGCTCTCCAAGCTGGGCGTGGCACTGCCCAACACGACGGGGCAGCCGCTCTGCTTCGCCCGCCACACCGCCAAATCGCGGGCATGATAGCGCAATTCGTTGTCTTGTTTGAACGAGCCGTCATGTTCCTCATCGACTACAATCAGCCCAACATCAGGCAAAGGCGTGAACACCGCCAGCCGCGTGCCGATGACCAATTTCGCCTGCCCTAACATAGCGCGCAGATAATCCTGCGTGCGCCTGCCTGCCGCCATCTGGCTGTGCAACACGGCGGTCGGTACGTCAGCAAAACGGTCTTCCACCCGTTTTAAAAGCTGCGGCGTGAGGTTGATTTCGGGCAACAGAAACAACACCTGCCGCCCCTGCGCCAACACTTTCGCCATCGCATCGAAATACACCTCGGTCTTGCCGCTGCCGGTGATGCCGTACAGGAGAAACGGCTGAAAGCGTCCCAATGCCGTCTGAATGGCATCGGAAGCCTGCCGTTGGTCGGCATTCAACACAAATTCAGAGTACGAAGCCTGCCCGTGGTACGACCTCAATACAGGTTTCGCCGCTTCCGTCGTTTCAATCCAGCTTTGTTCAGCCCAATTCTCAATCAATTTCGCCGCCTGCGCGTTCACCTGCTTCAACGCTACCATCGTCATTCCGCCCGAAAGCAGCGCGTCCCACAAAGCCGCTTTTTTGTTGAACCGCGCCGGCGGCGGCGTTTGCGCCCTACCCGCTTCGTTCAAAGCGTAAAACAACGGCGGCTGCGGCATTTCCACCGCGCGCGTTTCCTTCAAACCCTGCGGCAGTGCGGCAAACACCGCCTGCCCGGTCGGATAGTGGTAATAACGCGACGTAAACGCCAACAAATCACGCCAGCTTTCGGGCAGCAGCGGCTCGTCCGAAAAGGCCGTCTGAACGCTCAAAATCCGCGCCATATCCATATCCGGCGCAATATCCGTTTCCCACACTATCCCGACCACGGTTTTATTGCGGAAAGGCACAAGCACCCGCATTCCCTGCGGCAGCGGCTCGGAATGGGAATAAGTCAAAAGGCCGTCTGAAAGCGGCACGTTTACGGCAATACGGTGGTAGATCATAGCGTGGTCGGAAAAATGGTTTGAGACCGTCTGAAGAGACGGAAGCTATTTGCACAAATACAAACAGTCTTTATCTAAAGTAAAGCCGTAACCCTGTTTCCACAAATCGAAATAAGGACGGAGAAAATCGCTGTCGGGCTTGGTGCGGTAAAGCGGATATTGCAGATAGGCGGACAGGTAATAATCGCAATTTATAGAATAATAGGCTTCGTCCAACACTTGTTCGGGGCTGTTGTCATCTGTATTACTAATCCGCCATTCATCAAATGCTTCTCCAAACAAGTCTTGAGTATCGTCAAACTCTTCCGCAGGCTCGCCAAAACGTATCTGTTTAATCGCTGCCAAGGCTGCAATCAGCTCTTCGTCTTCAACAAAGCGGGCAAATTCGCGCAACCCTTCCAACAAATGCTCACCCGTCTGTCTCACTTCTGCCTCATCTTGCGCAGGCGGGCAGAAATAGCCGGGAATATAGCCGCCGTCGAGGATCTCTTGGTTGTGTTCGGCAGTGTTTTGATATACAGGCATAATGCGCGCCAGCAATTCCTGTCCCTTTTCCAAAGGTTCAAACACCGCAGCCACGCCTTCTCCGTCGGGCATAAACCCCTGAAACAAACCGTAGAAATAATCTTCCCAGCCATTATATTTCTCTGCTGCCCGTGGCTCTTCGCCCTGCAGCTTAAACAGATATTCAGCGTATTCTTGTTGGTTCATTTTTTCTCTCAAAATGTCGATAAAATCTTTCAGTTGCCCGCAGCAAATCTTTCAGACGGCCTCAAACCGCACTAAAGTCCGCCCAGCCATATGTTTACGGCGATGCGGTGGTAGATCATACAAACAATCAAATTATTTTTTGCGTATTTTAACAGCCGGAAGCTATTTTCAGACGATAAATTGAGCCTCGGCGCAATGCAGGCGCAACAGAGGTTTGATACAATGCCGCTTTTCCAACACGCGCAATCATCTTTATATGAAAACCAAGTTAATCAAAATCTTAACCCCCTTTACCGTCCTCCCGCTGCTGGCTTGCGGGCAAACGCCCGTTTCCAATGCCAACGCCGAACCCGCCGTCAAAGCCGAGTCCGCCGGCAAATCCGTTGCCGCCTCTTTGAAAGCGCGTTTGGAAAAAATCTATTCCGCCCAAGATTTGAAAGTGTTGAGCGTCAGCGAAACACCGGTCAAAGGCATTTACGAGGTCGTCGTCAGCGGCAGGCAGATTATCTACACCGATGCAAACGCCGATTATCTATTTTCCGGCGAACTTATTGACATCAACAACCGGAAAAACCTCACCGAACAGCGTATGGCAGATTTGAACAAAATCGACTTCGCCTCCCTGCCTTTGGACAAAGCCATCAAAGAAGTGCGCGGCAACGGCAAACTGAAAGTCGCCGTCTTCTCCGATCCAGACTGCCCGTTCTGCAGACGCTTGGAACACGAGTTTGAAAAAATGACCGACGTAACGGTTTACAGCTTTATGATGCCCATTGCCGGCCTGCACCCCGATGCCGCCCGCAAGGCGCAAATCTTATGGTGCCAGCCCGACCGCGCCAAAGCGTGGACGGAATGGATGCGTAAAGGCAAATTCCCGGCCGGCGGCAGCATCTGCGACAACCCCGTCGCGGAAACCACTTCCTTGGGCGAACAGTTCGGCTTCAACGGCACGCCGACCCTCGTCTTCCCCAACGGGCGCAGCCAAAGCGGCTACAGCCCGATGCCCCAACTGGAGGAAATCATCCGCAAAAACCAATAATCCATCCGCAAAACAAAAGGCTTGAAACCGTGTTCCAAGCCTTTTTCAAATGCCGTCTGAAGCCTGTCGCGGCAGCTTCAGACGGCATCTTTGTCCAACCTCAATCCTGTGCCAATGCGTCTATCGGATTGAGTTTGGCTGCTTTATTGGCAGGCATAAAGCCGAACGCGATGCCGATTCCGGTCGAACAGGCGACCGCCCCGATAACGGATGCCGCCGAAATGTCCATCGGGAAGTCGGTTACAAAATGATTGAACACGAGGCTGACGGCGGCGGACAAACCTACGCCGACCAAACCGCCGATGACGCAGATTAACACCGCCTCAATCAAAAACTGCTGCAAGATATTGCCGCGCCGCGCGCCGATTGCCATCCGTATGCCGATTTCTTTGGTGCGCTCGGTAACGGACACCAGCATAATGTTCATCACGCCGATGCCGCCGACTACCAATGAAATCAGGGCGATGGAGGAAATCAGCAGCTTCATCGTGCCGGTGGTACTTTCGACCATCTGCCTGATGCTGTCGCTGTTGTTCATAAAGAAGTCTTCCGTGCCGTGCCGCGCTTTGAGCAGATCAGCCAGCCCTTTTTCGGCAACCTGGGTATTGGCATTGTCTTTGATTTTGACGGTGATGGAGTTGGTGTGGCTCTCGCCTGTGATTTGGTGCATCACCGTCGTATAGGGCGACCAAAGCATCAGCACGTCGGAATTGCCGAAAGCGTTTTCGTCTTTTTTCATCACGCCGATGACGGTCAAGGGGCGTTTCCTGAACAAAATGGTTTTACCCAACGGATCCGAATCCGCAAAGAGTTTGTCTTTGACATTTTGGTCGATGACGACGACTTGCGCGTCTTCTTTCACATCGTTTTCGTCAAACAGCCGCCCCGTTTCCAGCTTCAGCCCGCGCACGTCGAAATATTGTTCGCCCACGCCGTACAAAGAAGCGGTCAGGTCGGTATTGCGGTAAGTCAGCGTGCCGCCGCTCGAAGTCATGGGCGTGGCGGAAGCAACGTAGCTTTGTTTGGCGATGATTTTTGCGTCGTCTATGGTCAGGGTTTTGATTTTGCCGCTGCGCCTGTCGCCGAAGCCGCGCCCGGGGAAGATGCTGATGGTGTTCGTCCCCATCGAACTGATGTCTTCAAGGATTTTTTTCTGCGAACCGTTGCCCAATGCGACGACGGAAACCACCGAAGCGATACCGATGATGATGCCCAGCATCGTCAGAAGCGAACGCATTTTGTGCGCCAATACTGCTTGCACCGACATTCTGAAGGCTTCGACAAACTGGTCGTAATAAAACGACCACGAGGCTTTTTCCTGAATCCTCCCGACCTTGCTTGTGGGGATTTCGGGATTTTTCGAGGTGTCGGAAATGATTTCGCCGTCCCGGATTTCGATGACGCGGTTGGCGTTGGCGGCAATGCCGGGGTCGTGTGTGACCATAATGACGGTATGCCCGGCTTCGTGCAGCCTGCGGATGATTTCCATCACGTTTTTGCCGCTGGCGGTATCGAGTGCGCCGGTCGGCTCGTCGGCGAAGATGATTTCGCCGCCGTTCATCAGGGCGCGGGCGATGGAGACGCGCTGCTGCTGTCCGCCCGAGAGTTCGCCGGGCTTGTTGCTCTCTTTACTTGCCAAACCCAAATCCTGCAACAACTTCTCCGCCCGCGCGGAACGCTCTTTGCCGCCCATACCCATATACACGGCCGGCAGCGCGACGTTATCCCTTGCGGTCAGCGAGCTTAAGAGGTTGTAGCGTTGGAAGATGAAACCGAAGCGTTCGCGGCGCAATGCCGCCAGTTCGTCAGGCTGCATTTTGGCAGTTTCGATGCCGTCGATTCGGTACGAACCGGAACCGGCGGTATCCAAACAGCCGAGTATGTTCATCAGCGTGGACTTGCCCGAACCGGACTGCCCGATGATGGCGACAAAATCACCTTTCTCTATCGACAGGCTGATGTCTTTCAAAATATGGACGCGGTTCTCGCCGCTGCCGAAATAGCGGTTGATGTTTTTACATTCGATCAAGCTCATAATATTCCGTAAATCAATAACAAATGCCGTCTGAAACCGTTTCCGTGTTCAGACGGCATATTCGTTTATCGGCGCGGCGGGCCGCCCATGACGCGTTCGCTGCTTTCCTGTTGCTCGGCAGCGGTCATTTCGGAGATGACCACTTTGTCCCCCTCTTTCAAACCGCTTTTTACTTCGGTATTCATACTGTCTTTCATACCGGTTCGGATTTCGCGCTCCACTGCTTTGCCGTCTATACCCAACACGCGTACGAACGCCTTGCCGCCGCGATTTTTCACGGTCAGCGACGGAATAATCAGCACATTTTTCACGCCGTCGATTTCAACCGTATTCTGCGTCGTCATCCCCGTGGCGAGTTTGCCGTCCGGATTCGGCACAAACGAACGGGCATAATAATAGACCGCATTGGAAGCCGTATCCGTACTGCTGTTGTAGCCGCCCGACGACATCGTGGTCAGCCCGGGGTCGACGCTGTCGAGCTTCGCCTTAATCGGCGTATCCGGTTCGGACAAAATCGTAAACGAAATATCCTGCCCCGCCTTCACCTTGGTAATATCGCCCTCGGCAATCTGCATTTTGTTCAACATCATATCCAAATTGGCAAGCTGAATAATCGTCGGCGCGGACTGCGCCGCGTTCACGGTTTGCCCTTCTTCCACGGGAATCGCCACCACCGTGCCGTCCATCGTTGCGGTAATGCGCGTGTAGCCTAATTCCGACTCGGCGGTATTGATGGAAATTTTGCTCTGTCTGATTAAAGCCTTCAGCTCGGCAACATTGGCTTTGGCAGCGGCAAGCGCATCCTGCGCGCTTTCCAAATCTTCTTTAGAGGTCGCATCATCCTTCCACAACGCCGCCTGGCGTTTGTATTTCTTCTCCGCGCTGCCCAATACAATCTGTGCCGACACCAGCTTCGCCTGATACGTTTCCAATTTGGATTTTTCCGTATTGAGCGTGTTGGTCTGCGAGGTCGAATTGATTTCCGCAATCAAATCGCCCTTTTTGACCTGTTGCCCGAGCTTGACGTAAAGTTTCTTAATCTGCCCCGATGCCTGCGCGCCGACCGATACCAGGTTGGACGGCGAAATCTCCCCTGTCGCAGAAACCGTCCGGCTGATGTCGCCGCGCCTGACCGTTTCCGTAATATAAGAAGCCTGCGGTTCGGGCTTCAGATAAGACCATCCGCCCCAAACCGCTGCCGCCGCGACCGCCGCAACAGCCGCCCATTTCATCATTTTTGCCATATTTTCAATTCTCTGTATGCGCCAATCCCATAAATCGGAAGCGGATTCTACCGCAAATCCCTGCCCCATCCAAGGCGGCAAACTGCCGACAATAAAAATAACCATTTGTTTTAAATGGCTTATACAATCTGCTTTCCCGAAAATTTCAATCCGTTTACATATTCCGCCATTTCCGATACGGCGTTATAATGCCGTCGACCGACAAACAAATGGAAACACATTGCTATGAAAAACGTTCAAAAAGGCTTCACGCTGCTCGAGCTGCTGATTGCCGTCGCCATCCTCAGCATCCTGACGCTCATCGCCTACCCTTCTTATAAAGCCTACACCCGCCGCATCCGCCTGTCGGAAGTCAAATCCACCCTGCTGATGAACGCGCAAAACTTGGAGCGTTACTACCGCCAAAAAGGGACGTTTGACAACTACGACCAAACCAAACTGAAACAAAACAAGTATTTCAAAATTACCTTAAGCAAAGTCAACCCCGACCACTTCACCCTTCAGGCCGTCCCCGATCCGGCGACCAACGAAGGCGAAACCTGCATTGTCACGCTCAACGACGGCGGCACGCTTTCCGCCGCCGGCACCGGACAGTCCTGCCCGGACTTCGACTGATCCTCCGCCGAACCCGCAAACCCGTAAAAATGCCGTCTGAAGCTGTGTTCAGACGGCATTTTTGCGGGTTTCCCGTCCGGTTTTTTCAAACTGAAAACCTGCCGCCCCTTATCCGGCAACCGCCCGGATGCCGCGCCTTTCCAAGCCGTTATAGTATAACATATAACCCATATTTTTCAACAACATACAATTTGACCTGTAAGATGCGGAAGCGTATGCTTACCCTTATATCGGACAACATTCCGTTTACAGGTTTTTTTACCGTAACTAAGGAGCGCAATCATGAAAATGCAGGCAGTTGTTGTGAATAAAAATGTAGCGGGCGACGTGGAAGTAGTCGAACGCGAGGTTCGCCCGTTGGAATACGGCGAGGCATTGGTCGAAGTCGAATATTGCGGCGTGTGCCACACCGACCTGCACGTTGCGGCAGGCGACTACGGCGAAAAACCGGGCCGCGTGTTGGGACACGAGGGCATCGGTTTGGTTAAAGAAGTTGCCGACGGTGTGAAAAATCTGAAAGTCGGCGACCGCGTCAGCATCGCCTGGCTGTTCCAAAGCTGCGGCTCTTGCGAATACTGCAATACCGGCCGCGAAACCCTGTGCCGTTCCGTATTGAACGCGGGCTACACCGCCGACGGCGGTATGGCGACCCACTGCATCGTCAATGCGGATTATGCAGTCAAAGTCCCCGACGGTCTCGACCCCGCCCAAGCGTCCAGCATCACTTGCGCCGGCGTTACCTGCTACAAAGCCGTGAAAGTGTCCGGCGTGCGTCCGGGACAGTGGATTGCCATCTACGGCGCGGGCGGTTTGGGCAACTTGGGTGTCCAATACGCGAAAAAAGTATTCGGCGCGCACGTTGTCGCCATCGACATCAACGATGAAAAACTGGCGTTTGCCAAAGAAACCGGCGCGGATTTGATTGTCAACGCCGCCAAAGAAGACGCTGCCAAAGTGATTCAGGAAAAAACCGGCGGCGCACACGCTGCGGTCGTAACCGCCGTATCTGCTGCCGCATTCAACTCTGCCGTGGATTGCGTCCGTGCTGGCGGACGTGTGGTTGCCGTCGGACTGCCGCCGGAATCGATGGATTTGTCCATCCCACGTTTGGTTTTGGACGGCATCGAAGTGGTCGGCTCTTTGGTCGGCACGCGCAAAGATTTGGAAGAAGCCTTCCAATTCGGCGCGGAAGGTTTGGTTGTGCCGAAAGTCCAACTGCGTGCTTTGGATGAAGCACCCGCCATTTTCCAAGAAATGCGCGAAGGCAAAATCACCGGCCGTATGGTGATCGATATGAAAAAAGAATGCGGCTGCGGCCACCACCACTGATTTGACGTGGCAGTACACATCGAAATGCCGTCTGAACGCTGTTCAGACGGCATTTTTTTATGGATTTGGATTTGATTTTAATCTGTTCTGTTTGAAATACCGTCTGAAAACCCTTATCGCAACACGTCATTATAGTGAATTAACAAAAATCAGGACAAGGCGGCGAGCCGCAGACAGTACAAATAGTACGGCAAGGCGAGCCAACGCTGTACCGATTTAAATTTAATTCACTATACCGTCTGAAAACCCGTATCGCAACACTTCATTAAAAACGGCAAGATTCAGCCGTTCTGCAACCCGTTCAAACGGCTTCCGCCATTTCCAACGCCTGCTTGATGTCTACGGCGACGACGCGCGATACGCCTTTTTCCTGCATGGTTACGCCGACCAGCTGCTCTGCCATTTCCATGGTCAGGCGGTTGTGAGAAATGTAGAGGAACTGGGTTTGCGCCGACATTTCTTTGACCAGGTTGCAGAAACGCGAGGTGTTGGCATCGTCCAACGGAGCGTCGACTTCGTCCAAAAGGCAGAACGGAGCGGGGTTGAGGCTGAACAGGGCGAACACGAGGCTCATCGCGGTAAGGGCTTTTTCGCCGCCGGAAAGGAGGTGGATGGTGCTGTTTTTCTTGCCAGGCGGACGCGCCATGATGGATACGCCTGCGGTCAGGAGGTCGTCGCCTATCATTTTGAGGGTGGCTTCGCCGCCGCCGAACAGGGTCGGGAAGAAGGTTTGGACTTTGCTGTTGACGGCATCGAAGGTTTCTTTGAAACGCGCTTTGGTTTTGTCGTCGATTTGGGCGATGGCTTCTTCCAAAAGAGTAATGGCTGCCTGCACGTCTTCGCTTTGGCTGCGGTAGTAGCCGTCGCGTTCGCGCGCTTCTTCGAGTTCTTGCAGGGCGGCGAGGTTGACCGCGCCGAGTGCTTCGATTTGTTGCGAAAGGCTGCCGATGCTGGTGTTCAATACTTTCGGCGATTCTTTCGCCAACGCTTCGAGCGCGTCCAAATCGGCGGCGCGTTCGGTCAGGTTTTGATGGTAGCGTTTGGCGTTGATCAGGGCTTCCTGCTGCTGCAACAGGGCGGTTTGGGTAGCGGCCTGAAGCTGCGGCAGCTTGGTTTGCAGGGTTTGCACTTTAGCGTATTGCTCCCTGCCCTGTTCCTGAATCTGCGCGAGTTTCTCTTGCACAACAATATATTCTTCGTCCAAGGTCTGTACGGCTTCGCTTAATTCTTCAAGCTTGATGTGCTGCTCGTCGTTTTGGAACTCGGTTTCATAGGCGAGGGCAAGCTCTTGCTGGCGTTCCTGCCAGTCGAAGGTTTGCTGTTCAAGCTGTGCAATTTGCTGTTGGTAATTTTGTTTTTGTTGGTTGAGCTTGTGAACGGCAACTTCGGCCAGCCCATATTGTCGGTTGGCTTCCAACAGGGCAAGCTGCGCCTGTTTCAGACGGCCTTGCTGCTCTTGGCGGCTGTGCGCGGCGGTTTGCTGCTGGTGTTCGAGTTCGGCGGCGGCTTCCTGCAAAATGGCGATGTCGTCTGAAAGACCGTCGGACGTGTGTTGCAACACGGTCTGTTCTTCCGCCAATTGCGCCAGTTCGCGCTCGATGTGTTCGCGGCGGATTTGCCCTTGGTTGGTGCGCGCCAAAAGTTCGGCTGCGCGTTGCTGCGCTTGGCTGTATTGGCGCGTGTGCTGCTGTTGCTGCTGCATCAGGTTTTTATGTTGCACTTCAGACGAGCGCACAGCGGCTTCCGCCTGTTTAAACGCGGCTTCGGCGGCGGAGAGTTCGGGGGCGAGGTTTTCCAGTTCGGACGCGATGCCGTCGAGGCGCGCTTTTTGGGCAATCAGGCTTTCCTGTGCGGGCTTGGCATAGAGCAGGACGCTGACTTTGTCGATCTGATGGCCTTCGGGCGTGAGCCAGATTTGGTGTGCGCCCAAATCGTTTTGATGCGCGAGGGCGTAGCTCAAATCGGGCGCGCACAATACGCCGTCGAGCCAGTGGTGCAATGCCGTCTGAAACGGCGGCTGCGCTTGGATTTGGTTCAGCAATGCCTGTACGGGCAGCGATTTTTTGATGCCACCGGAGAGGCCGTCTGAAAGCCACGCCGCCTGCCCCTGCGGCAAAGGTTCGGGGGGAACGAAACCTTGCGGCACGGCGCGGGCGTGCAGGCGTTCGGCAAGGATGACGGACAAGGCGTGCCGCCACTCGGCGGGCGCGGTGATGTGTTGCCACAGTTGCGGCGCGGTGGCGTGGTTAGTTGCCTGCCAGAAGTCGGCGGCTTCCTGCTGCTGCGACAGGATTTGCGACAACGCCTGCTGCTGCGCCTGCAAGGTAATGTGTTGCTGCTTCAGGCTTTGGAATCGGCTTGAGGCCGTCTGAAACGCCTCGCGGGCGGCGTGTAAGGCTTCTTCGGCGGCAATGATTTGTTCTTCGTAATGCTCTTGCCGGCTTTGCAACAAGGCGGCGGCTTCCTGCGCGGCGGCGGTTTCGGCTTCGTCGGGCAGGTTCAGGGCTTGGTTTTCCTGTTTCAGACGGCCTTTGCGCTCTTCGTGCTTGGCAATCGTTTGTTCGGCATGGGCAAGCTGCTGCTGCTTCAACGCCAACTCGCGGCGGATGCGGTTTGCCTCGTCCTGCCGGGTTTGGAAGGCGGCGTTGAGCGCGGTTTGGGCTTCTTCCAATTCGGGCAGACGCTCTTCGTGTTCGGCAACCTGCATCGCCCATTCCGCCAATTCGGTTTGCTTTTCTTCAGCCTGCAACTCGTTTTCTTCAAGCTGCACGCGGATTTGCTGCTGCTCCTGATGGATGCGCTGCATCTGCGCCTGCGCCGCCTGCTTGTCGCGTTCGATGCGTTGGTGCAGGTTTTGCCGGTGGCGGATTTGTTCTTCCAAACGGGCAATCTGCTCGCGCAACACGCCGCGTTTGTTGCTCAATTCATGTACCGCCTGTTGCTGCGACTGTTCGGCGGTCTGCAAGGCGTGTACTTCGTCGTTTAACGCCTGAACCTGCGCGGCGGTTTCGTCCTGCTGCGCCTGCAAAGACTGATGCTGCGCGGTCGCCTTGTCAGCGGCGGCAAGCGATTGCCGCCATTGGGCGTAATCGAGCAAATCCTGTTGTTGGTTCAACTGCGCGGTCAGGGATTTGTAGCGTTCGGCGGTTTCCGCTTGTTTTTCCAGCTTTTCCACCTGACGCGCCAACTCGTTCTGCAAATCGCCCAAACGCTGCAAATGCTCGCGCGTGTCTTTCAGACGGCCTTCCGTCTCCTTGCGGCGTTCCTTATATTTGGACACGCCTGCCGCCTCCTCGATATAGGCGCGCAACTCCTCCGGCCGCGCTTCGATGATGCGCGAAATCATCCCCTGCTCGATAACGGCATAACCGCGCGCACCCACGCCCGTACCTAGAAACAAATCGGTAATGTCGCGGCGGCGCACGGTCTGATTGTTGATGAAATAAGTCGATTCGCCCTGCCGCGTCAGCTGCCGCTTGATGCTCACCTCGGCATACTGCCCCCACGCCCCCTGCAAACTGTGGTCGCTGTTGTCAAACACCAGCTCCACCGAAGCCCTCGGCGCAGGACGGCGCGTCGCCGCACCGTTAAAAATCACGTCCTGCATACTCTCGCCGCGAAGCTGCTTCGCCGAAGCCTCACCCAACACCCAGCGCACTGCGTCAATCACATTCGACTTGCCGCAGCCGTTCGGCCCGATAACCGCGACAAGCTGCCCCGGAACATGAATCGTGGTCGGGTCGGTAAAAGATTTGAAGCCGGAGAGTTTGATGTGGGTCAGGCGCATAATGGTCGGAAAAAATAAAAAAGAAGCGTATTTTAACGGAAATCCCGCCGCACCACCCCATATCTTTCCGGCAAAACCTTACCGCATCCTACGCCCGCGATGCCGTCTGAAGCCTTCAGACGGCATTTTTAACGCGCCCGAACCCCGGTTCCGCCAACGCCCGATGCTTGGCGCGGCATTTGCCGTATTGCCCCGCCACCGGGCGCGTTATAATCCGCCACTACATCCGCCCGATTGGAAATCAACCTATGAAACCCGCCTATTTCATTTCCGACCTGCATTTGAGCGAAAAGCACCCCGAACTGACCGCGCTGCTGCTGCGTTTTTTACGTTCTTCCGCCGCCGGGCAGGCGCGGGCGGTTTATATTTTGGGCGATTTGTTTGATTTCTGGGTGGGCGATGACGAAGTTTCCGAGTTGAATACTTCGGTTGCGCGTGAAATCAGGAAATTGTCCGACAAAGGCGTTGCCGTGTTCTTCGTCAGGGGCAACCGCGATTTCCTGATTGGGCGGGATTTTTGCCGGCAGGCGGGTATGACGCTGCTGCCGGATTACTCGGTTTTGGACTTGTTCGGCTGCAAAACCCTCATCTGCCACGGCGACACTCTGTGTACGGATGACAGGGCATACCTGCGTTTCCGCCGCATCGTGCATTGCAGGCGGCTGCAAAAACTGTTCCTGATGCTGCCCCTGAAGTGGCGCACGCGCCTTGCCGCCAAAATCAGGCGTGTCAGCAAAATGGAAAAACAGGTCAAGCCCGCCGATATTATGGATGTCAATGCCGCCTTTACCGCGCGGCAGGTCCGCGCCTTCGGTGCGGAAAGGCTGATACACGGGCATACCCACCGCGAGCATATCCATCACGAAAACGGCTTTACCCGCATCGTTTTGGGCGACTGGCACGGCAGTTATGCCTCGATTCTGCGTGTGGACGGGGACGGCGCGGTATTCGTGCCGCTGGAAAAATGCTGAAAATGCCGTCTGAAGCCTTTCGGACGGCTTTTTTTACACGCCCCTTTCCCACACTCCCTCCGCCGCATCATCACCATCCTTAACCCGCATTAATAGCCATTATCGATAAAATGCTTGACCGATTACATAAGATTACGTAAAGTGTGTAAACGCATAATAATTGGTCTTACCAATTTATCTTTTAACCAAAATATCGGGTGTGCGGGATTTGAACGTCTTTCCAAACCTCAACGCGCCTTATGATGCAAATGCCTAAAAAGGATTCGTTATGGCACTTTTCCTCAGCATATTCCCCATCGTCCTGCTGATTTGGCTGATGGTGAAAAAAAACAGTATGCCTTCCTACGTCGCGCTGCCGATTACCGCAGTGCTGATTTACGCCATCAAACTTTTCTACTTCGGCGATGCGGGAATGCTGCTCAACGCCACCGCCGCTTCCGGCCTCGTCAAAACGCTCACGCCGATTACCGTAATTTTCGGCGCGATTATGTTCAACCGTATGATGGAAACCACGGGCTGCATCGATGTCATCCGCAAATGGCTGGCGACCATCAGTCCGAACCCCGTAGCGCAACTGATGATTATCGGCTGGTCGTTTGCCTTTATGATTGAAGGCGCATCCGGCTTCGGCACGCCTGCTGCGATTGCCGCGCCGATTCTGATGAGCTTGGGCTTCAATCCGTTGAAAGTAGCGATTTTCACTTTGGTGATGAACTCCGTGCCGGTATCGTTCGGCGCGGTCGGTACGCCGACCTGGTTCGGTTTCGCACCGCTGAACCTGAGTGCCGAAGATATCCTCGCCATCGGCAGGCAGACCGGCGTGATGCACTTCTTCGCGGGTTTCGTCATCCCCGTCATCGGCTTGAGTTTTATCGTACCTTGGTCTGAAATCCGCAAAAACTTGGGCTTCGTCGCCATTGCCGTTTTCTCCTGTACCCTTCCCTATGTCGCATTAGCAATGGTCAACGAAGAATTTCCTTCTTTGGTTGCCGGCGCAATCGGTCTGATGTTTTCCGTATTTGCAGCTAATAAAGGCTGGGGCTTGAGCAAAGACCACGCCAAAGACCCGAATGCCGAAAAAGTGCCGTTCGCCCAAGTCGCCAAAGCACTCGCCCCTTTGGGTATGCTGATCGGTATGCTGGTGGTTACGCGCATCAAACAGATCGGCATCAAAGGCATTTTGACCAGCAAAGAAGAATGGTTCAGCTTCCAACTGCCGTTTGATTTGTCCAAAATTACCGTCAGCGACTCCCTGACGATTACCTTCGGCAATATTTTCGGACAAGATGTCAGCGCGTCTTACCAAACGCTGTACGTTCCCGCTTGGATTCCGTTTGTCTTTACCGTTTGGATCTGCATCCTGCTGTATAAGACCAAATTCAAAGATGCTTGGACGATTTATGCCGTAACCTTCAATCAAACCAAAAAACCGCTGCTTGCCCTGATGGGCGCGCTGATTATGGTTCAGCTGATGCTGGTCGGCGGCGACAATTCGATGGTGAAAATCATCGGCAAGGAATTTGCCGCAATGGCGGGCGAACACTGGGTTTACTTCTCGCCCTACCTGGGTGCGATCGGCGCGTTCTTCTCCGGCTCCAACACCGTGTCCAACCTGACCTTCGGCCCGATTCAGCAGCAAATCGCCCTTGATACCGGACTCTCCGTTACCCTGATTTTGGCGTTGCAGTCCGTCGGCGGCGCGATGGGCAATATGGTGTGCCTCAACAACATCATCGCCGTATGTACCGTATTGGATGTGAAAAATTCCGAAGGTGCGATTATCAAGAAAACCGTTATCCCGATGGCGATTTACGGCGTGATTGCCGTCGTCACGGCAATGATTTTCTTCCTCTAGGCGAAACGCCGCCATCCATAGCGGCAGCACGCGGGGAACGGAAACCGCCGTTCCCCGTCCGGGTGGCGCGTCGGGCAGAATCCCGGTGCCGGAACAGCCCGCCCCGCCAAACAAATGCCGTCTGAAACCGGAAAAGGCTTCAGACGGCATTTTTCCGCCGTTTGCATTCAGGCGTAATGATGATGCGGCATCTTTCCGTCAAGACGGTAGCGCGTGCCGCAATACGGACAGGCAACGCTGCCCGATTCTCCTTCGCCCAAAGGCAAAAACACTCTCGGATGCCCGTTCCACTGCTCGTTGTCGGGCCCCAAGCAATACAGCGGCAGATTTTCCGGCAACACGGAAATTTCCTGCGGATTCAGATTGTCCATTTGATTTTCCTTTGCGTGGTTGGCGTGCGCCCATTTTACGCCATCGGCAAAATAAAGGATATTGCCGAATCCGCCGAACAAGACTGCCCCTACTTGCAGAACACATCCTGTCAAACCGGACGGCATTCGCCCATATCGGGCAGGCGTGATTGCGTCTGTTTCCAGCCCGTGTAAAACAGCGTAAAATCGGCAAACCCGAATGACCTTCCGTCCCCATCAAGGAGCAAGCTATGTTCTTCAAGCACATCGAAGCCGCCCCCGCCGATCCGATTCTCGGTTTGGGCGAAGCGTTCAAAGCCGAAACCCGCCCCGAAAAAGTCAACCTCGGCATCGGCGTTTATAAAGACGCATCCGGCGCGACACCCATTGTCAAAGCTGTCAAAGAAGCCGAAAAACGCCTGTTGGAAAGTGAAACCACCAAAAACTACCTGACCATCGACGGCGTTGCCGATTACAACGCGCAAACCCAAATCCTGCTGTTTGGCAAAGACCACGAAATCATCGCCAGCCGCCGCGCCAAAACAGCGCAAAGCCTTGGCGGTACAGGCGCATTGCGTATTGCGACCGAGTTTGCCAAACGTCAGTTGAACGCGCAAACCATCTGGATTTCCAATCCGACTTGGCCAAACCACAACGCCATCGCCAAAGCGGTCGGTATCCAAGACAAACCTTATCGCTACTATGATGCCGCCAAACACGGTTTGGATTGGGACGGTATGATTGAAGACTTGAGCCAAGCGCAAAAAGGCGACATCGTCCTGCTGCACGGCTGCTGCCACAACCCTACCGGCATCGACCCTACGCCCGAACAATGGGAAACTCTGGCAAAACTTTCTGCCGAAAAAGGCTGGTTGCCGCTGTTTGACTTTGCCTACCAAGGCTTTGGCAACGGTTTGGAAGAAGATGCCTACGGCTTGCGCGTGTTCTTGAAACACAATACAGAATTGCTGATTGCCAGCTCTTATTCCAAAAACTTCGGTATGTACAACGAGCGCGTGGGCGCGTTCACTTTGGTGGCCGAAGATGAAGAAACAGCAGCCCGCGCCCACAGCCAAGTCAAAACCATCATCCGTACCTTGTATTCCAACCCGGCCTCACACGGCGCGAACACCATTGCGCTGGTGTTGAAAAATGATGATTTGAAAGCACAATGGATTGCCGAACTCGATGAAATGCGCGGCCGCATCAAAGCCATGCGCCAAAAATTTGTCGAGTTGCTCAAAGCCAAAGGTGCAAGCCAAGACTTTGATTTCATTATCGAACAAAACGGTATGTTCTCCTTCAGCGGCTTAACTCCCGAACAAGTTGACCGCCTGAAAAACGAGTTTGCCATTTATGCCGTCCGTTCTGGCCGAATCAACGTCGCCGGCATTACCGACGACAACATCGATTATCTGTGCGAAAGCATCGTAAAAGTACTGTAAAAAGCACAGCCATATGAAAATGCCGTCTGAACCTTAACCAGTTCAGACGGCATCTGTTTTTTGTTAAAAAACAATAAACTATAACAATTTCAAACAAGCTAAAAACATCTATAAAATCAACCCAATATGATGAACTCAAATAAAAAATACGAATATCATCATTCTCAAATTCAAAATTTGAACGCCACAGTATTATCCGAAGCCACAAAAACCTTTCCGCCGTCATTCCCGCGCAGGCGGGAATCCGGGAACCCAATGCTGCAAGAATTGATTAGAAATAACTGAAACCGAGCAAACTGGATTCCCGCCTGCGCGGGAATGACGAAATAAGGCAAGTAAAACTGATGAAACAAACTAATTAAAAACAATAACTTATATTATTTTCTTTATAGTGGATTAACAAAAATCAGGACAAGGCGACGAAGCCGCAGACAGTACAGATAGTACGGCAAGGCGAGGCAACGCCGTACTGGTTTTTGTTAATCCACTATAAATTTTCGATAAAATCAATTTTCCGTATTCAATACTGCCCCAATCAATTCCTGCGCACCGTCGTCCGCCAATTTCTTAGCGACTGCGCGTCCGAGCGCGTCGGCGTATTCGGCAGGTGCTTGCGCGTCCGCCTGCAAAATGATCGAACCGTCAGGATGACCGACCAAGCCGCGCAAGGTCAGCAAGCCGTTTTCTTCCGTGCAATATGCGGCCAGCGGCACTTGACAGCTTCCGCCCAAAGCGCGCGCCAACGCACGTTCGGCGGTAACGCAAGCATTGGTAACGCCGTGGTTCAAGGGTTTCAAAACTTCGTACAAATCTTCGCGGTGCGCGGCAATTTCAATACCCAATGCGCCTTGTCCGGCTGCAGGCAGGCTGTCGGATTCCGACAAAATCATGCGGATGCGTTCATCCAATTCCAGACGCTGCAAACCGGCGGCAGCCAAGATAATTGCGTCGTATTCGCCGTTATCGAGTTTGGACAAACGGGTTTGCACATTGCCGCGCAAAGGTTTGATAAGCAAATGTGGATAGCGCGCACGCAACTGGGCTTCGCGGCGCAGGCTGGATGTGCCGACGATCGCGCCTTTGGGCATTTCTTCCAAACGCGCGTATTGGTTGGACACAAACGCGTCAAACGGATTGGCGCGTTCGCCGATGGCCGCAAGCGCGAAACCTTCAGGCAAATCCATCGGTACGTCTTTAATCGAATGCACGGCCAAATCAGCGCGCCCGTCATATAAAGCCTGTTCCAACTCTTTGACAAACAAGCCTTTACCGCCAACCTTTGACAAAGTCCTGTCCAAAATCTGGTCGCCGCGCGTGGTCATGCCCAAAATCTCGACTTCGCAATCGGGATACAGGGCTTTCAGACGGCCTTGGATATGTTTTGCCTGCCACATGGCAAGCAGGCTTTCGCGACTGGCAATAACGAGTTTTTTCGGGTTCATGTTCAATGCGTTCAAAGAATGGAAACGGCGTGAAGTCTATCATATTTTGAACGTTTTTTCAGACGGCATGAGGGTGAATATGTTATATTTATACCTAAAAACCAAATTTTCCGGACAACATGAAACGCGCCAAACAATATCCTTTTTTATCCTTACAGCGGCAACGTTTTCATCTGAACTTTGAAAACGCTTCTTCCGCCGCCAATCTTCCGAGCGAACGCGATTTCTACCGCTGGGCATGGTCTGCCCTGAAAAACGAATACCGCCGCGCAGACATCAGCCTGATTCTTCTGGACGAAGAAGAAGCCCGCGCCTACAACCGCGACTACCGCGGCAAAGATTACGCCACCAATGTATTGAGTTTCGCGCTCAACGAAGGCGAAATCCTGCCCGACCAGTTTTCAGACGGCCTGTATGGCGATTTGGTGATTTGTCCGCAAGTGGTTTTGAAAGAAGCCGCCGAACAAGGCAAAACACCCGAGCAGCATTTTGCCCACCTGACCATACACGGTACTTTACACCTGATGGGCTACGACCACATCGAAGACGATGAAGCCGAAATAATGGAAGCCGAAGAAATCCGCCTGATGCGGGCGGTAGGCTATCCCAACCCCTACCGAGAGGACGAACATTAAAATGGACGGCGCACAACCGAAAACAAATTTTTTTGAACGCCTGATTGCCCGACTCGCCCGCGAACCCAATTCCGCCGAAGACGTATTAAACCTGCTTCGGCAGGCGCACGAACAGGAGGTATTTGACGCGGATACGCTTTTGAGGTTGGAAAAAGTCCTCGATTTTTCCGATTTGGAAGTACGCGATGCCATGATTACGCGCAGCCGTATGAACGTTTTAAAAGAAAACGACAGCATCGAACGCATCACCGCCTACGTCATCGATACCGCCCATTCGCGCTTCCCCGTCATCGGTGAAGACAAAGACGAAGTTTTGGGTATTTTGCACGCCAAAGACCTGCTCAAATATATGTTCAACCCCGAGCAGTTCCACCTCAAATCGATATTGCGCCCTGCCGTCTTCGTCCCCGAAGGCAAATCGCTGAACGCGCTTTTAAAAGAATTCCGCGAACAGCGCAACCATATGGCTATTGTCATCGACGAATACGGCGGAACATCCGGCTTGGTCACTTTTGAAGACATCATCGAGCAAATCGTCGGCGACATCGAAGACGAGTTTGACGAAGACGAAAGCGCGGACAACATCCACGCCGTTTCCGCCGAACGCTGGCGCATCCACGCGGCTACCGAAATCGAAGACATCAACGCCTTTTTCGGCACGGATTACAGCAGCGAAGAAGCCGACACCATCGGCGGCCTGGTCATTCAGGAATTGGGACACCTGCCCGTGCGCGGCGAAAAAGTCCTTATCGGCGGTTTGCAGTTCACCGTCGCACGCGCCGACAACCGCCGTCTGCATACGCTGATGGCGACCCGCGTGAAGTAAGCACCGCCGTTTCTGCACAGTTTAGAATGACGGTACGGGCGTTTTCTGTTTCAATCCGCCCCATCCGCCAAACATAAAAATGCCGTCTGAAACCGTTGCAAGTTTCAGACGGCATTTCGCTTATCCGCTTATTTTTTGCTCAAAGTCAGCCCCGTCCAACCGAATAACAGGGTCAAAACCAAACTCAAATAGCAGAAAAAGGCATACGGCAGATATTCCCAAACCGGCACGCCCAGCGCGTGGCTGATGAACACGCCGCATACGCTCCACGGTACGAGCGGGTTAATCACCGTCCCCGCATCTTCCAGCGTCCGCGACAGATTGCGCGAATGCAGACCGAGCTTATCGTAAACGGGTTTGAACGTTTCACCCGACAACAAAATACTCAAATATTGCTCGCCGATCAGGAAATTAACCCCGACCGAAGTCATAGCAACGCTGAATGTGGCACGCCCGGCATTCGTCAAAAAGCTGCGGACGGCCTCCAGCAAGGAAGGAATCACACCGAGCGCAAACAACAGTCCGCCCAAACTCATCCCGAGAATCACGATGGTCTGCGTGAAAAACATACTTTCCAAACCGCCGCGAGAAATGAGTTTGGCAATGTCTTTAAACGCTTCGCCTTCGAGTTTGTAGCCGCCGTAAAACCACGCGCCGAGCTGACGCAGATCGGGCGTACTGTGCAGATACGTTACGGCAACGGCAACCATGACGGTAAAGAGCATGGCGACGACGGCGTTGACGCGCATCAATGCCAAAACGACCAATAGTGCAAACGGAATCAGCGAATAGCCGTGCACCAATCCCGTGGCTTCAAGCTGGCTGCGAAAAGATTCGACGCTGTTCATATCATGTACCGCGACATTCGGCAAAAGCCAAAGCATCAGTGCCGCGCTGATGAGCCACGCGGGGATGGTGGTGTACATCATATTTTTGATGTGCTCAAATAAGTCGATGCCGACGATGGACGCGGAAATGCCCGTCGTATCCGAAAGCGGGGACATTTTGTCGCCAAAAAATGCGCCCGAAACAATCGCGCCCGCCGTCATCGCCATATCGGCATGAAACGCCGCCGCCATCCCCATAAAGGCAACGCCGACCGTAGCGCAGGTGGTCAGGCTGCTGCCGATGGACACGCCGATGACGGAACACAGCGCGAAGGCGGAAAAATAAAAATAAGTCGGGGAAATCAGTCCGAAACCGTAATACATCAGCGTCGGAATCGCGCCGCTCATCATCAGCGCGCTGACCATCAGCCCGATGAAGAAAAACAGGTAAATCGCGCCCATACCCTGATTCAACGCACCTATCATCCCTGCCTGCATATCGTTGTATTTCAAACCGCGCGCCAAGCCGTACAAAATCAGCACGACGATGGCGGCAATAATGGACATATGCGGCAGCCACTCCAATGAAATGATGGTATAGCCCATCGCGGCAATCAGAGCGACGACGACGGCAAGTGCCTCACCGCGCGGCATATCGAGTAAGGATTTGAAAGCAAACATGATTCTTTGCCCGATTTGATATAAAGTTAACGGATTCTAACACACCATACCGAATCCGCCCGACGTTTTCAGACGGCATTTTGGCGTTTTACAAAAGCCGGACAGAAACAAAACGGCAATTTTCTCAATTTAAATTAATTTTTTTGAAATATAATTTTTTATTTTTTTGTTTGTTGGCATATAAGACTTTTATGGATTGAAGTATTAAAACCTCGGCACACACGCCGCAAACACCGGTACGCAAAAATGCCGTCTGAAAGATGTTCAGACGGCATTTCTCAAGAAAAAGATTATTCGTCCGCCCTATATCCGTACACCGCAAAAAACACGATATACAGGTAACAGATGACGGAAACGACAAACGAAGACATCAGGGTGTAAGTATCCGCCGCCCAACCTTGAATCACCGGCACGACCGCACCGCCGACAATCGCGGTACACAGCACACCGGAAGCCGCGTTGGTGAATTTGCCCAACCCTTTGGTTGCTAAAGAGAAAATCGTCGGAAACATAATCGAGTTGAAAAAACCGATGGCAAGCAGCGACCACATCGCCACATCCGCATTGCCGCTGCCCGTCGCCATCGCGACGGCAAGCAGTACGACCGCAGCCGATGCGTTAAACGCCAAATAACGGTTGGGGGCGAATTTCGCCATCACCGCCGAACCGAGGAACCGTCCAACCATCGCGCCACCCCAATAAAACGACAGATAATGGGCGGCGGAAGCATGGTCCAGCCCTTTCAGATAACCCAATACGTTGACCATCAGCGAACCGATAGACACCTCCGCGCCGACGTAGCAGAAAATGCCTGCCGCACCGAACACGAGATGTTTGTATTGCCATACGCCGGTTTTGCCGTCGTGGTTGTGCGCGCTTTCCTCGGCGGCAATTTTGCGCGCGTCGGGCAGGCGGATCATTTTCACGAAAACGGCAAGGATAATCAGCAGCCCCGCCAGTCCCAAATAGGGAATCTGTACGGAAGAAATCTGTTCCGCCTTACTGACGGTTTGGGTTGCGTCCGCCAGAATCAGGAACGCGCCGATTTGAGGCGCAATGGTCGTACCCAAAGAATTGAACGCCTGAACCAGCGTCAGCGTTGCCGATTCCTTGCCGGGTTTCGCCAGCAGGGTAACATAAGGATTACCGGCGACCTGAAGCAGCGTTACGCCGGAAGCCAAAATAAACAACGCACCCAAAAATACCGCGTAAGAATGGCTGCCCGCAGCAGGATAAAACAGCAGGCATCCGACCGCCGTCAGCAGAAAGCCGCCGATAACGCCGTTTTTATAGCCGACTTTACCCACCAGCGTACCCATGGGAATCGACATCACCGCATAGGCGGTAAAGAAACAGAATTGAATCAGCATCGCCTGAACGTAAGTTAGGTCGAAAATTTCTTTCAAATGAGGGATAAGGATGTCGTTCATGCAGGTAATAAAACCCATCATGAAGAACAGCGTGGTCAAGACGACCAACGGGGACGTATGGTTGTTTTGTGATTGCGCAGACATGATTTGCCTTTCATTTTATTGGAATACATTACACGGTTCGGACGGCAAAAATTGACATTCTTCAAGGGCGGCGTGAATCATACTGACATTTCACAAATTTGCAAGCCGTCGGCATATCCTTGCCGGACAACATCCGCTATTATCCCGACAAGCACGCCGACGCTGTATTTTTTCAATCCTCATTTTGATTTATCACAAACCGTACATGACCGTTTTTTCCGCCTACGCCGCACTCGCCTTTTCCGCCTTCACTTCCGCCACCCTCCTGCCCGGCACATCGGAAGCCGCCTTTGCCCTATTCGTCCACCGCTTTTCCGAACACGCATACGGCGCATGGCTGTGCGCCGGCCTTGCCAACGGATTGGGCAGTATGGTTTCCTATTGGATGGGGCGTTTGCTGCCTTCCCGAAAAATGCCGTCTGAAAAAACAATCAGGATAATGAAGCGTTACGGCGTATGGCTGCTTGCGTTTGCCTGGCTGCCCGTCATCGGCGACGCACTGCCGCTTGCCGCCGGCTGGCTGCGGTTGAATCCGTGGACAAGCGGGCTGATGCTGGTTGCCGGCAAAACGGCGCGTTACGCCTTCATTCTGTGGGGAATGCAATATTACGCCGCCTGAACCGTGCGTTATAATGCCGGACGCACAAACCGACTGCACAAAAAAATGAACAGACAAATCCGCCAAGAAATCTTCGAGCGTTTCCGCGCCGCCAACCCTCATCCGACCACCGAACTCAACTTCAACTCCCCTTTCGAGCTTTTAATCGCCGTTTTACTGTCGGCGCAGGCGACCGATGTCGGCGTGAACAAAGCGACGGCGAAGCTGTTTCCCGTTGCCGATACGCCGCAGGCGATGCTGGATTTGGGTTTGGACGGCGTGATGGAATACACGAAAACCATCGGGTTGTATAAAACCAAGTCCAAGCACATCATGCAGACCTGCCGCACCCTGCTGGAAAAATACAACGGCGAAGTGCCGGAAGACCGCGAGGCTTTGGAATCATTGCCGGGCGTGGGGCGCAAAACGGCAAACGTCGTATTGAACACGGCGTTCGGCCATCCCGTTATGGCAGTCGATACACATATTTTCCGCGTATCCAACCGAACCAAAATCGCACCCGGAAAAGACGTTCGCGAAGTCGAAGACAAACTGATGCGCTTCATCCCCAAAGAGTTCCTGATGGACGCGCACCACTGGCTGATTTTGCACGGACGCTACACCTGCAAGGCTTTAAAGCCGCAATGCCAAACCTGCATCATCAACGATTTGTGCGAATATCCCGCCAAAGCCTGACCGCCGCCGCCCTTCAAAATGAAACGCTTGAAAATTCGGACGGACGTTGTAGAATTTCAACCTATGCCGTCTGAAGCCGACAACATGCGTTTCAGACGGCATTGAAGTCAATATCGGTACGAAACAAAGGACAAAACGTGTTCAAAAAATACCAATACCTCGCTTTGGCAGCACTGTGTGCCGCCTCGCTGGCAGGCTGCGACAAGGCAGGCAGCTTTTTCGGTGCGGACAAAAAAGAAGCATCCTTCGTAGAACGCATCGAACACACCAAAGACGACGGCAGCGTCAGTATGCTGCTGCCCGACTTTGCCCAATTGGTGCAAAGCGAAGGTCCGGCAGTCGTCAATATTCAGGCAGCCCCCGCCCCGCGCACCCAAAACGGCAGCGGCAATGCCGAAACCGATTCCAACCCGCTTGCCGACAGCGATCCATTCTACGAATTTTTCAAACGCCTCGTCCCGAACATGCCCGAAATTCCCCAAGAAGAATCCGACGACGGCGGATTGAACTTCGGTTCGGGCTTCATCATCAGCAAAGACGGCTACATCCTGACCAATACCCACGTCGTTGCCGGTATGGGCAGCATCAAAGTCCTGCTCAACGACAAGCGCGAATATACCGCCAAACTCATCGGTTCGGATGTCCAATCTGACGTGGCGCTTTTAAAAATAGACGCCACGGAAGACCTCCCTGTCGTCAAAATCGGCAATCCCAAAGATTTGAAACCGGGCGAATGGGTCGCCGCCATCGGCGCGCCCTTCGGCTTCGACAACAGCGTTACCGCCGGCATCGTGTCCGCCAAAGGCAGAAGCCTGCCCAACGAAAGCTACACACCCTTCATCCAAACCGACGTTGCCATCAATCCGGGCAACTCCGGCGGTCCGCTGTTCAACTTAAAAGGACAGGTCGTCGGCATCAACTCGCAAATATACAGCCGCAGCGGCGGATTTATGGGCATTTCCTTCGCCATCCCGATTGACGTTGCCATGAATGTTGCCGAACAGCTGAAAAATACCGGCAAAGTCCAACGCGGACAACTGGGCGTGATTATTCAAGAAGTATCCTACGGTTTGGCGCAATCGTTCGGTTTGGACAAAGCCGGCGGCGCACTGATTGCCAAAGTCCTGCCCGGCAGCCCCGCAGAACGTGCCGGCCTGCAGGCGGGCGACATCGTCCTCAGCCTCAACGGAGAAGAAATACGTTCTTCCGGAGACCTTCCCGTTATGGTCGGTGCCATTACGCCGGGAAAAGAAGTCAGCCTCGGCGTATGGCGCAAAGGCGAAGAAATCACAGTCAAAGTCAAGCTGGGCAACGCCGCCGAGCATACCGGCGCATCATCCAAAACAGATGAAGCCCCCTACACCGAACAGCAATCCGGTACGTTCTCGGTCGAATCCGCAGGCATTACCCTTCAGACACATACCGACAGCAGCGGCGGACACCTCGTCGTCGTACGGGTTTCCGACGCGGCAGAACGCGCAGGCTTGAGGCGCGGCGACGAAATCCTCGCCGTCGGGCAAGTCCCCGTCAATGACGAAGACGGTTTCCGCAAAGCTATGGACAAGGCAGGCAAAAACGTCCCCCTGCTGGTCATGCGCCGTGGCAACACACTGTTTATCGCATTAACCCTGCAATAACCCACATAATTTGACCAAAATATTTTTTTAGATGATAAAATGCCCGTCAACACTGATTAACGGGCATTTTAAAAAATCAGTTAATTGATTTCAAATAAGTATTTTCCGGAACAGAAAATACTTTCGCCCATTTTGCCAACAAAATCCGAACCGTTGCGGACAGAAACCGCCCCATCCGGACGCTTAACACCCCCATAACCATGCAGCTGATCGACTATTCACATTCATTTTTCTCGGTTGTGCCACCCTTTTTGGCACTGGCACTTGCCGTCATTACCCGCCGCGTACTGCTGTCTTTAGGCATCGGTATTTTGGTCGGCGTTGCCTTTTTGGTCGGCGGCAACCCCGTCGACGGTCTGACACACCTGAAAGACATGGTCGTCGGCTTGGCTTGGTCAGACGGCGATTGGTCGCTGGGCAAACCAAAAATCTTGGTTTTCCTGATACTTTTGGGCATTTTCACTTCACTGCTGACCTACTCCGGCAGCAATCAGGCGTTTGCCGACTGGGCAAAACGGCACATTAAAAACCGGCGCGGCGCGAAAATGCTGACCGCCTGCCTCGTGTTCGTAACCTTTATCGACGACTATTTCCACAGCCTCGCCGTCGGCGCGATTGCCCGCCCCGTTACCGACAAGTTTAAAGTTTCCCGCGCCAAACTCGCCTACATCCTCGACTCTACCGCCGCGCCGATGTGCGTCCTGATGCCCGTTTCAAGCTGGGGCGCATCGATTATCGCCACGCTTGCCGGATTGCTCGTTACCTACAAAATCACCGGATACACGCCGATGGGGACGTTTGTCGCCATGAGCCTGATGAACTATTACGCGCTGTTTGCCCTGATTATGGTATTCGTCGTCGCATGGTTCTCCTTCGACATCGGCTCGATGGCACGTTTCGAACAAGCCGCCTTGAACGAAACCCATAATGAAACAGCCGTTTCAGACGGCATCGCGGGCAGGGTTTACGCGTTGATTATTCCCGTTTTGACCTTAATCGCCTCCACCGTCGCCGCCATGATCTACACCGGCGCGCAGGCAAGCGAAACCTTCAGCATTTTGGGTGCGTTTGAAAATACGGACGTAAACACTTCGCTGGTATTCGGCGGCACTTGCGGCGTGCTTGCCGTCGTCCTCTGCACGCTCGGCACGATTAAAACCGCCGACTATCCCAAAGCCGTTTGGCAGGGTGCGAAATCTATGTTCGGCGCAATCGCCATTTTAATCCTCGCCTGGCTCATCAGTACGGTTGTCGGCGAAATGCACACCGGCGACTACCTCTCCACGCTGGTTGCCGACAGCATCCGCCCCGGCTTTCTGCCCGTCATCCTCTTCCTGCTCGCCAGCGTGATGGCGTTTGCCACCGGCACAAGCTGGGGAACGTTCGGCATTATGCTGCCGATTGCCGCCGCCATGGCAGTCAAAGTCGAACCCGCGCTGATTATCCCGTGTATGTCCGCAGTAATGGCGGGGGCGGTATGCGGCGACCACTGCTCGCCCATCTCCGACACGACCATCCTGTCGTCCACCGGCGCACGCTGCAACCACATCGACCACGTTACCTCGCAACTGCCTTATGCCCTGACGGTTGCCGCCGCCGCCGCATCGGGCTACCTCGCATTGGGTCTGACAAAATCCGCGCTGTTGGGCTTCGGCACGACAGGCATTGTATTGGCGGTGCTGATTTTTCTGTTGAAAGACAAAAAACGCGCCAACGCCTGACCCCTTTCCCTGTTCAGACGGCCTATGCCGTCTGAAGCTTTTTGGAGCAAACCGCAATGACCGTCCCCCATATTCCGCGCGGCCCCTTAATGGCCGACATTGCCGCCTTCCGCCTGACCGGAGAAGAAAAACAACGCCTGCTCGACCCCGCAATCGGCGGCATCATCCTCTTCCGCCGCAACTTCCAAAACATCGAACAGCTCAAAACACTCACCGCCGAAATCAAAGCCCTGCGCACACCCGAACTCATCATCGCCATCGATCACGAGGGCGGAAGGGTGCAACGTTTCATCGAAGGCTTCACCCGCCTGCCCGCAATGAACGTTTTAGGGCAAATTTGGGACAAAGACGGCGCGTCCGCCGCCGAAACCGCCGCCGGACAAGTCGGCCGGGTGTTGGCAACCGAGCTTTCCGCCTGCGGCATAGACCTCTCCTTCACCCCCGTTCTCGACTTGGACTGGGGACAATGCGCCGTCATCGGCAACCGCAGCTTCCACCGCAACCCCGAAGCGGTCGCACGCCTCGCCCTCGCCCTTCAAAAAGGTTTGGCAAAAGGCGGTATGAAATCCTGCGGCAAACATTTTCCCGGACACGGATTTGTCGAAGGAGACAGCCATCTGGTCTTGCCGGAAGACAGGCGCAGCCTGTCCGAACTCGAAGCCGCCGACCTCGCCCCCTTCCGCATTATGAGCCGCGAAGGTATGGCGGCGGTTATGCCCGCCCACGTCGTTTATCCACAAGTGGACACAAAGCCCGCAGGGTTTTCCGAAATCTGGCTCAAACAAATTTTGCGCCGCGACATCGGGTTTAAAGGCGTAATTTTCTCGGATGATTTGACTATGGAGGGCGCGTGCGGTGTCGGCGGCATCAAAGAACGCGCCCGCATTTCCTTTGAGGCAGGTTGCGACATCGTCCTCGTCTGCAACCGTCCCGACCTTGTGGATGAACTGCGCGAAGATTTCCGCATTCCTGACAATCCCGCTTTGGCGCAACGTTGGCAATATATGGCCAACACGCTCGGCAGTGCCGCCGCGCAAGCCGTGATGCAGACGGCGGATTTCCAAGCGGCGCAAGCCTTTGTTGCCGGCCTTGCCTCGCCGCAGGACACGGCGGGCGGCGTAAAAGTCGGAGAGGCCTTTTAAATCCGCCCGACACGCGGCAAAAAGGCAAAACGGTATAGGCACGCCGTATTTTTTGCGCTATAATCACGCCTTACTTAATTCGGAATGTAGCGCAGCCCGGTAGCGCACTTCGTTCGGGACGAAGGGGTCGGAGGTTCGAATCCTCTCATTCCGACCAAATCCAAACCGCCTCGGCATAAATTGCCGGAGCGGTTTTTCCTTTTGGCGGCAACAGAAAAATGCCGTCTGAAACAGAATGCTGTTTCAGACGGCATTTTGTTTTCCCTAACCCTGCCATTTGCGCGCACTGGCACAGAGTATCGGCAAGGTTCAAAAGACCATCGGAATTTAGGAAGCCGGGCTTGTACCCAACGATGGCATCTTATTCAGTAAGGTTACAAACCAATTAGGCAGCGGAAATGTCGGCAATTTCACGCGGAAGCGGTACACTTCCCGTATGTCAAACATCGGTAAAACGGTAAGCCGACCCCTTGAGTTGCACTACTTAAACTACTCTATCCCCGCCCATTTGTGTGTCTGCACGCTCAACTGCCAATGCACGGATGCGTAGGGGCGGCTGTTCAGAATACCGATTTGGCGGATGGTGTCGTAGATGTTCATCGCACCGTCTTGTTCGCAGGGCGAAAGGTAGTAATGATGTGCGCGGATTTTGCGTTCCATATTTTCGCAGAACCCGACGACATCGCCGTCGGCAACAATCCGCACTTCGTCGGCTGTTTCGATACAGCTTTTTTCGTATTTGGCGGCATAGTAGGCTTTAGGGCTGGTGGCGACATAGTCGATTTGCGGCGGTGCAGGATTGAGTCCGTTGGTTTCGAGACAGAGGAAATAGCCTTCCGCCTTGAGCGTGTCCAGCAGCGCATCGAGATGCGGCTGGATGGTCGGCTCGCCGCCGGTAATGATGATATTGCGGGCGGCATAGGCTTTCAGACGGCCTAAGATGTCGGACAGGCTCATTATGCTGAATGTCAAATAATCGGTATCACACCAGCCGCAGGCGAGGTTGCATTTGCCCAAGCGGACGAAAACGGCAGGCATGCCCGTGTTCCAGCCCTCGCCTTGCAGGCTCTCAAAAATTTCGACGATGCGGTATTGGGGATTTTCGGGGGCGACGCTGATTTTTTTCATACCGCCAACACCGCCGCCGCTGCCAAAAATGCGGGCAAACCTTGTTTGACGAGTATGCCTTTGTTGCCGGAAGAGAACGCGCCCCACGCGGCGGCAATCAGGACGAAGCCGAGAAACAGTACTGTCGCGCCGTACACGGCGTTATCCGGCGCGGCAAACTGCGCCCACAAAAGCCCGACGGCAAGAAAGCCGTTGTACAGCCCTTGGTTGCCAAACAGGGTCTGCACGCGCTTTTGTTCCATAAATTCATAAGGCAGCTTGAATATTTCCGCCGCTTTTTCGCTGGGAATCTGTGTCATTTCAAGCCAGGCGATGTAGAAATGTTCGGCGGCGACGAGGAGAACGAGAATGGTGGAGAGGAGTTTCATGGGTGTTCCTTTTAATGGGTACGTTTGAGATGGAATGCCGTTTGAAAAGACGGGGAATCCGTGCAGGAGAAAAAACCGTTTTACGGTATATTGGTAGATCTTATCTGCTCTGGCTCTCAGGCTTCGTTCGCCGGGTGTGAATCCGTCCAAACGGTCTAGGGCATTATTCTCCACCGCATTCTGCCCCAGCACGCCCCCTACCTGTGCACTGATCAGCATGAAAAAAGTGTAAACAATGCAATTTTTCCAATAAATAATCAATACAGAAATTTACTTGCATCTATTATATTCACTTTGCAACCATGTTAAATCACTGTATTTTATTTTATTAATTTTATCAAAAACTATTTGGTGCTTATTTATTTGAGCATTTTCTATACTATCAGTTAGTTTGTTAATACGTAATAGCTTTAACTTTTTATTTGTATAGCAGAAATCATGCACAATACCTCCATCAATATATGAAAAATAAATAAAGTTACCCTCTTCTATATAGTTATTAATAAAGAAATAAATAATGGAATTCTGATTTTTATCTATTAAGAAATAGTTAAATGGTATGCCAGAATTATAACTGTATGACTTCTCAAAAATAAATCGTTTTGTTGATAATTCCTTCTCATTTGGATAAAAAATGAAAATCCAAAATAAAGTCATAACTACCCATAAAATTATTTTTTTAATTAACAATATTAACTCTCCCTTTGAAATCTATCTTGAATTTTGTACCACTAGTGGATTAACAAAAATCAGAACAAGGCGACGAAGCCGCAGACAGTACAAATAGTACGGAACCGATTCACTTGATGCTTCAGCACCTTAGAGAATCGTTCTCTTTGAGCTAAGGCGAGGTAACGCCGTACTGGTTTAAATCTAATCCACTATAAATTCAAATAAGGACGCTCCACACCGTCATTCCCGCGCAGGCGGGAATCCAAAGAGTTGGAATTGCTGCAATTTTTAAATATTCCTGAAAAACCAAGGTCCGGGTTTCCGCCTTCGCGGGAATGACGCGGTTGGGCATGTCTTATTTGAATTTACTATATCGATACGTTCAAGATATTCCCTACTCCCCTTCATACTCCGCACACGATGTCGGCGTTTCCCACAATTTCACGCGGCACACGTTCAGCCCCGCGTTTTTCAAACGGTCGTACATTTCGACCGCCATATTTTCGGCAGTGGTGCGGCAGGGCAGGCGCAGGGTTTTCATGTTCCAGCCTTCCAAGAGTGCGGCAATTTGAGATTCGCGCCCGTTGCCGCCGTGGTAGATGAAGGCGTGGTCGAAGGGGTCGGTAATGTGTTGTTTGACAATGGTTTTCAAGTCGGTAAAGTCCATCACCATACCGTCTTTCGCGCCGCCTTTGATAATGCCGTCTGAAACGGTGATTTCGAGTTTGTAGGTATGCCCGTGCAGGTTTTGGCATTTGCCGTCATGCCCGTCGAGCATATGCGAAGAGTCGAAGGTGAAGATTTTGGTGATTTTCATGGGTTCTCAAATGGGCAAATAGCCATGAAAGCCGATTTCGGCGGGTTTGCCGTGCGGATTCGGGGTCAGGCGGATATGGAAATTGCCGATGCGGTCGAGCGCAAGCAGGTTGTCCACATCTTTTAAGTTGTCTTTATGCTGCTGAACATAGCTGTCGGTCAACAGGGTTTGCAGGGCTTTTTGTTTGGCTTCGGCAGGCGTGGCGGCGGCGAACAACCCGAAAGCGTGCGCTTCGGCGAGCTGCCCTGCGCGATAGCCGCCGACATTGGCAAAATACAGGCGTGGGGCGTTTTCAGACGGCATTTTCGTTTTGGGCGTTTCGGATACGGCGATGTCGTAACCGTCCGCCCATTCGACAACCTGCCAGCCGTCGATGTGGATTTTGTCCGCATCGCCGAACCATGCGGCTTTGAGCGCGGGGATGGCTTCGCAGTAATCGTCGCACACGGCAAATTGGATGTCGTGCACTTCGATATTGGAGCGGCCTGCGTTACCGCCGAGATAGAACATATAAAGTTTGGGCATGATAAGGCTTGTATCGGATGATGGTTGTATTTTCAGACGGCCTTTTTACTTTCCAAATATTCCGCCAACCCGCGCTCGCGCAACACGCAGCTCGGGCATTCGTGGCAGCCGCCGACAATGCCGTTATAGCAGGTGTGGGTTTGCTCGCGGATATAGTCCAACACGCCCATTTCATCCGCCAACGCCCAAGTTTGCGCCTTGGTCAGGTACATCAGCGGCGTGTGGATTTGGAAATCATAGTCCATCGCCAGATTAAGGGTAACGTTCATGGATTTGACGAACACGTCGCGGCAGTCGGGATAACCGGAAAAATCGGTTTCGCACACGCCCGCGATAATGTGCCGTATCCCCTGCCCTTTGGCGTAAATCGCGGCGTAGAGCAGGAAAAGCGCGTTGCGTCCGTCCACAAAGGTATTGGGAACGCCGTTTCCGGCAGTTTCGATGGCGGCGGCTTCGTCCATCAGGGCGTTGTGCGTAATCTGCCGCATCAGGCTCAAATCGAGTACGGTTTGTTTGACACCCAAATCCTGCGCGATCCACTCTGCGCGTTCCAGCTCGACGGCGTGGCGTTGCCCGTATCGGAAGGTGATGGCCCGGACGTTTTCGCGCCCGTAGGTTTGAACCGCCTGAATCAGGCAGGTGGTCGAATCCTGACCGCCCGAAAAGATGACCAGGGCTTGTTGGTTTGACATATCGAATCCTAGTTTTGGTAACGCGGGAGGTTTGCGAACCGCGAAGTTGGAAAAATCGGATTATAACAAACTCCGAATGCGGACTGCGTACCGCCGCCGATGCCGTCTGAAACCGCCGCGGCATCCGGCCGGGAAACGGCGCGGCTTGAAATCTCCGAAAAACAGCCTGTTCGCGGAATTTGACGCATCACGATGCGCCGCCCCCAACCGGCCAAGACCTTGCCGATATTGGGAAAAAATAAAGGCTGCGTCTGAACCATCCGCCGATTCCGACTATTTGCCGGGGAAAAGGCAATTATTTTTCAGTATTGAAACGCCGTCAAAATAAAAAAATCGGGGGCTTATTCATTTTGTAGACGGCATTTGAAAACAAAGCCCCCATAAGCGATGCGCCAGCAAAGGCTTCGGCTTGTTTTCATCCGGCCCCGCACCTGCGGCGCAACGGGCAGGATTTGGGGGCGGCGGCGGTTTCGGTTACAATCTGTGCTTTCCGTTCGGTACAGGCATATAAAAATGACGGTATTTTCAAAGTATTGGCAAAAAGGTATGGAAAACGGCGGCGTAGCCTTCCTGCTGTTTGTCGCCCGCCGTTTCAGTGAAGAGCGCGTACCGCAGGCGGCGGCGAGTATGACGTTTACCACGCTGCTGGCTTTGGTGCCGGTACTGACAGTAACGGTGGCGGCGGTTTCGGTCTTTCCGGTATTTGAGAGCTGGTCGGGTGCGTTTGTGTCCTTCGTCAAACAAACCGTCGTGCCGCAAGGGGCGGACAAGGTGCTGGATTACCTCGACGCGTTCCGCCGGCAGGCAGGCAGCCTGACCGCCATCGGCAGCGTGATGCTGTTCGTCACGTCGCTGATGCTGGTTCGGACGATAGATCAGGCGTTTAACCGCATTTGGCGCGTTGGCGAACAGCGTCCTTGGATGATGCAGTTCCTCGTTTATTGGGCCCTGCTGACTTGCGGGCCGCTGTTTTTGGGCGTGGGCATCTCGCTGACGGCGGGATGGGGGGAATCGTGGCTGCTGCGCCCGCTGGCAATGCCGCTGGGAACGGTGCTGCTTTTGTGGGGGCTGTACTGCTTTGTCCCCAACCGTTTCGTACCCGCGCGGCACGCTTTGATCGGGGCGGCGGCGACGGCTTTGTGCCTGTGGTGCGCGCGCGCGGCTTTTGTGTGGTATATGGGCAGTTTCGACGGCTACCGCTCGATTTACGGCGCGTTTGCCGCCGTGCCGTTTTTCCTGCTGTGGTTAAACCTGTTATGGACGCTGGTGTTGGGCGGGGCGGTGCTGACGGCCTCACTGTCGTATTGGCAGGGCGGGGCGTTTCGGAAAAATGCGGACGCGCGCGGCGGCTTTGACGATGTGTTGGACATTTTACTCTTGCTCGACGCGGCGCAAAAACGCGGCAAAGCCCTGCGGGTCCGGCAGTTCAGACGGCATATCGGTATGGGCTACGACGAATTGGGCGCGCTCTTGGAAAAACTGGCGCGCTACGGTTATGTTTATTCCGGACGGCAGGGCTGGGTTTTAAAAACAGGGGCGGATGCCATTAAATTAGACACGCTTTTCAAACGCTTTGTGTACCGTCCTTCCGCCGCCAATCAAAACCCCGTCGGACAAGCCGTCGGCAGGCTGATGCAACCCTGCCTTCAGTCTTTAAATATAACGCTGGCGGAGTTTGGCGCGCAAACCGGGCAAACCGTTTCCAGCAATCTCCCCACAACATCCGAAGGATAAAACGATGCGGCAAAAAAACCTCCTCATCCTCATCTCCGCAGCCGTCTTTGCTTCGGCACGCGCCGATGCGCCCGACGGCGTTTTTACCGTCAACTTCCAATCCCCGAGCGGCAACATCGTCTGCGGCGGCGACACCGGATCGCCGGAAGGCGAAGAACCGTGGCACGGCGTATCCTGCTTTATCCACGAAACCGACAATACCAAACCCGCCATGCCGAAACCCAAAGGATGCGGATTCGACTGGGGCAACGTGTTCAACATCGACAACAAAGGGAAAGCCTATATGAGCTGTTACAGCGACTACCCGTACAGCCCCGAACCGCCCGTCCTCGCCTACGGCAGCAGCATCAAAGGCACAGGTTGGCAGTGCGGCAGCCTCGAAAACGGCGTACTCTGCACCAACTCGGGCGGGCACGGCTTCCTGCTCAACCGCAAACGGCAGCGTATGTTTTAAAACAGAATGCCGTCCGAACCGCAGTTTCGCAGCGTTCGGACGGCATACCCGCCAACCACACAAAGGAAAAACCATGAGCAAAAAAATCAAAGCCGGCATTGTCGGCGCGACGGGCTACACGGGCGTGGAACTGCTGCGCCTGCTTGCCGCCCATCCCGATGTCGAAGTTGCCGCCGTAACCAGCCGCAGCGAAGCGGGAACCGCAGTTGCCGATTACTTTCCGAATTTGCGCGGCGTGTACGGCCTCGCCTTCCAAACGCCCGACGAGGCAGGTTTGGAACAATGCGACATCGTCTTCTTCGCCACGCCCAACGGCATCGCCATGAAAGACGCACCGCGCCTGATTGAACAGGGCGTGCGCGTCATCGACCTTTCCGCCGACTTCCGCATACGGGACATTCCGACCTGGGAACACTGGTACGGCATGACCCACGCCGCCCCCGGCCTCGTTTCCCAAGCCGTGTACGGATTGAGCGAACTCAACCGCGAAGCCGTCGCACAGGCGCGCCTCGTCGCCAACCCCGGCTGCTACCCGACCTGCGTATCCCTGCCGCTCGTGCCGCTGTTGCGGCAATGCCGTCTGAAGCCCGGTATGCCGCTGATTGCCGACTGCAAATCCGGCGTGTCCGGCGCGGGCAGGAAAGGCAATGTCGGTTCGCTGTTGTGCGAAGCCGGCGACAACTTCAAAGCCTACGGCATAACCGGACACCGCCACCTGCCCGAAATCAGGCAGACCATCGCCGGGCTTCAGGACGGCATCGCCGAAGGATTCGTGTTCACGCCGCACCTCGTGCCGATGATACGCGGTATGCACGCCACCGTTTACCTCCACCTTTCAGACGGCATCTGCCCCGAAACCGTCCTGCGCGACTATTACCGCAACAGCCCGTTCGTGGACATCCTGCCCGCAGGTTCGACACCCGAAACCCGCAGCGTGCGCGGCGCAAACCTCTGCCGCATCAGCATCCAACAGGCGGCGCAATCCGATGTGTGGGTCGTCCTTTCCGTTATCGACAACCTCGTCAAAGGCGCGGCGGGTCAGGCAGTCCAAAATATGAACATTATGTTCGGACTGGAGGAAACACACGGCTTGGACGCAATCCCCCTGCTCCCCTGAAGCGCAAACAGCAAACCGCAGGCATCGTGCCTGCGGTTTTTTGATGCCGTCTGAAAGCGGCGGTTTTTTTGGTTCGGACGGCTTTTGACCCATCCATTCCCACGAAAACAAAAATCTAAAATACCGTCATTCCCACAAAAGTGGGAATCTAGTTTATCCGATTTCAGCAATTTTCGACACATTTCCACACGCTTCGATTCCGTCATTTCTCCTGCTTTAGTCATTGCCGATAACACCGTGGTTTTTCATTTCCAGATTCCCGCCTGCGCGGGAATGACGGCGGAGGGCTTGCCGTTTTTCCCGATAAGTCTCTGCGGCTTCCCATGACCGGATTTCCGCCCACTTGGGAATAACGGGATTTGAAATCATGAAAATGTGTCAAAAATAATGCAAAATCAGATTTCCGTTACACTTTTTTCTAATATTTCAGACGGCATTTTGCTCACACGCCCAAATACCCTTCCCTGCTGGAAAGCCATCTTGCCAAATGTGCTTCGACGATTTCGGGGTTTTGTTCGATTAACATGGGGGCGATTTCACGCGCTTGTTCCAAGAGGTACAGGTCTTCTTCGAGGTTGGCGAAGCGCAGCATGGGAACGCCGCTTTGGCGCGCGCCGAGAAATTCGCCGGGGCCGCGGATATTGAGGTCTTGGCGGGCGATTTCAAAGCCGTCGGTGTGTTCGTAGATGACTTTCAGCCGCGCTTTAGCGAGTTCGCTCAAGGGTTCGGCAAACAGGAGGACGCACACGCTTTCTGCCGCGCCGCGCCCTACCCGCCCGCGTAATTGGTGAAGCTGCGCCAAGCCCATGCGCTCGGCGTGTTCGATCACCATCAGGGCGGCATTGGGCACATCTACACCGACTTCGATGACGGTGGTGGCAACCAAGACGTTCAGACGGCCTGTGGCAAATTCCGCCATGACTTCGGCTTTTTCGGCGGCCTTCATGCGCCCGTGTACCAAGCCGATGTTGAGTTCGGGCAATGCCGCCTGAAGCTGCTCTAGGGTTTCGGTGGCGGTTTGCAGTTGCAAGGTTTCGCTTTCTTCAATCAGCGGGCAGACCCAGTATGCCTGCTGCCCTTTGCGGCAGATGTTGAGGACGAAACCTTCGACTTCGGCTCGGCGGACGTTGTTGACGAGGCGGGTTTTAATCGGGGTGCGCCCGGGAGGGAGTTCGTCAATGACGGACACATCCAAGTCGGCGAAGAAACTCATGGCGAGCGTGCGCGGGATGGGCGTGGCGGACATCATCAGCTGGTGGACGTCGCGCCCTTTGTTTTTGAGGGCGAGGCGTTGGGCGACACCGAAGCGGTGTTGTTCGTCCACAATCACCAAACCCAGATTTTGGAACTCGACGTCGTCTGAAAACAGGGCGTGTGTGCCGACAGCGATTTTGACGGTGCCGTCGGCGAGTTTGGCTTTGGCTTCGTCTTTGGCTTTTTTGCGCTGACTGCCGGAAAGCCAGACGACTTCAAGACCTAACGGCTCGAGCCATTGTTTGAACTTGATGAAATGCTGTTCGGCAAGGATTTCGGTCGGCGCCATCACGGCCGCCTGCGCGCCGGATTCGATGGCGGTCAGCGCGGACAGGGCGGCGACGATGGTTTTGCCGCTGCCGACATCGCCTTGCAACAGGCGGTGCATGGGGTGGGTTTGCGCCATATCGCGGCGGATTTCGGACACGACCCTTTCTTGGGCGTCGGTCAGGGCAAACGGTAAGGCGTTGCGCAAGACTTGGGTCAGCGTACCGTCGCCGCCCAATGCCGCCGCCGTGCCGCTGACGCGCTTCTGCCGCGCCAAGCGCATGGACAACTGTTGCGCCAAAAGTTCGTCAAATTTGAGCCGTTGCCATGCAGGCAGCGTGCCGTCTGAAAGTTGATGAATAGTGAAACTTGGCGGCGGCGAATGCAAAAGGCGCAGGCTTTCGGCTAAGTGCGGTAATTTCAGACGGCCTAATAAAGTATCGGGGAGCGTGTCGTGCAACGGCGTAACGTCCAAGGCCGTCTGAATGATGCGGCGCAAAGTGGGCTGGTTCAAACCGTTTACGGTCGGATAAATCGGCGTGAGGCTTTCCTCCAAACCACTGCTCTCGGCATCGCGGATTTTAGGGTGAATCATCTCGTCGCCGTGAAACCCGTGTTTGATTTCTCCCACGGCGCGGATGCGTTTGCCAACCGCCATCTGTTTCTGATGGCTGGCGTAAAAGTGGATGAAGCGCAGGAAAAGGACGCTGCCGGAACCGTCGGCGATTTGGACAATCAGCTGCTTGCGCGGTTTGAACGTTACTTCCTGATGAATAACTTCGCCTTCGACCTGACACGGCACGCCGATCGGCACATCCTTAATCGGCATGATGTGCGTCTCGTCCTCGTAACGCAGCGGTAGATGCAAAACCAAATCCCATGCGGTATGGAGGTTGAGTTTGTCGAGCTTCTTGGCGGAAACATCGGTGATTTTGAGCTGTTTTCGGGTTTCGGGTGACATCATAGGCAGATTCCTTTGGACGCGCCTATTTTATCCGAAAACAAAAATGCCGTCTGAAACGGATTCAGACGGCATCGGCAGACAGGAATCAAGCCTCGGCGGCTTCGGCTTCCTGCTGTTGTTGGTAAATCGCCTCAAAATTAATCGGCGCAAGCAAGACGGGCGGGAAGCCGGCGCGCGTTACCGTACTGGAAACGGCTTCGCGCGCGTAAGGGAAGAGGATGTTCGGACACGCCACGCCGAGCAGCAGGTCGGCATCTTCTTCGGGGATGTTTTCCAGACGGAAAATACCGCTTTGGGTTACTTCGTTCAAAAACATCGTGCGCTCGTTATCCAGCTTGGCGGTAACGGTTACGGTTACGTCCACGTTGTAGTAACCGTCTTCCAGCTTTTGGCTGCCGGTGGAAACGCGCATATCCACTTCGGGCTCGCCCTGTTCCAAAAAGATTTGCGGCGCGTGCGGCACTTCCAAAGACAAGTCTTTGACATACAGTCGCTCGATGCTGAATACGGGTTGCAGTTCTTCGCTCATTTTGTTTTCCTAGTTGGGGGTTAAGGGTTCAGCAGTCCGTCCAGCCCGCCTTCCTGCTGGAGGCGGTAGAGGTCGGTAAATCCGCCGACATGCGTTTCGCCGATGAAAATCTGCGGCACGCTGCGCTGTCCCGAAAGCTGCTGCATTTCGGCAAAGGCTTCGGGGCTTGCATCGACACGGATTTCGTCGATATGTCCGACACCTGCCGCGTGCAGCAGCCTTTTCGCCATCGCGCAGTAGGGGCAAAACGGACCTGTGTACATGGTAACGGTCTGCATATTGGGTTTCCGAAAGTTTTGCAATGATAATCAATATAGGGGCATTTCCCCTGTTTGGCAAGTGCGGAACAGATGCACGTTCAAACGGCATGTGCGGAATGTGTCAAAGTTTCTTTTTTAAAGTATGATAGACATTGTGAAAAATATTTTTGCACCCGCGCTGCGCGGCGGAACGGATGCAAAAATATTTTTATTACATTTTCAGGAAAAACCATGTTGTCAGGACTCCCCATCCCCAAAGACATCGCGCGCCCGCCCGAAACGATATTGGTCAACATCACGCCGCAGGAAACGCGCGTAGCGGTGTTGGAGGAAAACAATATCTGCGAGCTGCACATCGAGCGCAACAGCGAACACAGCCTGGTCGGCAATATCTATCTGGGCGTGGTGCGCCGCGTGCTGCCCGGGATGCAGAGCGCGTTTATCGACATCGGCTTGGAACGCGCGGCGTTTTTACACATCGTCGATGTCCTCGAACAACGCCGCAACCCCGAAGAAACCCAGCGCATCGAGCATATGTTGTTTGAAGGACAGTCGGTTTTGGTGCAGGTCATCAAAGACCCCATCAACACCAAAGGCGCGCGGCTTTCCACCCAAATCTCGCTGGCGGGGCGTTTCCTCGTCCATCTTCCGCAAGAAGACCACATCGGCGTGTCCCAACGCATCGAAGACGATGCCGAACGCAGCAGCCTGCGCGAACGCCTCGACAAGCTCCTGCCGGAAAATGCCTGTCGGGGCTACATCATCCGCACCAACGCCGAAAACGCCACCGACGAACAGCTCCAGTCCGACATCGACTACCTGACCAAAGTGTGGGAACACATCCAAGAACAGGCGAAAATCCGGCCGCCGGAAACCCTGCTTTATCAGGATTTGCCCTTGAGTTTGCGCGTATTGCGCGATATGGTCGGCTGCGACACGCAGAAAATCCTCGTCGATTCCACCGTAAACCACGGACGGATGACGCGTTTTGCCGAACAATACGTCCACGGCGCATTGGGCAGGATAGAATTGTTCAAAGGCGAACGCCCGCTGTTTGAAACCCACAACGTCGAGCAGGAAATCAGCCGCGCCCTGCAACCGCGCGTCAACCTCAACTTCGGCAGCTACCTGATTATCGAGTCCACCGAAGCGATGACCACGATAGACGTGAACACCGGCGGCTTTGTCGGCGCGCGCAATTTCGACGAAACCATCTTCCGAACCAACCTCGAAGCCTGCCACACCATCGCCCGCGAACTTCGCCTTCGCAACCTCGGCGGCATCATCATCATCGACTTCATCGATATGGCGCAGGAAAGCCACCGCGAAGCCGTGTTGCAGGAGCTTGCCAAAGCCCTCGCCTTCGACCGTACCCGCGTTACCCTGCACGGTTTTACCAGTCTGGGGCTGGTCGAGCTGACGCGCAAACGCTCGCGCGAAAACTTAAGCCAAATCCTCTGCGAACCCTGCCCTTCCTGCCAAGGCAGAGGCCGTCTGAAAACGCCGCAAACCGTGTGCTACGAAATCCAGCGCGAAATCGTCCGCGAAGCGCGCCGCTACGATGCCGAAAGTTTCCGCATCCTCGCCGCACCCAACGTCATCGACCTTTTCCTCGACGAAGAATCACAATCCTTGGCAATGCTGATAGATTTCATCGGCAAACCGATTTCTCTGGCAGTCGAAACAGCTTACACGCAGGAACAATACGACATCGTTTTGATGTAAAAATGCCGTCTGAAGGCTTCAGACGGCATCTGTCTATTTCAGGGTTTCCTTGTCCAACAAGGCGCGTATCAGCAGACCGTGTCCGAAACGGCGGCTGTCGGACAATTCCAAATATCCGCCGTATTTTGTGGCAACAGGCTTTATCGGCAACCCGATTTCTTTATTTCTCTGGCGGTCGAAACCGCTTACACACAGGAACAATACGATATAGTGCTGATGTAAAAAAATGCCGTCTGAAGGCTTCAGACGGCATCTGTCTATTTCAGGGATTCCTTGTCCAACAAGGCGCGTATCAGCAGCCCGTGTCCGAAACGGCGGCTGTCTGACAATTCCAAATATCCGCCGTATTTTTTGGCAAGCGTGTTGGCGATGGAGACAGACCCAGCCCCATCCCCTGCTGCTCCGTTCCTAAAATACGGTAAAACGGATCGAGGACGCGGGCGCGTTCGGATTCGGGAATGCCGTTCCCGTTATCTTCCACCCACACGGCGAGATATTTCCCTTCGTCCGTGAAACCCAAATCTATCCTGCCTTCGGGCGGCGTATAACGTACCGCGTTGTCGGCAAAGGTTTTAACCAGCGTATAGATTTCCGTTTCGTCGGCAGACACTTCGACATCGCCTCCGACCGCCACACCGATGTCCTGACGTTTTTCCAAAGCCAGCGGCATCAGTTCCTGCAACACTTGGCGGAAATGGCTTTGCAGACCGAATGTCATTTTCGTCAGAGGGGTTTCGTCCGACTGCGAACGCGCCAGTGCCAAAAGCTGTTCGAGCAGGTGTTTGTTGCGCCTGATGCTCTGCTGCAAAATGGCGGACTGCCGCGCCGCTTCGGGCGGGAGCGGCATATTGTTGAGCCGTTCCGCCTGAAGGGAAAGGGCGGTCATCGGCGTACGCAATTCGTGTGCCGCGTCGGCAACAAACCGCTGACGGTGGCGGATGTCTTCATCCGCACGTTTCAAAAGCAGGTTGATGGCGGTTACAAACCCTCTGATTTCACTGGGAATATTGTCCACACTCAAAGCAGACAGGTCATTGATTCGGCGTTGTTCGAGACTTTGCGACAATTTGCGGACGGGGCGCATGGCTTTGTGCGTAATCCACACGGTCAGCAGTATCATCAGCGGCAGTGCCGCCAACAGGGGCAACACGCTTTGCCGTGCCGCATCCGCCGCCAAATCTTCACGGTATTCGTTTTCCTGCATGACGGCAATCCGTCCCTGTTCGGTCGTGCGGATATAGACGCGGTAATAATCGTCGTCCCCGTCCGCACGCAAAGTATGCAGTCCGTCTTTCAAATGTATCGGCAGACTGACAATCGGCTCCTGATCCGGCATCTGCACGAAAATACGCGTATCGCCGTCGCCCTCAGGCAAAGTTTCGGGTTTGGAATCGGGGCTGACGTACAATGCCGCCTGACGGAGCAGGTCGTCCTGCAACTCTTCCGTTTCGTGGAAGGTTTCGTAGTAGGAAAACATACCTGCAAGCATTGCCAGCGGAACAAACATCCAAATCAGGGCAAGGCTGATTCTGACCTGAAGCGAATGTTTTAAAATTTTAAAAAAACGGTCCGGCATCTTCGTTCCTGTTCAGACGGCATCTTGACGCGGCATCAGCCAGCCGACACCGCGCACATTTTGTATGCTTTCCTTACCCAGTTTCTTACGCAGCGCGTGAATCAGAAAATCCACCGCATTGCTTTCGACTTCCTCGCCCCAACCGTAAACCTTGTCCTCCAAATCCGAGCGCGACAAAATCACGCCCGGCCTTGCCAGCAAAGCAACTCCTTGTTGCTCAACGCGACCTGCCGCCCTTCGGCAACAATTTCCGCCTGATACGTTGCCGGATTCAGCGAAATCACACCGTTGGACAGGCAAACCTGTCCCTGACCGCTCCCGCGCCGCAACACCGCCCGCATCCGCGCCTTAAGCTCCGCCATATCGAACGGCTTGACGATATAGTCGTCCGCACCGCCGTCCAAACCGTTCAGCCGGCTGTACAAATCATCCCGTGCCGTCACAATCAGGATGGGGACGGTACAGCCTGCCGCGCGTATTTCCGACAAAACATCCAAACCATCGCGCCCCGGCAAACCCAAATCCAGCAGCATCAGGTCATAAGGCTGGGCAGCGGCCGCCGCTGCAACCTGCGCGCCGTTTTTGACCCAATCCACCGCATAACCGCCGTCTTTCAAATTTGCCGACACCGCTTCCGCAATCATCGCATCATCTTCAACCAGCAAAACACGCATCAACTTTCCCTTTCAGACAAACCGCGGCTATTCTAACACTTGAACATTAGCTGCAATTTAGCGGCAACAAAAAACCGCAGAACAGAAATTCTGCGGTTTTTGACCGTTTCCAACTATTTTGCGTGTTTCTCCACCAGAGAGACAAACTGATTAATATATGACTGAACAAAATCCCTTGCCGAGTCGATCAATTTACCTTTTTCATCAAACAGCGTCGGTGAATTGCCCAAAAACACCTCAGGCTGCCCTGTCAGCGGCATATCGAAATAAGACAAAGCAAGACGCAGGTTTTTTTGGGAACTGTAGCCCCCCATCTTGCCGACGGAATGGCTGATGATGCCGGCCGGTTTGTTTTTCCACGCCACGTCGGCATTCGGTTTCGAGCCGATGTCCACCGCATTTTTCAAACAGGCGGGAACGGTGCGGTTGTTTTCGGACGTGATGAACAAAATGCCGTCTGAAGCCTTAATCGTTTCGCGGAAAGCCGTGTAGCTTTCGGGCAACGGCACATCTTCCACCGCAGGGTCGTCATAATCGAAATTGTAAAGCGGCAGATGCCCGATTTCGACAATTTCCGCCTGATAGCCTTCTGGAAACATCTGTACCGCATTCAATGCCACCTTGCGTGCAAAAGAAGCACGACGAAGACTACCCACCAAAATACTGATTTTCTTAGCCACAATCATTCCTCCTGAATATTAAGTTTGTACGTCTCAATCATTTCATAATGATAACGATTATTATATATGTGATTTCCCCTGCAAACAAGCCGGACCGCCGCCCCAGCGTTCCCACTTATCCGGCTTTGCCTTATAATTGCTTTTTTTATGTAACAGATTCACCTATGAATTTCCCCAAAACAGCGGCCTCCCTGCTGCTGCTTCTCGCCTCCCTCGCCGCACACGCGCTCGATACCGGCCGCATTCCGCAAAACGAAATCGCCGTATATGTCCAAGAACTCGGCAGCGGCAGGGTCGTCATCGACCATCGCGCGGATGTCCCCGTCAATCCCGCGTCCACGATGAAACTCGTTACCGCGTTTGCCGCCTTCAAAACCTTCGGCAGCAATTACCGCTGGGCGACCGAGTTTAAAAGCAACGGCAAAGTGAGTAACGGCACGCTCGATGGCGATTTGTACTGGGTAGGCAGCGGCGACCCCGTTTTCGATCAGGAAAACCTGCTTGCCGTCCAACGCCAGTTGCGCGACAAAGGCATACGCAATATCACGGGACACCTGATACTCGACCACAAGCTGTGGGGCGAAGTCGGCAGTCCCGACCATTTTGAAGCTGACGGCGGTTCGCCGTTTATGACGCCCCCAAATCCGACTATGCTGTCTGCCGGTATGGTTATGGTGCGCGCCGAACGCAATGCCGCTGGCAGTACCGACATCCTTACCGATCCGCCTTTGCCGCATATTTTTGCCCAAAACAACTTGAAAATTACCGCCTCCCAAGCTGCCTGCCCTTCGGTCAAAAAACTGATGCGTGCATCTTTTTCGGACAATACGCTGAAATTGCGCGGCAATATTCCCGAAAGCTGTTTGGGCAAGCCTGTCGGTGTCCGGATGTTCGCGCTTGACGAACTGATCCGGCAAAGTTTTACCAACCACTGGCTGCTCGGCGGCGGACGGATTTCAGACGGCATCGGCATAGCCGACACGCCGGAAGGCGCGCAGACGCTTGCCCTTGCACACGCCAAACCGATGAAGGAAATTTTGACGGACATGAACAAGCGTTCGGACAATCTGATTGCGCGTTCCGTCTTCCTCAAACTCGGCGGCGACGGCAAACTGCCCGCCGTTTCCGAACAGGCAGCGTCTGCCGTCCGGCGAGAACTTGCCGTGTCGGGCATCGATGTTGCGGATTTGGTTTTGGAAAACGGTTCGGGTCTGTCCAGAAAAGAAAGGGTAACGGCGAGAATGATGGCTCAAATGTTGGAAACGGCTTATTTCAGCCCGTTTGCACAAGATTTCATCGACACGCTCCCTATCGCCGGCACAGACGGGACTTTACGCAACCGCTTCAAACAAAGCGGCGGTCTGTTGCGTTTAAAAACCGGCACGCTCAACAATGTCCGCGCCCTTGCAGGTTATTGGCTGGGCGACAAACCGATGGTGGTGGTTGTCATCATCAACAGCGGTCGCGCCGTTTCCCTGCTGCCCGACTTGGACAACTTCGTTTCTAAAAATATCATCTCCGGCGGCGACGGCTGGCTGGATGCGAAACTGATGTGCAAAGAACGCCGCGCCTGAACGAACAAAAATATAGTGAATTAACAGGTTACCGCATTGCTGTACAGTTTGCAGTTTCACCGCCTTGTTCTGATTTCTGCCGACCCACGATAAAATGCCGTCTGAACTTGCACTGCCCCAACTTATAGGGTGCAGTCAAGTCCAAACGGCATTTTTATTTCCCCATCAAATCATAGCTCCAATCCAACAGCGTCAATATTTCATCCGTTTCCGCACCATAATCCAACACGATACCGACCCAATGCTGCTTGTTCATATGGTATGCAGGTAAAAAATTTTCTCCCCACCTCAAAACGGAAACCATATCAGGATTACTCTTCACATTAATGGATGTTACCCCTCCATCCCCTGCAAACCCAAACGGCTTTTGGCAATCCTCCCGATTAGTGCATACCATTTCCCCCTATTCCCACCATGCCTCAACACGGCAGAATCGGGATATTTTATCCACAAATACTTAAGAACCGTGCCGCATTGCTTCTCTACGTATTCTAAAATCCGCCTTGATTGGGTAACAACTTTCCCTCCATAAAAGAATGCCGTACCGGATTCTCTGACAAAAACAAAACCCTCTAAGAAAATACCTAGAGGGTTTTGGAATTTGGCTCCCCGACCTGGGCTCGAACCAGGGACCTGCGGATTAACAGTCCGTCGCTCTACCGACTGAGCTATCGGGGAATAGCTTTAAATATTAATTTAAAATGCAGACTATGTCAACATATATTTACAACTGATTGTACTCCGCCTTTGAATGTACAACCCTTATATACTTTCTGCAATATGTCTTGCCGCCCGTTTGGCATCCAATAGGATTAAACCAAGTTTGCCGGTTTCTTTTGCCATCAGCACCAACACGGCATCTTTACCCGCCTGACTTAAAAGGATATAGCCTGATTTTCCTTTAATCATCACTTGTTCCAATTCTCCGCAGGCGAGTTCCTGCACCGAACGGCTGCCTAAAGCAAGCAAAGTGGCAGAAATCGCCCCTACCCTGTCCGAATTCAAATGTGAAGGAAGCATTGTCGCCATCGGCAATCCGTCGGTTGAGATAACGGCAGATGCGACAATATCCGGAGATGTGTTGTTCAAGTCTTCCAAAACCGAAATTAATAATTGCTGCATAAACCCTCCTATCCCAAGTTTTACACACGGTTACTGTAACGGCGGTATAAAATCCTGACCAAAGTAACAAATGCCTCTTTGCTCAAGTCCGGAATACCGCCGATGACCAAAATAAATTTGGTTGAACCGATATACAATGGGAAAAATGTCAATTCGCTCTGACCGGAAGGGTCGCAAACGCCCCAAGCGTTATTGTTGATATACAGGTTGTTCTTAATCAGCAGCCGGTGTTTCTTTTCCATCTGTGCAACTTCTGCCGCCAGCAACCCCAACTCTTCAGCCGCCTCATGATGGAAATTGGCATTGGCAAGATACAGGCCGTTCCGATCGACCAATAATGCCTTACCACTGCCGGACAACTGCTCCATCAACAGCGGCAATTGCTCGTCCGACAGATTGATGCCGTCTGAATGACCGTTTTCATCGCCATAAAGGAATTCGAGTTTTTGCAAACGGTACAACAGGTTCAAAGCGGTATCGATGTCGGCGGTGTCCGCCCAGGCGAGCAGCTTCTCACTGCTGACCACTTCGTCCGCATCCGCTTTCAACAAGCTGTGCAACAAGGTTTTACCGGCACTGGGGGTATCGCTGGATACGGCATAAAATGCACCGGCAGGAGTCAGGCGGGGATATAAATTTGCTTGTAGTGAAAGTGTTGATTCCATATTAAACCTCCAGTCCCGGATCAATAGAAAATAACATTGCGCTAACCAATTGCTTTACGTCATCTTCCTTACGGGCATCAATTTCAAAAACCGGAACATTAAGATTATGTTTTGCAAGATATTTGTGATACACGTCGATACCGGGCTGAGAGCGTATATCCATCTTGGTAATACCGACAACGACAGGTGCCTTCTCCAGCAGCCCTCGAAACGAATGTAAAAAGAATTCCAAATCTTTCAACGGGTTGGTTCGGGCATTATCTAAAAGCAAGACCAAACCCATACTGCCTTGGCTTAAGATTTCCCACATAAAGTTAAACCGTTCCTGACCGGGCGTACCATATAAATGAACTTTGGTATCCTCATCCAAGCTGATGACCCCGTAGTCCATCGCCACTGTCGTATTCCTTTTCCTATCCAAAGTCATATCGGATGCGGAAGCATCGGTCTGGACGGGTGCTTCGTCCGAAATAGCCGCAATGGCGGTGGTTTTCCCTACGCCGACAGGTCCTGTGAAAATAATTTTATTTTCTCTCATCTCTCCGCCTCTTAGCTGCCCAACAGTTTTTTCATCAGCCTTTGCAGAAGGCCGCGCGGCTGGGATTGGGATGGGGTCGTGATTTTTTCCGCTTTTTTCACCATTTCACTATCAGAGGCAGAATCGGCCCCGATATTTATTTTATCCGCCATATCGGAGTATGCCTGTTGTGAAACCGTTTTTAAATCTACCGACAAAAACCCGGTTGTATAGGTTGCCGCAAGATAATTCAGAATATCATTGAGGTTTAAAGGCATCACTTTATACAACACATTAAGGTTGACGGATGCCTTGGTCAGAAATGCCGACAAGCGTATCGACCCTGGCACATTTGCCAACCGGGTCAGGTTTGGCCAAGATTTCAACGTAAACGGAGTATCGGGAGAAATCGGATAAATCAACCTGCCCTGCGCCGTCCAAATGGAAAATTGCCACATACAGGACATAATGCCTACTTTAGCCTTTTCGCGCCATTGCGGGTTATCGGGAACAGTCTTGCAACTGACCTGCAAATTTTCGTCTTTGCACAATTCTTCGAGTTTTTGCACACTTTCTGTCAGCAAAACCCGTTGTATCGAGGGGAAAACAATAAGGACCGGCTTATTTCCATGCAAGATAGCGATGTCCCGCCTGTTCTTTTCCGCAAACCGCAACGCCCCCAATAATCCTTTATTCGGGTTAAACCGGCGTATCGTAACCGTACGCTGCACATTCCCGTTGTTTTTCGCCGACCGGTCTGCGGGTGCAATAAACGATTTCCCATAAACATTCTCGCCCTGCAACAACTTGCGGAGCATAGGAAACAATGTTTCAAACCGAATCGGTTTGGGCAGGTAGGGAACTTCAGAATCGGGAACTTTCTCCGAACAGACGGCGACGGGTATATCCTTATAACGCTCGGCAAGCTCTTTCCAAAGTTCAAAACCGCCCTCGGCATCGGTATCCGCCAAAACCAAATCGGGCACGACACTGCCGTCTGAAGGGGATACCGTTTCATAACGGGTGGTATTGTGCATTTTGAATGCCATTTTGAAAACGGATTCCTGCTGCGCCGTCATCCCCGCCAACATTACGCGTACTGTTTTAATTTTCGGCAGTTGAACTTCCATTTTTATTTTCCGTACCGTTTTATTTTTTTATATTTTGATTCATACGCTGCAGCAGCCGGCTCATCAGCATAACGACCTCTTCAGGAAGCCTGTCCGCACGTTCCCTCAATACCCTTAAAAACTGCCCCAACCTATCCCAATCTTCAGTACGTTCGTAAATATCGATCAACGTAATATAAAGCTGGGACTCATCGGGATATTTCAATACCGCCTGCTCCAACACATCCATTGCCGCATCCAGTTGACCATACATCAGCAAAGATTCTACTTCTTTAACCGCATCATCTGCCGGAGACGAACCGGTGTTGATCAACGAAGAATCTTGAAGCACCAAATCCCGATGTTGCGCTTTGAATTTCTGTATATTTTTCGGAAGATACCCGTGCCCCATACCGATGTCTTTGATTTGCTGGTCGTTCGGCCCCTTTTCCAAATCATCGAAAACTTCATGGTACCCCAAGCTGTACCCCCAACCCAGCATCCGCTCTTTAACCTGCCTGCCATAGTTGCCCAATGTTTGGTAAAGCTTCCACAAATGTCCGGCAAAACGGTCTATGTCCGCGTGTTGGTAATCGAGTTTCAACGCATCGATAATCAGGTTTGCAGGTTTTTCGGAAGTTTGGATGGCACGGTCGTATTGTTTCGATGCCGTTTCGTAGCTGACTTTGTCTTTAAGGATTTTCGCACCTTGATCGGCGCGGACCAGACCGGCAATCGCACCGATTTCCTCTTGGCTGATTCCGGACACGTCTTTTTTGCCCCGCACAATCGGGATGCGCTTGATTTCTTCGGCTCCATAAGCCTTACCGCCGGCATCCGGCGGGGGCGATGCGGAAGCTGCCGTCGCAGAACCGCCTTCCGCACGTTTTTCAATCTCCTGAATGCCCCATCCCAAACCTTCTTCCGCCAAGACGCGGATACGCAAATGGTTTGAATCGCGCTGTAATGCCTGTTCGATATATTTTGCCAAAAGTTCGGAAGGAATCAGTTTGCCGTATTTTTGCAAATTGTCTGCCAAAACATCGACATCCCCCACTTCGAGATTGATATCGAGCAGCTCGCGGATAAGGTTTTCAGGTTTCGCTTCACCATCCGGAATGCCGTCCAGATAGGCAGCCAAAGACTCGGCAGCCTTGCCCTGATAACCGAACTGCTTATAAACCTGATATTCCGTCAGCGGATCGACTTCTTGCGCGGATACTGCCGCAGATGCGGTCTCGGCACTCTCATTCCAAGAAAATCCCGTCTGCGTGCCGTCTGAAACCGATTGGTCAACCTGATCGACCCAGTCCGAATCATTGCTTCCGGGCGACTGCCCCTGCGTATTGCCGACACCTTGGGATTTGCGCTTCGGTGTTTTCTTACCCTGCTTCGCACGCATAACCAAAAGCACCAGCAATACCGCCAGTGCCAGACCGATAATTAATGAGTTTTCCAAAGGATACTCCCGATACCGTAACGAGCGGATGGCCGACTGCCTGCAACGGCAATTGTCCGCTTTTATTATTAACGATTTACCGAAATAGACTTGTAAGTTTCAAATCATACCATAATTTAACGTTTGACAATATGCCTTCTGCACAAGCCTTGCCATATGGCCCTTTATGTTTTATACGTTTAAATGTATTTGTCGGGCACTATCTGTTTGCACCCCCTTCCTTAATTATTCTTTTCCTTTGATTTTCAAAAAGTTATTTTCCTGTTTGCGGCAACAAATCGAATACGGCGACAGACTCGGTATGGGATGTCTGGGCAAACATATTCATTATCCCTGCCCGGCCGAGTATATAGCCTTTTTCAACCAACACGCCCGCATCCCGTGCCAAAGTGGAAGGGTTGCAGGATACATAAACGATTTTTTGCGGAAGGTAGGGTGTATGCAGCGATTTGACGACTTCATACGCACCGCTTCTGGGAGGATCTATCAGCATTTTGTCAAACCTTCCCCAAGAGGCGACTGTCTTTTCGGTGCAATCAAAGAGGTTGGCGGCAATAAAATCCGTCTGTCCGTCGCAACCGTTCAACCGTGCATTTTGCCGGGCGCGCCTGACCAGGTTTTCCGCACCTTCGATGCCGACGACATCCGCCCCGCTTTTTGCCATCGGCAGACTGAAATTGCCCAAACCGCAAAACAGGTCGGCAATCCTTTCGCCCCGCCGTATGTCGAGCATTTTTACGGCGCGTGAAACCATCAGCCGGTTGGTATCGGTATTGATTTGTGTAAAATCTCCCGGCCGGAACGGCATTTCGATGCCGAATTCAGGTAATGTATATTTTAATGTTTTGTCTGTTTTGGGATAAAACGGTTGCGATACACCCCCTTCGATTTGCAGCCAAACCTGCCAGCCGTCCGACAATTCCGAATCAAACCACTGCCGAATCCGGTTTTCTTCGTTCTGCCGAAGTTTGCTTTTGAACGCGATGTTCAATACGGTGATTTCACTGCCGCGATAAAACTCGGCAAACCGGGCAACACTTCCCTCTTCCGCCAAATCCTGCAAAAGCCCCCTGATGGCGGACAGTTTGTCCGAAACCGGCTTCGGAAGAAGCATACATGACGAAATATCCACCACATCATTCGTTTTCTTTGCCTGAAACCCCAGTTTCAGACGGCATAGTTTGTCTAATGACACACTGAACCGCGCCCTGTCCCGATAATGCCATACATGTCCGTAAATCGGCGGCAATATCTGCTGCGGCCTGACCTTGCCGATACGCTCGAGCTGCTCTTCCATCATCCTTTGTTTGAACGCCACCTGCGCCGCCGGGGAAATATGTTGCAGGGAACAACCGCCGCAGCGTTCAAAATAACGGCACTGCGGGACGGTACGCTCATCTGAAACTTTGAATATCGCCACCGCCTCCGCTTCGTCAAACTGCTTTTTCTGTCTGACAATCCGAAAACCAACCCTTTCAGACGGCAATGCCCCTTTAATAAAAACCGTTTTGCCGCCAACCTTTGCCACACCCCTGCCTTCATAATCCAAGGCGGAAATTTCCGCGACATTTACTTCCGTCTCCACTCCCAAATCCGTCCGTACTGTACCGAAACGCATATTTTCGCACAAAACCGCACGGTTTCAGGTATGATTTGCCAAAACACCATCGAACGCACACTACATTTTGATATGAATAAAACAATCTGCCTCACCGCCGTACTGTCTATAACCAGTTTTTCATACGCGCATACAGTTATTCCCGATGTTTCCCCTATTGCGCAAGGTCAACATGTCTTCATCAACATCCCTCAACAACGCCTGTTTCTCTACACCGACGGCAAACTGACCAAGGTTTATCCCGTTGCAGTAGGTCGGGCGATGACGCAAACCAATCTAGGCGAACATAAAATCGGGGCGAAAGCCTATAACCCTGTTTGGCACATCCCCAAATCCATACAGAAAGAACGTGGCGACGGCGTAAAAACCATAGCCGCCGGCCCGGACAACCCTTTGGGGCCAGTTTTTGTCCGCTTAGGCGACCCGAAACTCGGTTTGGGCATACACGGAACCAATGCGCCGGCCAGCGTCCCCGGGGTTCGGAGTCACGGCTGCGTCCGCATGAAATCGCCCGACGCGCTCGAGTTTGCCAAAACTATCGCCAGCGGCTCGCCGGCTTCAGTCATTTATCAAATGGCGGGCCTTAACGAAGATGCGGAACATAATTTGTGGCTTGCCGCTTTTCGCGACCCCTACGGCAAAAACAACCTTGACACCGCCTCCCTGAAAAAAAGCATCGGGCAATGGGCAAAAACACAGGGCAAAACCATCGCATCCGATAAAATCGATGCCGTACTTAAAGCACGTACCGGCGCGCCCGTCTGCCTGACCTGCGGCAAAAACGGTAAGATGAAGATGCCGCTCAAATCGCTGGCGTGGATACAGGGTTCTTCCTCATACAGCCAAGCTGAGGCACCCGTCCAAACTACTCGGGTTGATCCTGTCGAACAGCCGGTTGCCCAAGCTGCCGAACAACCGCCGGTTCAAATCGTCCATCCCATTCCCACCCTGCCGCCGGCCGATGTCGAACCGGTTACCGAATCCGTACCGCAGGCAGAAACTGAAACTTTTAAAAACACTGCTTCCGAACCGTTTGATTCGCTGTTCTAAACCTGTCTCCCCACCGGAAAACAAAATGCCGTCTGAACGCTTCAGACGGCATTTTGGTTCATCTTTCTATCAAAGGAGTCAGCGATCGAGCTGCTCTTTGATGATTTTCAGGTCGGGGTAAGACAACACGATGTCGTATTCGCGACCGTCTTTATAGGCTTCCACTTCCAAAACAGGTTTGCCCCAATGGCCGTCGGCATCGACATCGTGAACCTGATAACCGCGCTGTTCCAACATTTTTACGGCTTTTGTGCGGTTTTGTTCAAAATGGGGATCGCCGTAAATCTGACGCTCGGCAGAGTCGCCGGCAAATGCGGTTGCGGCACTCAGGGAAACAACGGCAGCCAATAACAATTTTTTCATTTTCAGTCCTTTTTTTATCGGTTGATTGAACAAGATGTGTTTTTCAATACCGCCATTAAAACACAGCAAAATTAGGTTTGAATTAGAGGGAAGTTAAGAAGCGTAAATGCCGTCTGAAAAAAAACAGAGCCGTCAAACGGCTCTGTTTTCCTTATGCTTCTTTGGTTTCTGCCGCCTTTGGGCGCAGGCGCAGGCTCAATTCACGCAACTGCTTGTCGTCCACGCTGTTGGGCGCGTTGGTCAGCAGGCATTGTGCACGTTGTGTTTTCGGGAAGGCAATCACGTCGCGGATAGATTCTGCACCGGTCATCAGGGTAACCAGACGGTCGAGGCCGAATGCAAGGCCGCCGTGAGGAGGCGCACCGAATTTCAGGTTGTCCAAGAGGAAGCCGAATTTCTCTTGTTGCTCTTCAGGGCTGATTTTCAGCGCGGCAAACACTTTCTCTTGCACGTCTGCACGGTGGATACGGATAGAGCCGCCACCGATTTCCCAGCCGTTCAATACCATATCGTAGGCACGGGCCAGACAGTTTGCAGGGTCGGAAACCATCAGGTCTTCATGACCTTCTTTAGGCGCGGTAAACGGATGGTGTACGGCTACGTAGCGGTCGGCTTCTTCGTCGTATTCGAACATCGGGAAGTCGACAACCCACAAAGGTTTCCATTCGTCTACGAAGTAGCCGTTATCTTTGCCGTGTTCCAAGCCGACTTTAATACGCAATGCGCCGATGGCTTCGTTCACGACTTTGGCTTTGTCTGCGCCGAAGAAGATAATATCGCCGTTTTGTGCGCCAGTACGCTCGATGATTTCTTTCAGGGCATTTTCGGACAGGAATTTCACGATTGGAGATTGCAGGCCGCTGTCTTCGCCGTTGGAGAGGTTGCTCACATCGTTTACTTTGATGTATGCCAGACCTTTCGCGCCGTAGATGCCGACAAATTTGGTGTATTCGTCGATTTCTTTGCGGCTGAATTTTGCGCCGTTCGGTACGCGCAGGGCGACTACACGGCCGCCTTTCATATCTGCCGCGCCACGGAAGACTTTGAATTCTTCCGTTTTCATCAGGTCGGTCAACTCGGTAAATTTCAAGTTGATACGCATATCCGGTTTGTCAGAGCCGTAGTAGAACATGGCTTCGGCGTAAGGCATACGCGGGAAGTCGCCTAAATCTACGTTTAAAGCATCTTTGAAGACTTGTTTGGCCATGCCTTCGGTGATGTCCATGATTTCATCCTCGTTCAAGAACGAGGTTTCCAAGTCGATTTGAGTAAATTCAGGCTGACGGTCGGCACGCAAGTCTTCGTCACGGAAGCACTTGGTGATTTGGTAGTAACGGTCGAAACCCGCCACCATCAACAGTTGTTTGAATAATTGCGGCGATTGAGGCAGCGCGAAAAACTCGCCCGGATGAACGCGGCTCGGCACGAGGTAGTCGCGCGCGCCTTCAGGCGTGGAGCGGGTCAGCATCGGGGTTTCGATGTCGATGAAGCCTTGTGCGTCCAAATAGCGGCGAACGCCCATAGCGACTTGGTAACGCAGGCGCAGGTTGCGCTGCATCACAGGGCGGCGCAGGTCGATAACGCGGTTGGTCAGGCGCACGTTTTCGCTGATGTTTTCGTCGTCGATTTGGAACGGAGGCGTAGCGGCAGCGTTCAACACTTCGATTTCTTTGGCAAGAATTTCGATTTTGCCGGAAATCATTTTGTCGTTGGTCGTGCCTTCGGGACGGTTGCGTACGCGGCCGGTAATGCTCAAAACGTATTCGTTGCGGGAAGAGTCGGCAGCGGCAAACGCTTCGGGCGTGTCGGGATCGATCACGACTTGGACGATGCCTTCGCGGTCGCGCAGGTCGATAAAAATCACACCGCCATGGTCGCGCCGGCGGTGTACCCAGCCTTTGACGGTAACGGTTTGGTCTAAGTATTGCTCGCTAATCAGACCGCAATAGTTGGTACGCATAAAATCACCTTTTATTGATTTAAACTGAAAACAGAAAATGCCGTCTGAACGGCGGCTTTATTGTTGTTCGGGCAAATCCGCCTTTTCAGACGGCATAGGTCCTGCCAATGTTTTGACGGGCAGGTCGTCAGGGATGACCATACCCAGCGAAATCACATATTTCAACGCTTCGTCCACGCTCATATCGAGTTCGCGCACATCGCTTTTCTTTACCATAATATAGTAACCACCGGTCGGGTTGGGCGTGGTCGGAACATACACGGAAAGATAATCGCCATCATGCGGCAATGCGGCCTTAACCGCGTTCGACACCTGCCCGGACACGAATGCGATCGTCCAAATACCGGGTTGGGGAAACGGCACGAGTACCGGTGTTTTAAACGAACGGCTGCTGTCGGAAAGCAGGGACTCGGATACTTTTTTCACACTCGAATAGATGGATTTGACAACCGGAATCCGCCCCAACAGGCTGTCCCACGCGGCAAGAATCTGCCGACCCAATACATTGGCGGCAAATAATCCGGTTACAAACAATACGGCAATGGCAACAATAACGCCCAGCCCCGGGATATTGAAGCCCAAAACATATTGCGGCCGCCATTGCTTCGGCAGCAGGTTGACGAGCTGGTCGGACGCGGAAACGATATAGGAAATCACCCAAACCGTTACCGCAATCGGCAGCCAGACCAAAATGCCCGTAATCAGATATTTTTTTAACGCCTTGGCAGCTTTGCCGCCTTCGGCCGCAGGTTCCGTCATCTTGCTTGATTCCGACAAAGTCCGTACAAACCGCACATTATACGCGTTTGCCCGGATTCAAACGAATTTTTTATCCCGCCCCGCCAAACCGCCGGCGGCTTCAGACGGCACGGCAACTTGATATGCCGTCTGAACACGCGGCTCAGATGCCGTCCCAGTCGTTGAACATCAACCCGATACCGATACCGTTCTGCTTGTGGTTGTAGTCGATCAGGCTCTCGCCGTAACCGTGAAATCCGCGTACCACGCCTTTGAGTTTGCCCTTAATCGGAAACGTGTAGGCGGCTTCAATCGCGCCGTAGCCCGTTTTGGGGTTGTAGCGCAATACGGAATACACATTCTGCCTGTCGTTCAGGCGGTACTGCAGCTTCACGTCGCCATACCCCATATAGTCGGCAATATCGGGATTGTCGTTTTTATCGCCGCCCTGATCGAACGCACGCACCCACACGCGCGGAATCACCGTCAATTTGCCCCACTCCATCCCCGCCACGGCGTAAATTCTGTTCCACGAACGCGATTCGGGACGGCTCTGCCCGTTGGACTGGTGGACAAAACCCGCACCGAGCATACGCAGCCTGCCACCGAACGGCAAATCTGCCTTCACAGGCTGGGTCAGGAAAATTTCGGGTTTATAATCCGTATTGCGGAACGGCGCGGATTTCCTGCCTTGGTTGTAAATCTGCCAGTCTGATTTCTGCGTATAACCGAACCACAGATCCGCGCGGGTTTTAAACAAATCTTCGGCAATTTTGCTTTTAAACGAAACCTGCAATTTGGTTTCCGCACGTTTCTGCTGTCCGAATTTTTCCTGTACAGTCGTACCGCGCGTCGGCGAATCCGGAGCATAGTTGGGCGAACTGTTGTACCAAACCGGCATAAGGTACATCGGATTGTGTTCGCGTACGCCCAACAGCCCGCGCGGGTCGTTTTTGTCCAAGTCGTACATCAGGCTCAAAGGCGTATAGATGTCGGCGGTTTCGCCCGCACTGTCGGCAGGAAGCGCATCCCCGCCTTTTTCAACAACAATGACCGCCTCGCCCTTATCCAGACTGCTGCGGACGGTTTCCGTAAGATTGAGTACGGCTTTCGACTCCCGCCCTTCCTGCACTGCCGAAGACGGAAGCTGTGCCGCAAAAATCCTGTCGTAACACGCCAAACGCGTAACATTGTCCGTCAAAGCGGCGCATTGCAGCGCGGTCTCTCCAAAAGCGGATGCCGTCGGCAACAGTCCTGTCAAAAGGATATAGCGCATATTCCGTATATTCATCTCCACCCCCATTGTCGGCATATTGGTTTTCAGACGGCATTTTATAGCGGATTCGGATAAAAAACCGCACCCTTTCCGCCATTTCGGGATTTTGTCCCCGCAATACAGAAAACCCCGAAACCGTCGGGCTTCAGGGTTTTCCGCTTATCGCGTATCAACCGCCTTGGCGGTTTTGCAAAAATCAAGCCAGTGCTTTTACTTTTGCAGACAAACGGCTTTTGTGGCGAGCCGCTTTGTTTTTATGGAACACGCCCTTGTCGGCGATGCGGTCGATGACTTTGACGGACTCTTGGTAAACCGCTTGTGCGGCAGCTTTATCGCCTGCTTCGACTGCTTTCAATACTTTTTTCACTGCAGTGCGGAATGCGGTACGCAGGCTAGCGTTGTGGGCGCGTTGTTTGACGGACTGGCGGGCACGTTTGCGTGCTTGTGCGCTGTTTGCCATATTGGAATCTCCTGGAAGAAAAATAAATTCTGTAAACGCGCAATTTTAAAGGGGGTTTACATTATATGCAAGCCTTTTCTCTCTATCCGCCCGTCGGACACCCTGACAGCGCAAAAAAACGGCAAAATCGTGCGGACGTTTTCCTCCCCTTTTGGAAACAGGATAATTTTTTAGGGAAATCAGTCCAATATCACTTTGAGTTTGCACAAATTTACTTTACAATGCCCAAACCTTGCGCCGGGGTAACGATGGGGCGCGGGGTTTTCTTTTTTTCCAACCTCTTTCATCAGGAATCTGCCCGTATGAAAAAATCCGTATTAGCCGTTTTGGCCGCGCTGTCTCTGGCAGCCTGCGGCGGCAGCGAAAAAAACGCCGTGCAACCTCAAGCAGACGCTGCGTCTGCTGCCAATGCCGAAGCCGCTGCCACCGATACTCTGAACATCTACAACTGGTCGAACTATGTTGACGAGAGTACGGTCGAAGACTTTAAAAAAGCCAACAATCTGAAGCTGACTTACGACTTGTACGAAAACAACGAAACGCTGGAAGCCAAAATGCTGACCGGCAAATCCGGTTACGATTTGGTTGTGCCGGGCATCGCCTTCCTACCGCGCCAAATCGAGGCGGGCGCGTATCAAAAAGTCAACAAAGACCTGATTCCCAACTATAAAAACATCGATCCCGAACTCTTGAAAATGCTGGAAACCGCCGACCCGGGCAACCAATATGCCGTCCCCTATTTCTCCGGCGTAAACACGATTGCGATTACGGCGAAGGGCAAAGAGCTTTTGGGCGGCAAGCTGCCCGAAAACGGCTGGGATTTGCTGTTCAAACCCGAATACACCCACAAGCTGAAATCCTGCGGCATCGCCCTGTGGGACACCCCGAGCGAAATGTTCCCGATTTTGCTGAACTACTTGGGCAAAGACCCCAAAGGATCGAATCCTGAAGATTTGAAGGCGGCGGCGGAAGTGTTGAAGTCTATCCGTCCGGATGTCAAACGTTTCAGCCCGTCCATCATCGACGAGCTGGCGCGCGGCGACATCTGCCTCGCGGCAGGCAACGGCGGCGATTTGAACTTGGCGAAAGCACGTTCCGAAGAAGTGAAAAACAACGTCGGCATCGAAGTGCTGACACCGAAAGGTATGGGCTTCTGGATTGAGTCTTGGCTGATTCCCGCCGATGCGAAAAACGTCGCCAATGCCCACAAATACATCAACTACACGCTCGACCCCGAAATCGCGGCGAAAAACGGCATCGCCGTAACCTTTGCCCCCGCCAGCAAACCGGCGCGCGAAAAAATGCCTGCCGAACTGGTGAACACCCGTTCCATCTTCCCGAACGAGCAGGATATGAAAGACGGTTTCGTGATGCCGCAAATGAGCGCGGATGCGAAAAAACTGTCAGTCAGCCTGTGGCAGAAAATCAAAGTCGGCACCAACTGATTTGAAGCATTAAAAATGCCGTCCGAACATCGTTCGGACGGCATTTTATATTGGATTCAAATAGAAAATATTTATACCGTTATGCCGGCGGCCGGAATTTCAGACTGCGGACATTTGTCAGGAAAAACAAAAAACCTTCCGCCGCCGCGCAGGCGAAAATCCGGTTCGTTGAAATTCGGTTGTTTTAAATAAATCCTCGCAGCTTTGATTTTCTGTTTTTCCGATAACGCCGTAACTTTGAAACGCGAAAGCGGGAATCCGGTCCGTTGGGATTTTGCAACTTCAAATCAATCCGCAAACTGAAATCCCGTCATTCCCACGAAAGTGGGAATCTAGAACACGTCCGCACAGAAACCTACATCCCGTCATTCCCGCGCAGGCGGGAATCTAGAACGTAAAATCTAAAGAAACCGTTTTATCCGATAAGTTTCCGCACCGACAAACTTAGATTCCCGCCTGCGCGGGAATGACGAAATTTCAGCGAGCCGTAGGGTGGGCTGTAGGGTGGGCTTCAGCCCACCAATCCCACCAATTTCACCGCATCAAAGGTTTTTTGGGGAATAGGCGTGATTCGGCGGTTTCGGTTTTCGGTGGGATTGGGCAAGATGGATAACATTGACGGAGTTGGAGGGATAGGTGGAAACGGTGGGATTGGTGGGCTGAAGCCCACCCTACAGCCAGCCCTACACCTGCCTTGCAGCCTGCCCTATGCCCACGCTGCACATCCTACGCCCGCCTTTTTCGCGGGAATGACGGGTTTCGAGATTACGGTGTTGTTGGGAATGATGGAAAATGGCGGGAATTGTGTAAAAAATGCCGTCTGAAGCCTTTCAGACGGCATTTGCGGCGTTTGGACGTTTAGAACTTCATTTCCAAGCTAAATGTGTAGTTGCGGCCGGGGGCGGCATATCGGTTGTAAACGCCGACATTTTTGTGTTGATTGACTGCGCCGCCGGCAGTTTGCCGCACATTTTCCCAAGTAACATAGCGGTGGTTGAGGAGGTTGTACACGCCCGCACGGAGGGTGAAGTGTTTTTTAATCGTGTAATAACCGGACACATCCACAATATACCAAGGGCGGGTACGGCGCGCGGTGGCTTTTGTATTGCGGCTGTTGCCGTTGAGCAAAGCCCGGCTGCCCAACAACTCTGTGATTTCCTTGGCTTTGGAATAAGTCAGCATACCGTTTACACCCCATTTGCCTTCCGGTTGGTCATAGCCCAAGCCGACGACATAGCGCGAGGGTTGGATGGCATCAAACAGGTGTGATTGAATATCGGTGCGGTCTGCGCGTTTTTTGATGTCGCGGACACGGACACGATTATAGGCAAATGTAGAATACCAACCTTCGGGCAATTTATCCCATACGCCGTTCCAATCGATTTTGCCCAAAACATTGATGCCGGTAATCCGCGCGCTTTGGGCATTGAGGTAAGCCGGGTCGCCTTTGGCTTCTTCTTTGCCGTTTTTAATTTGCGCTTCATAACCCCGGACAATCAAATCGCGGTAGGCATTGTTGAACCAACTTGCCTCCAAGTTGCCGAAATCGCCTTTAAACACGATGCCGACTTCTTTGTTGAACGATTTTTCCGGATCGATTTTGACGGCTTTTATTTTATCGCCCGACCGCCAGCCGTACATTTCCGCAAACGAGGGCAGGCGGAAGCCGGTTGAAGTGCGGTAAGTCAAATCCAGCCAGTCGGCAGGTTTGAGGACGATGCCGGCGTTCCAGGACAGGGTGCGGTGCGTGCCGGTGGAAACGCTGCCGTCGTCCGAATGCGTGCTGCGGTAGTCGTAGCGCAACCCCGCGCCAACATCCGCCCACCTGCCCAAACGGACATTGTCCCGAACTGCCGCGTAATAGCTTTTGCCGTTGATGCTGCGCGGCGTGCAGTCCGTATAAGTATTGTTGCCCGAGCGGCAGATTTGCCCCGTAACCACATTTCCCCCGCCTATGCTGACCCAATAGGGTTTGTCTTGGCTGCCGTTGGGGCTGATTTTTTTATCGCCGTTTGGAGGGGGCGTTTTCGACGAATAGGCGCGGTTGGCATTTTGATAATAATAATCCTGATGGCGGAGGTCGGAACCAAAACGGTCAAAACCGAGGTTGACGCTCAGGTTGTGGCGGATTTTGGCGGTATCGAAGGATTTTTTGAATGCCGCCTGCAAGAGCTTATGGCTTTCCCCATAAATCACGCGGTCGGATTTGTAGTAGGAAAACGGCTTGTCGGCACTCGGGCGGCAATATTTGTCCGAACCGTCGGCAGAACAGTGCGTCTGCTGAAAATGGTTGTCCAAACCGATGCCCTGCCGGTCGTAAGAGAGGCGGGCATAATCCGCCCAAGTGTCTTTATCGGCATTGGTATAGACATATTCCAAACCGTAGCGGCTTTTGGTGTGCGTCTCATCGTAAAACACGCCCGTACCGTATTCCGCGCCCACCAGCGCACCGTTTTCGCCGTTGGTAAACAGACCGCCGTATTTATGGTTGCCCGCGTATTTGCCGTTGCCGGGCAAAGAACCCGCCTGTTTTTGATTTGCATCAAAATCCGACTTGGTCAGGAATGCCGGAACCGTCATATCGCGCGTGTCGAAAGTTTGTTGCGTGCGTTCGAGTATGCCGCCGATGTAGTGCCGTTTGTTTTCAAAACGAAAACCCGGGCGGAACAGCCATGACCGGCTTTCATATGAAAGCGGATCGGCGAGGAAGCGGTTGGGACCCGTGTAGTCTCGGGTAGAAACCGTTTGACGTTCGTCTTTGCCGACAACATCTTTTTTCGGTTTGCTTTTACACGTTTCATAACTCCCGCTTTCGCATTCTTCTTCGACCACGAAATGAGCGTATTGGTTGTCGTCTTCAACCGGCACCAGCCTGTTAAAGCTCTGAACGCCGCGTCCGGCGGCTTCGTGGGCGCGGATTTCCCCCGCGCGCCGACCGGTGTGGATCAGCAAAGCCTCCGCACCGCCGATGCGCCCCGCCAGCGCGATGGATTGGGTAAGCCCCCGGTTTTTGCCGGAATAGGCGGTTTTACTCTGAATGCCCCACTGCCTGCCTTCCCCGATAACATCGTCGGCGGTTTTGGTTTGAAATGCGACCGAACCCGCCAATGCGCCGCTGCCTTGTTCGACCGAGTTTGAGCCTTTGCTGATTTCGACAGCTTTGACGTTTTCATACTCGATTTCATTGATTGCGCCGCTGCTGCCCGCCGTCCTCGTCCCGCCCAATGCCGCCTGCGCGGTGTAGGACTGTATTTGCGCCAAGCCGTCTACCGTCAAGGAAACGCGGTTTTTGTCCATACCGCGTATCGAGTAACCCGAGCTTGCGCCGCGCCCCTGTTCGACGACGGCGATGCCGGGGTCGTAGCGAGTCAGGTCGCGGATATCGAGTACCTGTTCCTTGCTGAGGGTGTCGGCGGTTTTGACCAATTTGCCCAAACCGGTTACTTCGTTATCGCGGCGGGTTTTCTGTTTTTTGGCTTTTACCTGTATGGTATCCAACTGTTTTTCCTGTGCTTGTCCGGCTTGCACATTTTCTGCATAAACGGGCAGCGCAGTCATTAAAGACAGGCATAAAATATTTAATCGGAACAAATGTTGCTGTTGCATAGTGTTTCCCTACTCTTCGCTTTCAGACGGCATCGGAAGGAGCGGTGCCGTCTGAAGCCTTATTCTCGATTGTTCGGCAGCCGTGCTTATTGCACAAGCTGTTGGCGTTTCGCACCGAATACCACCGATGCTTTTTCTTGTTTTCCCTCCGGTGCATTTCCCGGAAATGAGAATGAACCGCCCATCTCAATGGCGTTTTTGCCGTAGAAGCCACCGGATACATCCGCCTGAATGCGCGTATAGACCGGATTGCTGGTACTTTTCGGATCTAATGCAAAGCCGTTTTCACCGGTTTTCGCCACACCTGAAAAACCGTTGCCCTGAATCGTGGCAGTAATAGTAAACGCAGGAGACGTACGGTCTTTTGCCGTCAGTGTGCCACTGATTTTTTTAGTGGAAAAATCCACGTCAAACTCTGCCCTATTACCACCTTCCTGATTGGAGGCTTCGCCGCTCCAGCTTGTGCCGTTGGCAATATATCCGTACCAAGTGCCGCGATATTTGGCGTTTGCCTCCGTCCTTGCCGCCACATCGGATACCGGAGTGCGGACACCTTGCAGGAACATATCGTCTTTATTTTCTTTTGACAGCTTCCCAAAACTCATGTAATCCAAGTTGGAACAACACACCGTTGCCTTCACGCCGTTTTGCTCAATCCCGTGCTGAAATGCCACCTTATTGCCCTCAGACGGCAGCAGTGAAAGCTCCACTCCGTCAACCAGCAGCTTTTTCACATCTCCAAAACTGTCTATTTGCTCTTTCTTAAACTCCCCTCCGGTAATACGGTATGCATCTATCACGGTTTCCGTTGCAGGCCCTGCCGCGTTTTCCCCCTCCTTCTTATCTTTCTGCTTCGCACCAAACACCGCTGCAACTTTGTTGTCGTTGCTTAAGAATTTACCGGCAAGTTCCTCGCCTTTCGGTCCGTAAAATCCGCCTTCCAGACTGTCAGAATCGGAAATAAAGGGATGACTTCCATTTGTTGCACCTTTATCTGCCGCCAACGCCTTACCTTTGAAACGGTTGCCGTGAAGAGTTGCTTGAATGGTGTAACGCGTAGTTTTTATTTGTTTGTTTTCACTATTATTTTGAGTAATACGATTGTTACGATAAAGTGTGCCCTTTATTGTTTTATCAGAAAAATCAACCTCAAACTCGCTGGTCAGCCCGAAATCGGTATGACCGGATGATGCCTCTGCCTGATTACGCAATACCCCTTCTTCTAATGCAGACAACGCCCCCGATTTATCTCCTCCTGCTGCACTACCCAATCCTTCAAACCTTTGTTTTTCCATAGCATCAGTAACATAATCCCAAGTACCTTTATAAGTTATCTTTTCCGATGGCAGCTCCTTGGAAGGTTCTTTCCCTTTATAGTAAAGATATCCGTCAGGTCCAAAAAGAACTATATTATTCTTAATATCAATATTATTTTTATTAAGGTAGACATATCCCGAACGGACATAAGTGAAATTTGTATAACCAACTACACGACTTTGCCCATCTTCCCATTTTGATTCAATAAGTTCAGAACTACCCCGTTTTTTTTCCAATTCATCCCTCTCACTAAAACTATTTGGTTCTCCTCTTTGCAGTTTTCTCCAATCCATTGAACCCAATGGTTTGTGCTTTTCCTTATATGTAGGATTAAAATGTGCATTCCGGCGAGGTAGTTTTACTGCAAAGCCATAAGCCGCGCCGCTGTTTTCCGATACATCCTGTTGGCTTTCAGGCTGGCTCTTTTCATCCTCATACTTAGGTTTGGAGTGCATATCTTGCACGGTTTCCACGCTGTCCAAATCGAAACTGCCACCGCCACCCAGACAAGCACTCAACAAAAACACCGGCAGCACCATAGCAGCCTGATTCACCAATGGATTGTTCATATAAACCCAATTCAATTAAAGAATGATAAAGATTATTATTTTATTTATTTTTAACAAATTTGCAAATGCTTTTTTATTTTTTTTAGGGAATACACCAAAATCCCGTCATTCCCGCGCAGTCGTGAATCCGAACGCGTCCGCACGGAAACCTATATCCCGTCATTCCCACGTATATCCCGTCATTCCCACAAAAGTGGGAATCTAGTTTTTTGAGTTTCAGTCATTCCCGATAAATTGCCTTAGCATTGAATGTCTAGATTCCCGCCTGCGCGGGAATGACGGCGGAGCGGTTTCTGTTTTTAATTTTCTGTTTTCACGGGAATGACGGTTTGAAAATTGCCCGAAACGAAAAAAAAACTGAAAAACCGCAGCTTGAGGGGCGGCTTGAACGGAAAAATGCCGTCTGAAACCTTTCAGACGGCATTTGCGGCGACGGGGCGTTTAATACGGCAGGGCGTTGCAGGTGCGTATGCGGATGGCGCGGACGGGGGCGGTTTCCGTCCGTACCTGCCGCTACCCCAAAGACACCATTTCAATCTGCTCCATCGTCCTGCCCAGAAAACGCTCGCCGATGGTTCTGAATTTCAAAGGAATATCGCTGACGTAAAAACGATAGTCGGGATTGTTGTTGTCGGTATTGAGTAATCCCTCCTGCGCAAGGACGCGTGCGGTTTCTTCAGCCGTCGTAATTGCAGAATCAACCAACGCGACATTGTGCGCCTCCCTGCCGATTAAGGGCTTGAGCAAGGGAAAGTGCGTGCAGCCCAACACCAGCGTATCGATGCCGTCTGCAAGCAATGGTTTGAGGTATTCGCATACGGTCAGGCGGGTAACTTCGTGTTCCAACCAACCTTCCTCCACCAAAGGGACGAGCAGCGGCGCGGCCTGCGTGCGGACGAGCGTGTCGGGGTTGTTCCTATGGATGGCGCGCGCATAGGCGTTGCTGTTGACTGTGGTATTGGTGGCGATAATGCCGATTTTGTTGTTGCGCGTGGTTGCTAGCGCGGCTTTCGCGCCGGCGGAAATCACGTCCAACACAGGCATATTGCCCGTCTTTTGACGGATTTTCTGCCCCGCCACCGCCGCAATCGTATTACATGCGATAACCATCGCCTTGACATCATGTTCCAATAAAAAATCGACAATCTGCATCGAGAAATTTTCGATGGTAGCCTTAGATTTCGTCCCGTAAGGCACGCGCGCCGTGTCGCCGAAATAAATGATGTTCTCCATCGGCAGCCGCTCCATCAGTGCGCGCACATTGGTCAAACCGCCGATTCCCGAGTCAAAAACGCCGATGGGTCGCTGCCTGCCGATATTTTCCATCCTTTTTCCAATCTGTCCTAAACATACAATCCGCGTATTGTACACGCGCCGCTTTTTCTTGACAGCCGTTGCCGTCTGAAAGCAGGATGCGGATTTGGCTGTTATAATGTACGGCAATGCCGCCGGGCGCACGGTTTGCCGACCGCCTGCCCCTCCGATCCGCCACATAAAAGTTGTAAAGCCCCTATGCCTGATTTTCCCCCCGTTTCCCGATTCCTTGCCGACGAAGCCGCCACACTCGATTTGGGTGCGGCGTGGTCTTCCCGTTTAAACGCACCGCTGGTCATTTACCTCGAAGGGGATTTGGGTGCGGGAAAAACCACGCTGACACGCGGAATCCTGCGCGGATTGGGTCATCTGGGCGCAGTCAAAAGCCCGACCTACGCCATCGTCGAATCTTATCCGCTGGAACGCTTCACCCTGCACCATTTCGACCTCTACCGCTTCTCGTTCCCCGAAGAATGGGAAGATGCGGGGCTTGACGAACTGTTTGCCGCAAACAGCGTCTGCCTGATCGAATGGCCGCAACAGGGCGGGGAATTTACGCCGCCTGCCGACATCACCGCAACATTGACACACGACGGCGGCGGCAGAAAATGCCTGCTGACCGCCCATACCGAACGAGGACGCGAAAGCCTGCCGCTATGACCAAACTGACACGAAGACAAATCATCCGCCGCACCGCCGGCACACTGTTCGCCCTAAGCCCCATCGCATCCGCCGTTGCCAAAACGGTACGCGCCCCGCAATTCACCGCCGCACGGATATGGCCGTCGCACACCTACACCCGCCTAACGCTGGAAAGCACCGCCGCGCTCAAATACCAACACTTCACGCTCGACAACCCGGGCAGGCTGGTCGTCGACATACAAAACGCGAACATCAATACCGTATTGCACGGACTGTCTCAGAAAGTCATGGCAGACGACCCCTTTATCCGCAGCATACGCGCGGGTCAGAACACGCCGACCACCGTCCGCCTCGTCATCGATTTGAAACAGCCCACCCACGCACAAGTCTTCGCGCTTCCGCCCGTCGGCGGCTTTAAGAACCGCCTCGTCGTCGATCTCTATCCGCAAGGGATGGATGCCGACGATCCGATGATGGCGCTGCTTAACGGCAGCCCGAACAAAACCCGGCGCGGCTCTCCGGAAGCCGACCTCGCTCAAAACACTCCCGCACAAACCGAACGCGGCAAAAACGGGCGCAGACCCGTCATTATGATCGACCCCGGACACGGCGGCGAAGACCCCGGCGCCGTCAGCCCGGGCGGTTTGCAGGAAAAACACGTCGTCCTCTCCATCGCCCGCGAAACCAAAAAGCAATTGGAAGCATTGGGTTACAACGTCTTTATGACGCGCAACGAAGACGTGTTCATCCCTTTGGGCGTGCGTGTCGCCAAAGGACGGGCAAGGCGGGCGGACGTATTTGTCTCCATCCACGCCGATGCTTTCACCAGCCCCTCCGCGCGCGGCACAGGGGTTTATATGCTGAACACCAAAGGCGCGACCAGCTCCGCCGCCAAATTCTTGGAACAAACCCAAAACAATGCCGACGCGGTCGGCGGCGTACCGACCAGCGGCAACCGCAATGTCGATACCGCCCTGCTCGATATGACGCAGACCGCCACGCTGCGCGACAGCCGCAAACTCGGCAAACTGGTGCTTGAAGAATTGGGAAGGCTCAACCACTTGCACAAAGGCAGGGTGGACGAAGCCAATTTCGCCGTTTTGCGCGCGCCCGATATGCCGTCTATCCTGGTCGAAACCGCCTTCCTGTCCAACCCTTCCGAAGAGAAGCTGCTGGGCAGCGAATCCTTCCGCCGGCAGTGCGCCCAATCCATTGCCTCGGGTGTCCAACGCTACATCAATACATCTGTATTAAAACGGGGCTGATTCAAAAAAATGCCGTCTGAACATTTTTCAGACGGCATTTTTCTACACTTTCCTCAACGGTTCGACCCTTCCACCATATCAATCAGAAACAGGCGGCAATCGATATTGCCGTTATAAAGTGGGATTTTGCGTTTTGGCGACAGGCGCATCAGCCGGGGCATTTCCCGGTCGCCGGTAAACATTGCCGCCAACCAGCCGGCATAGTGTTTTTTCAACCACGTCCCCAGCTGCGGATAAAGTGCCTGCAAGGCGCGGACTTCCTCGAGGCGCACGCCGTAGGGCGGATTGGACACCATAATGCCGTTTTCGCCGTTCGGCCGGACGGACTGCGCGTCGGCAACGCTGAAGGAAACGATGTCGTCCACTCCGGCACGGCGCGCGTTGTCCAATGCCGTCTGAACGATGCGGCGGTCGTTGTCGCTGCCTGCAATCGGGGCGCGGACGGGGCGGATTTGCGCTTCGGCGCGGCGGCGCAAATCCGCCCACAGCGTTTTATCGAAATTTTGCAGTTTTTCAAAAGCGAAACGGCGCATCATGCCCGGTGCGCGGCCGGCGGCAATCCAAGCGGCTTCGATAGCAATCGTGCCGCTGCCGCAAAACGGATCCTGAAACGGCTGCGTGCCGTCGTAACCTGCCGAGAGCAACAGTCCGGCGGCAAGGTTTTCGCGTAATGGGGCTTCGCCGGTATCCAGCCGGTAGCCGCGTTTGAACAGGGCTTCACCCGAAGTGTCGATGAAGATTTCGACATTGCGTTCGTTCAAAAAGGCGTGGATGCGGACATCGGGCGCGGCTTTGTCCACGCTCGGACGTGCGTCGTAAATGTCGCGGAAAGCGTCGCAGACGGCATCTTTGACGGTCAAACCGACAAATTGGAGGCTTTTGACGTTGGCGCGTTTTGCCTCGACTTTGACTTTGAACGTCTGCTGCAAGGTAAACCAATTGAACCAGTTGATGTTTTTGGCAAGTTTGTAGATATCCCGCTCATTGCGGTATGTACCTTTGGTCAGACGCAGCAGGATACGGCCAGCGGTACGCGAATGCAGGTTGGCGGCGTAGGCCTGTTCCAATCCGCCGCGGCAGGAAACGCCGCCGTCAAACGCTTGAACATCGGTACAGCTGAGGCTTCCGAGTTCTTGAGACAAAACGGTCTCCAAGCCGCGCGGGCAGGTGGCGAAAAGTGTATATAAAGTATTCATAACGTGTCCTTTCCGGACGGATGTTCCGGCAATGGCGGATTGAAAGGTTTATTCGGCGGTAAATGCCGTCTGAAATGTCCGACTGCCGATTGTAATGTCCGCCGTAAAATCGCGCCTGCCTTCGACACAGATGGGCAGGCGGATGCGTACTGCCTGCCAAGTCCCCGACGGTTGCCGCTCGAACATATAGCGGTTGAAACCCATATCCATATTTTTCATACTGAAGCTGATGCTGACCTGTTCCGTGTCGGCGGGCGCGTGTTCGATATAAATATCAAACGGTTTTTTGGTTGAAACGGCGGCGGCGCGGACGCGGCTTCCGTCCGGCAGCGTGCAACCCTCGGTCAAATCGCATTGCGCCGCCACGGCTTGCGGCTGCTGCACCTGCCACCATTGCAACAAAACGAGCTTGAAGGCGGCAAAGGCAATCAGCAGCAATGCGGCAAGCAGTAATTTGCGGTTTTTATTCATGGTTCTCCCCTATTGTTTCGTCCCTTACCACCGCGTGCGCCCCCAAGCCGAGCCACAGTTTCCCATAACGTGCGACCGTCTGTCCGTTTGCTGCAAGTACGAGCGGCACAGATACGCCCTGACGCAGGGCTTCTGCCGCCTCTTGTGCCTGAACATCATTGCACACGCGCCACACGACGACATCCGCGCCCTTTTCCTGCGCCTGCCGCCATTGTTCGCGGCTCTGCACCATCATCCACACGCTGTCGGCGTGTTCGGGTTTGTCCTGCCATTGTGCCGTCTCCATCAAAACGTTCGCACCGCTTCCCTCTGCCGAACCCAAAGGCAGGACGCGGTACGCGCCCATACTGTTCTCCCCGTACAAACCCGTTTTCAGGCTGCCGTACAAACGGCGCGGAACGGACAGCGAACGCAAAAGCGCGCCGTTGGCAGGCAGCATAGGGGCAACGGTAAAATCGCCCGCCTTCTGCCAAGACCATTCCTGCCCTTCGCGGGATTGCGGTTCGCCCGTCCATTGGCCGGGGTTGACCCATAGGAATTTCAGGCAGACGCGGGCGTGTTCGTAGGAATGGATTTTGGTCAGCCAAGGCGTGGCGGCGAGGATGCGGATGCCGAGTTCTTCTTCAAACTCGCGTTGCAGGGCTTGGAAGTCGGTTTCGCCCGCTTCGACTTTGCCGCCGGCAAATTCCCAATATCCGGCATAGGGTTTGCTTTCGGGGCGGGAACTGAGCAGGTAGTCGCCGTCCCGGTTGAGCAGGATGCCGGCAACGACGCGGATAAGGGGGCGGGTGTCTTGGATCATGGCGGGTATGCGGTTGGTCGGTCGGAGTGCAAATGAGGGACGGGCAATGCCGTCAACGGGTTTGCCGCATTTCAGACGGCATTATTTTTCGGCAACGACAAATGCCAATACGGTGTCTTCTTCGTCGCTCATGCTGAGGCTGACGCGGCTGATGCCTTGTTCCTCCAGCCATTTGGACAGGGCGGGGCCGTAGAAAAATTCGGGCTTGCCCAATGCGTCATGCCCGATGCCGATGTTGCGGAAGGAAACCGCGCCGCGTATGCCCGTGCCGACGGCTTTGGCGAAGGCTTCTTTGGCGGCAAAGCGTTTGGCGAGGTAGTTGACGGGTTTGCCCGCTTGCGGAAATTCAAGCAGCTCTTCCGGAGTGAGGATGCGCCCGGCAAACGCCTGTCCGAATTTTTTGTTTAAGCGGATGATGCGCTTGAGGGAAACGATGTCTGTGCCGATGCCGTAAATCATATTTGCGCTCCTTCGCCCTTGGTTGCGGGTAGTGATGAATGTGATGATGAATGCCGTCAATTTCTTGGGGCGTTAAAATGGCGTGAATATCCACTTTTGGGGTTTTGTCGGTAACAATTTTCATTGTAACCTTTTGCATTTGAAATTCTAAAACATCGTGCCAATTATTTAATAAGGAGTTAAGGCATTTAATAATGAATTAAAGTTTGATTAAACCTGAATACCCGATTTTCAGAGCCAATACCAATAAAACAATAAAAATTAACATTTTAAAAAAATTTGGGCTAATCTTAGTCCTTAACCGAATTCCAACATACAATCCAATAACAGACAATACGGACAGTAAAAATATTAAACCGTATTCACTCTTATTTAATAACCAATACTGGTCTCTTAGCATATATATTTGAACAATTTTCGCCAAAAGATAGCATAGATTGCTTGATTTTGCGATACGATTTTTATTCTCTGTTTCGCTAAGCAAAAATATTAACAATATGGGAGACATGGCATTGGTTGAACCGCCGATGATGCCTGCCAAAAAACCAAAAAGAACCATATTCTTATTATTGGCAACTACTTGAATATTTTTTGCTTTTGCACATACATTTAAAATACCATTGACAGAATAATACAATGTAATGATTGCCATCAGTAAAAGCAGCCAAGACACTGGAAGTATCAAAAGCAACTTCACCCCCAAAATGCTGCCAACGACGCTGCCGATAGCAAGCAATTTATAGGTTTTTAAATAATAAACAATCTCTTGCCAAAAACCCTTTTTGTTATTGCTGCATAGAACCAACAAGCTCATTAACAGGCTCGGTACTGCTACCAAGGCAACAACCTTAGACAATGGCATTATAAAAGCCAATGCGGTTGTACCGAGCATCGGAAATCCCATACCTGTAATTCCGTGCAGTATTGCGGCAGCAACAAAAACGATAGATTGCATTATTTCTTGCATAACCGTCCTTTATACAGTAATTCTTGCTCTAATATAATGTCTGTTTTTATCCGTATAATCAGTCCTGGCATGCAAACCATTGACATTATCAATAATAATTAAATCATCATCTTGTGCAGAAAATTCTTGAATATCACTCGCATTTTTTATAATCTTTACAAGATAATCAAGTGCAAATACCATTTCCTCTGATACTTTATTTCTATTTTCTTCAATACCTTTATAGATACAATCACTTCTAAATCTAATCATTTGAGTATTGACCGATAAGATATTACCCCATCTCACACCTTGTTTTTTATCAAATGATGCTGGTGTTTTAAATGGATATAAATTGCCTGTTAATGTTTTTAAGTGTTTTTTACCGGTTTCTGTTTTAGATAACTGATTGACAATATCTGATGAACTTAAAAATAGGGAATTACCTCCATCATTGGCTGATTTTACTACATACATAACCAAATAACTTTCCGGGTTTTCACTAAAAGATGAATCACTATGAAGTGGACATTCTCCAACATCTTCCGAGAAAGTTATATCATTATTTATAGTGGATTAACAAAAACCAGTACGGCGTTGCCTCGCCTTAGCTCAAAGAGAACGATTCTCTAATGTGCTGAAGCACCAAGTGAATCGGTTCCGTACTATTTGTACTGTCTGCGGCTTCGTCGCCTTGTCCTGATTTTTGTTAATCCACTATATTACATAATCATCGCCTCAATATTTAATATCCCAAAATATAGATTTAAAACCATCGCCTTTGTGGTTTGTCAGCATTCCTAATTGAGATAGAAAGTCAAATAATTTCTTGTTTCTCCGGCTGCCATCAAGATGGTTTAGATTAAGACCTCGAACAATACAATACCCAATACTCTGTACTGTATTGTGAATTTCTTCTATCAAACTATTATTGTTTGCAGATAAAATATACTTTTGATTCATATAGTGAATTAAATTTAAACCAGTACGGCGTTGGCTTGCCTTGCCGTACTATTTGTACTGTCTGCGGCTTCGCCGCCTTGTCCTGATTTAAATTTAATCCACTATAACATATCCCTGTCGTGAAATGCTGTCTGAAAGGGTTTGCCTGCCCTTACGGCAGCAGCCTTGCCCTGAACATCGCCTCCTTCATTTGGCGCACGGCTTCGGGCAGTCCGAGGAAGAGGGCTTGGGCAATCAGCGAATGCCCGATGTTCAGTTCGCGGATGGCGAGGATTTGGGCGATGGGGGTAACGTTATGTATGGTCAGTCCGTGTCCGGCGTTGACGACCAAGCCCAAATCGCCGGCAAAATGCGCGCCGTTTTGCAGACGCTCGAATTGCTTGAGTTGTTCGGCGTGGCTGCGCGCGTCGGCGTATGCGCCGGTGTGCAGCTCGATAACGGGTGCACCGACATCATGGGCGGCTTGGATTTGCTCGTTGTCGGCATCGATAAAGAGCGAAACGCGGATGCCTGCATCGGTCAGGATTTTGGTGAATGCGGCGATTTTTTCTTGTTGCGCCAATACGTCCAAACCGCCTTCTGTCGTGATTTCCTGACGTTTTTCAGGCACGATGCACACGTCTTCGGGCATGACTTTGAGTGCGTTTTCCAACATTTCTTCGGTCAGTGCCATTTCAAGGTTCAGGCGTGTGCGGATGGCGTTTTTAACGGCAAACACATCCGCGTCTTTGATGTGGCGGCGGTCTTCGCGCAGGTGCATGGTAATCAAATCCGCACCGTGCGTTTCCGCGACCAATGCCGCTTCCACAGGGCTGGGATAGGTCGTGCCGCGGGCATTGCGGACGGTGGCGATGTGATCGATGTTGACACCTAAAAGCATGATGTTTCCTTTCCTCTTCGGTTTTTTATTTTGCAGCATACCGGTACGCTGCGTCGGCACCTATGTTGCACGACGGTCAAACTGCCGTATCTGTTCCAACACCTGCCTCGACTTCACCCCTTCAGGAAGCAGGCTGCCTGTCAGCAGCCGTGTGATTTTCAGGGCATCCTGAAGGCTTTGCGCACTGCCGAAACTGCCCGTCTGCAAATCAATCAGACTCTGTCCGTCGGCAATAATGACGGTTTCAGACGGCAAAACACATTCCCTGCCTACGGGCATGACTGCTTCTTCCGGTCTGATACAGTATCTGGCGGATGACTGGATTTCCCTGCCCTCTCCGTCCGTATGCAAATCGGGGGCGACGCCTAAGGCCGTCAGCAGCTTCCACTCGAAGCGGCGCAAATCGGCAACATGGTCTGCCTCGCAGCAGACTGCCTTCATCACTTCAGCCAATGCATCGTATAACTCAGGCATGGGATCTTCGCGCGCGGTCAGTTTCAAAACCAGCTCGTTCACATACAATCCGCCAAACAACGCCCTGCCCTGAGGCTGCCGCCAACCGCCGACCCATTCGGCGCGGTGAAGGGTTTTGAGTTCCTGACTGCCGTACCACGACACGCTGACGGGGACGAACGGCACCAATACGCCGCGCAGCTCGCTCTGCCGTTTGCGCGCGCTCCGCGCCAGCAAAGCCACACGCCCGTAACGGCGGCTGAACGCTTCAACCCGCAGGCTGCTTTCGCGCCAAGGCGAAGATGCCAGCATAAAAACGGGTTCGTGATTGACTCGGTGTTCGGACATAATGCCTGAAATGCCGTCTGAACGCTGCCGCCGCTACAAAACGGCGGCCGGATACGAACCGATGATTTTGACGAACGATGCGCGCCCGCCCAACTGTTTTAATGCCGTCCGAACCTTGTCATCCGTCCGGTGTCCCTCGATATCGATAAAGAACAGGTATTCCCACAAAACGGATTTGCTCGGGCGGCTTTCAAATTTGGTCATAGAAATGCCCGATTCGGTCAAAGGCTGCAGCAGCGAGGCAACCGCGCCTGCCCGGTTGGGCGCGGAAACGGCCAGCGAGGTTTTGTCGCTGCCGCCGGCACCGGTTTCATGATGACCCATAACCAGGAAGCGCGTGGTGTTGTTCGGCTCGTCTTCGATACACCCGGCAACCATATCAAGTCCGTAGATTTCCGCCGCAGTACGCCCGGCGATGGCGGCAACCGTACCGTCTTCCGATTCGGCAACCAGCCGCGCGGCTTCGGCATTGCTCGATACGGCGACACGCTCGGCGTTGGGCAGGTATCTGCCCAGCCAGTCGTTGCACTGCGCCAACGCCTGCGCGTGCGCAAATACTTTGGTGATGCCTTCGGTACTGCTGCTGTTTTTACGCAACAGGTTGTGGTGGATGCGTAAGACAACTTCGCCGCAGGCCTGCAACGCGGTAACGGCAAGCAGATCCAACGTGCGGCCGACCGAGCCTTCGGTCGAGTTTTCCACGGGGGCGACCAGATAATCCGCCTGACGCGTTTCAACCTGTTTGAAGCAGTCGTCTATGGTCGGACACGCCATCGTGCGTGCGGCGTGTCCGAAATGCTTGATTGCCGCCTGCTGGGTAAACGTGCCCTGCGGCCCCAGATAGGCGATGGTCAGCGGGCGTTCGACGGCGAGGCACTCGCTCATCACCTCCCTGAACAGGCGGGCGACGGATTCGTCGGGCAGCGGGCCTTTGTTCAAATCCTGAATGCGGCGCAACACGGCAACCTCGCGCTCCGGGCGGTACACCGCGCCCGTGCCTTTCAGTTCGCCGATGGCGTGCGCGTGTTGCGCGCGTTCGTTGAGCAGGCGCAGGATTTCCGCATCGATGCTGTCGATGGCGTTGCGGTGAGGAAGGAGGAGTTCGTCGATAGTTTGGGACATAATTTCGCCTGAACGGTAGTTTGCCGTGCATTCTAACATCAAATGCCGTCTGAAGCGGTTTCAGACGGCATTTTCCGTTAAAGGTATTCGCTTTGTCCGTTTTCCTTCCACGCCTTGTGCGAGCAGAGCCACAGAAGTGCGATGCCGCAAGAGGTGGACGCGGTCATGGTTGCCGCCATCACAGTTGCCGAACCGTCGTGCAAGAAGGTCGCCGCCATACCCACCCCCGCGCCGATTAAGGATTGGAACACGCCCAACACGGCATTTGCACTGCCGCCCTCCTCCTTAAAATAAGACATAAAGCACGCCTGCGTGTTCGCACCGACCAGACCCTGCGTGCCGACGGAAAACATCACGCACGCAACCAGCAGCCAAAACGGCGGCAGCCCGAAAAACAGCACGGCGGCGAATTGGGACAGGTTGGCGGCAAACTGGACGACAATCCCCCACAGCAGGATGCTTTGCGGATGCGCGCCGGTTTTGAGCCGCCACGCGGTAATGCGGTTGAACGACATCATCGTGATGATGTTGAGTGCGAACGCCCAAGCGTATTGGTGCGGCGTAACGCGGTAAAGCTGCCGGTACACGAAGGACGATTCGGTCAAAAAAGCAAACATCGAGCCGAAGCTGAATGCTTGGAAAAACAGATAACCCATAGCGGCGCGGGTTTTCAATACGCGCTTAAACCGCCCCGCCGCCAGTCCGAACACGTCCCGTCTGATTTTGCCGCCGGCGGCGGGCTTGGGCAGGAAATACTGCACCAAACCGAACAACACCAGCGAATAAGCCGCCAAAAAAACGAAAATCGCCTGCCAGCCGCCCAAACTCTGCAATACCGCGCCGGTCATAGGTGCGACCAGCGGCACAACCATCAGAATGATGCCGATAAGGGCAAACATCTGCGCGGCTTTGCGTCCGGAATAATAATCGCGCACCATTGCGCCGACGATGACGACGGTCATACCCGCGCCGAATGCCTGCACGACGCGCAGGTTGAGGAGCTGTTCGGCACTTGAGGCAAATACGATGGCGGCAACGGCAAGGCAGTAGACGGCCAATCCGGTCAGCGCGACGGGTTTGCGCCCTTTGATGTCGGACACCGAACCGCCGACCACCTGTCCGAACGCCGTGCCGAACATAAACACACTCAGGCTCTGTTCGATACGGTGGACATCCGCACCCAGCGATTGCGCCATTTCGGGAATCGCCGGCAGGTAGGCATCGATGGAAAACGGCATCAGCGCGACCAGCATCGCCATCAGGACCGCCATCAGTTTTTCATTCATCTCAGGATAATGGGCAGAAGGCATAAATTCTCGTCCGATTCGCAAACAAACCGCCCGGCGGCGGAAAACACAATACGCGGAAACGGAAAATTTTAGCACACCGGCACAAACAGGCGGCAACAAAAGCCACGGACAACACCGGAAAAGTCGGAACGATAAAAGGCCGAAGGCGGGCAAAAATTTGAAAAATATTGTATAATGGAACGGGATTCCCTAACGGATTCCCTAACGGATTCCCTAACGGATTCCCTAACGGATTCCCTAACGGATTCCCTAACGGATTCCCTAACGGATTCCCTAACGGATTCCCTAACGGATTCCCTAACGGATTCCCTAACGGATTCCGATATTCAAAAACTTTTGAACATTTTTAGGAATCAAAAAATGAAAAAACTCCTTACTGCATTAACCGTGCTTGCCCTCCCCGCTGCCGCATTTGCCGCCGACAGCCAACCGGGTGTTTATGTACAAGGTGACGTGGGCGTTGCCTCTGTCTCCATTCACGCCGATGGTGAAACACTTAGAGGCAGCGATTTTATCCCTCGCGTTTCTGTCGGTTATGATACCGGCGATATGCGTATTGCCGCAGATTACTACCGCATCCGCGACAAAAATGATGATGTCACCGCCACACTCCAAGGCGCAGGCGTTGCCGTCATCAAAGACTTCAATACCAATTCCATCGTCAAACCTTATGTCGGCGCGCGTTTGGGTCTGAACCGTTTGAAAGCCGAAGACTATAAAAAAACCAAAGTAAGCGTCGGCGCATTGGGCGGTGTCGGCTTTGAAGTCGCACCCAACGTAACTTTGGATTTGGGCTACCGCTTCAATTATTTGGGCAAGTTTGAAAATGCTAAAGTTTGGGATCACGAATATACCGCCGGTGTCCGTGTGAAATTCTAATCCCCGAAACCGGCATCCGCCGGCAAGCCGACCGCCGCCATTGCGGCGGTTTTCCGTTTCTGCAAAAATCAAAAACAAATGCCTGAAATCCCGTCATTCCCGCAAAAAATGGGAATCCGTTTTTTAAGCTTCGTTTTTTTGAATTTCAGGCAACTTCTAAATCGTCATTCCCGCGAAAACAGAAACCTAAAATCCCATCATTCCCAAAAAACAGAAACCCAAAACCTTATATATTGCACCCCATCAAAGGGGCGCATTACTTTTCTCGTCATTCCCGCGCAGGCGGGAATCCGGGCATCCGACGCTGCGGCAATTTGTCGGAAATAACCGAAACTCAAAAAACCGGATTCCCGCCTGCGCGGGAATGACGGCGCAAAGATTTCCGCCTATCCGGCAACCATCAAACACCGCCTCCCAACTTTATTTTTGATGCGACAGCCGGGCGGCGGCAAGCGTGGCGGCGATGACGACAAACACGCCCAAGGCGGATACGGGCGACAAATATTCGCCCAAAATCAAAACCGCCAACAGCACGCCGACGACGGGTTCGAGCGAAATCAACAGCCCGGAAACATTGGCAGGAACACGGCTCATCCCCTTGTTCCACAGCCAATAGGCGTACCAGCCGCACCCCAAACCCAAATACAGCAGCGACAATACCATCCCGACGCTCCAGTCCACGGTATAACTTTGCGCCAAAGCAAGCGAAAACGGCAGGCACATCAACGATGCGGCGGCAATGGAAACAGATGTGAATGCCGGTACGCCGATGCGTGCAATCAGCCTTTGCGTCGGACGCATAGCGGCACAAAAGCCCGCGCCCGCCAACAACACCAGCAGGCAGCCGAACCAGCCGACTTCGCCGCCCTCTTCCGCACCGCCCGCCATCAGCAGCGCGACACCGGCAAATGCCGCCGCGCCGCATATCCAGTGGTAGGCACGCGCTTTGTCGTTGAAGAAAAAGTGTCCGACAAACACCATCAGCAGTGGCTCGAGTCCGACAATGACCGATGCGCTGGCGGCGGAAGTGTATTTCAACCCGACAAACTGAAACAGCAGGGTCAGCACATAGTTGACGAACGACACAATCAGCAACGGCTTCCATTCCTCACGCGGAATCTTGCCGATATGCCGGCGGCAGGCGGGCAGTGCAGGCAGCGCGGCAATTAGCAGGCGCACGCCGACCATCAATGCGGGATCGATGCCGCCATAGACATATTTGGCGGCAATAAACGAGCTGCTCCAGATAATCAGGGCAAGGATTTGGTAAAACATTTAAAGTATCCAGATTAAAAATTGTTTGTGCGGCTGTCTCGGCACGCGGGACGGCACATCAGGCAACAGGCGGAAAGCGGCGGCTTCCGCAGCCGTTCGGATTCTACCGCCGCAGACGGCGGGCGGTTCGGGCGGTAAGGAACAGGGCGGCGGAACAAACCGCCTGCCGCGTTCAGACGGCATCCAAAACCCGGTGTTTCAGGGCTGGCAGCCGGTTGCGGACGCTGTTCAGGCGGTTGGCATCGATGTCTGCCGTAACGATGCCTTCGCCTTCGGGCAATACGTCCAATACGTCGCCCCACGGATCGACAATCATACTGTGTCCGAATGTGCGCCTGCCGTTTTCGTGCAATCCGCCCTGCGCCGCCGCGACAACATAACATTGGTTCTCCACCGCACGCGCGCGCAGCAGCAACTCCCAATGCGCCTTGCCCGTCGTATGGGTAAATGCCGCCGGAAGCATCAATACGTCAAACGGCAGCTGGCGGCGGAAAAATTCGGGAAAGCGGACATCGTAACAAATACCTGCCGCCACCGGCACGCCTTCTGCCGACAAGTGCGGCACTTCCCGCCCTGCGCTGATGGTATCGGCTTCGGCATAGCGTTCGCCCAAACCGGAAAAACCGAAGAGGTGCATTTTGTGATACAGACCCGTTCTTACGCCGTCCCGTCCGTACACCAACAGCGTATTCATCACCTTGTCCGCCTCGCTGCTTTGCAGCGGCACGGTTCCGCCAAACAGTACCACGCCGCACGCTTTCGCCGTTTCGCTCAATGCCGTCTGAAAGCGTCCGCCGCCCAAAGGCTCGGCAAGCGCAAGTTTGTCGGTATCGTTTGCGCTCATCAGCACCCAATATTCGGGCAGCAGCACCCAATCCGCACCCTGCTCCGCCGCCCGTGCGACCAGGCGTTTCATGGCGGCGACGTTGGTTTCCGGCGACACGCCCGACACCATCTGCACGGCGGCAACTCTGATTTTGTCCACTTTTCCTCCTTTACCCACCCATCTTGCGGGATATTCCGCCGATAAGCTACCATGACGGTACTTTGCGAAAGTCTTTTACACAAATGCACATTTTGAACCATATCGTCCTCGTCGGCGTCGGGCTGATCGGCGGTTCGTTCGTCCTAGACCTCAAGAAACAAGGACTCGTCCGTACCGTTACCGGCATCGACACCGACCGCGACAACCTGCAACGTGCGCTAGAACGCGGCGTGATTGACCGGGCTTCCGCCGTCATCGATAAAAACAGCATCGCCGATGCGGATTTGATTGTTATCGCCACGCCCGTTGCCTCCGTCTCCGGCATCTTAACCGCGCTTGCACCCGTTTTACCCGCCCATGCTTGGATTTCCGATGTCGGCAGCACCAAAATCTCCGTTATCGAGGCTTTCCGACGCTGCCTGCCCGACAGCATTCACCGCTGTATTGCCGCCCACCCGATTGCCGGTTCCGACAGAAGCGGGGCAAATTCGGCGCAGTACGACCTGTTCCAAAATAGAAAACTCATCATCACACCACACGGCGGCGAAGATTCAGACGGCATCTCATTGATAGAAAACCTATGGCGCGCCGTCGGGGCCGAAATTTATACGATGGACGCGCAAAAACACGATGCGGTTTTTGCCGCCGTCTCCCATATGCCCCACCTTGCCGCCTTCGCCTATGTCCACCAGCTTTTCGACCACCCCGACGGAAAGGCGTATCTGAAATTTGCCGCCACGGGCTTTCAGGACTTTACCCGCACCGCCTCCAGCCACCCTGCCGTGTGGGCGGACATCTGCCTTGCCAACAGGGACAACCTGTTGGAGCTGATTCGGGGCTTGGGCAGGCAGTTGGACACTTTGGAAACCATCCTGCTTAACCGGGACCGCCCCTCCCTGTACCGCTATTTTGAAGAAGCCAAAGCCACGCGCGACAGCTGGTCTGATGAGAATTGATGTTCAGACGGCATCGCGCCCAAACCGAAACCGCCGCAGACCGGGAATCTGCGGCGGTTTTACTCAACCGGGCCTGCCGTCGGAACGCGGACGTATCAGCCAAGGAATATACTTCCACGCATACAGCAAAAGCGCAAGGGCAAACAAAACCGAAGATGTGCGTATGCTGTGCGTATAGGCGGTACCGGAAGAAAATACGGCAACCATGCGGACGGCAGTTGCCGCCATCATCAGCCAAAATGCGACCGGAACGGATTTAGGCGGCGGATAAATGGGATTGCCCGTATGACCGAGCGCGGTACGCGCCATCATGCCCAAAGTCAACACGCCGATACCGCCCACGCCGATTAGGTGCACGCCCAAATTGAGGAAGGCAGGTTTGAAATAAGACGCGCCGACCGCAATCAGCCCCAATCCGGTAAACAGATAACCGGCAAACAGAATCCACAGCATCGGCTCTTTCAACACGGGCTTATACCACCAACGGTACACCTGCACGGTAAAGATCACGCCTGCCGCAAAGGCAAAAACGGCAGACAGCCAAGCCAACACACCGTGCGCCATCAGCATGGCAGTCAGCATGGGCAACCACAGCGAAGCCTGCGCAACCCATTTCGGACTGGGAATCTGCGGCACGTTCAAACGTTTGGACGTAAAAAACGAAATAATCCTCATCCCAATCAGGCCGATAAAGCCCGACACCATAATCAGCCCCGACTGCAAACCGCCCAACAGCCCCTCAAAATTACCGTTGTGAAGCTGGACGTGAAACGCCGCATGCGTGCCGCCCAGCACAAATATTGCGAATACGGCGACATAGTTGCGTTGGTTCTGTGAACGGATGACGGGCAAAGCCATGCACACCGCGCCATACCAGAAAAACAGCGTACCGAGTATGCCGCTTGCCGCCGCACCCCAACCCGGGATAAAGACGGCAATCCGCGCAGCCAACCAAAAGGCGGTCAACCCGACTAGAACGCCGCCCCGCGTGGGCGGCTGCCCCGTCCAAGTGGCGACGGCGGTCAGCAGGAAGGCGATGACGACCAGTCCGGCATAACCCCAAATCATCTCATGCGCGTGCCAATAGAAACCGGACAGCTCGTGCGTTCCCGTGTAGCCGAAACCCCACAGCAATACGGACAATGCGCCGTACAGAGCCGCCAGCGAATAAAATGGGCGGAACGCCATTGCCCAGACGGGGTGCTTGGTAAATTTCATGTGTGTTCCTTGTTTATCATTAATATATTTGCCGCAAAACGGAATCATGCCGGCAAAAACGGTTCGGCGGCGGGAAACAGCTCGCGTTCTTCAAAGCGCGCGTGGTCGCGCAGGGTTGTGGCAAAAGCGGTATTCCACGCCGCGTTACCGTATTCGGGGCTTGCCATCATCTGCCGCAGTCGGGCGTGGTCTTTCTCGAAACGTTGTTTCAATTCGGGGGCGACATTCTGCCAAATTGGGGCAAACTTGGCTTCTTCTTCGCGAAAATGGGTTTCCAATTCGGAAAAATGCGGTTCGAGTTCGGCACGATGCTCTGCCCCGGGCGTCCGCAACAGACGCACGCACAGGGAAAGCGAGTGGTGGTGTTCGCGCGAAAGCCCGACAAGGGCGGAATGTCGTTTCAACGGTTTCATAAATTTAGGTTACAATAACAAATTATCAAACAGTAGCGCGGATGTTTCAGACGGCATACCGCCGCAGACAGGCTGCATTCTACCGCCCCGACGGACAGGGTTTCAACCATTAAGGTATTTTCCGTGAAACTTAAACCGTACCGATAAGAATAACGATCCATACCGAGAAAATCATGTATTTGACACAACATACGGACTACGGGCTGCGCGTCCTTATCTACACTGCCATCAACGACGATGCGCTGGTCAACATCAGTACCATCGCCGTAACCTACGGCATTTCCAAAAGCCATCTGATGAAGGTCGTTACCGCGCTGGTCAAAGGCGGCTTCCTCCACAGTGTGCGCGGAAAAGGCGGCGGCCTGCGGCTTGCCGCACCGCCCGACCGCATCAACATCGGCTCGGTTGTCCGCCACCTCGAACCGATGCAGCTGGTCGAGTGCATGGGCGAGAACAACGAATGCCTGATTACACCATCCTGCCGTTTGACAGGCATACTCGGCGGCGCGATGAAGTCGTTTTTCACGTATCTGGACGGTTTCACGCTCCAAGACCTGCTCAACAAGCCGACCTATGACCTGCTCTACGAACCGAGAATTCCGATTGTAACGCAACATTAAGGCTGCAAAAGGCTGCAAAAATGCCGTCTGAAACACAAACCGCCTCCGGAGGCGGTTCGGTTTCAGACGGCATTTCTTTATTCAGACCAAATTACAGCCCCGCGGCTGCTTTCAATGCAGCAGCTTTGTCGGTGCGTTCCCAAGTGAACTCAGGTTCTTCGCGTCCGAAATGTCCGTAAGCGGCGGATTTTCCGTAAATCGGGCGCAAGAGGTCGAGCATTTGGACGATGCCTTTGGGGCGCAGGTCGAAATGTTCGCGAACTAAGGCAATCAGTTTTTCTTCGCTGATTTTGCCTGTGCCGAAGGTATCGATGGAAATCGAAGTCGGTTCGGCAACGCCGATGGCGTAGGAAACCTGAATCTGACATTGGGTCGCCAAACCTGCTGCAACGATGTTTTTCGCAACATAACGGCAGGCGTAGGCGGCAGAACGGTCTACTTTGGACGGGTCTTTGCCGGAGAACGCGCCGCCGCCGTGCGGAGCCGCGCCGCCGTAGGTATCGACGATGATTTTACGTCCGGTCAGACCGCAGTCGCCTTGCGGACCGCCGATGACGAAGCGGCCGGTCGGGTTGATCAGGTATTTGGTTTCGGCAGTCAGCAGTTCAGACGGCAAAACAGGCTTGATAATCTGTTCGATGACGGCGTTTTTCAGCTCTTCGTAACCGATAGACGGATCGTGCTGGGTAGAGAGGACGACAGTATCGATGCGTTTTACCTTACCGGTTTCGCTGTCGTAAACCACGGTCAGTTGGGCTTTGGCATCAGGGCGCAGCCAAGGCAGGCGGCCGTCTTTGCGCAATTCGCTTTGACGCTGCATCAGGCGGTGGCTGTAATAGATGGCAAACGGCATCAGGGTCGGGGTTTCGTCGCAGGCATAGCCGAACATCAAACCTTGGTCGCCCGCGCCTTGGTTCAGGTCGATGCCTTCGCCTTCGTTCACACCTTGGGCGATGTCCGGAGATTGTTGGTCGTAGTACACACCGACCGCGCAGCCGTTGGCATCAAAGCCCAGCTCGGAGGAATTGTAGCCGATGCGTTTGATGGTTTCGCGTGCGACTTTGATGTAGTCCACTTGGGCGGTGGTGGTGATTTCGCCCGCCAATACGCACAAGCCTGTGTTGACCAAGGTTTCTGCGGCGACACGCGCTTTGGGGTCTTGCGCCAAAATGGCATCTAAAATCGCATCGGACACTTGGTCGGCTACTTTGTCCGGATGGCCTTCGGATACCGATTCGGAAGTAAACAGATATTCGCTCATTGAAATTTTCCTTGAAAAACAAACCATCTTCTTCAGACGGCATGTTGTATGAACATAATGTCGAAAGCGGGAAATATAGCAAAATTTCCCTATTCGTGTCATCCGGTTGAGAAATATTCCCATTTGAACGGCACTTTGGAATCTCTGCCCGTACGTTTCGCACAGGCAAAAAAATTCCCGCATCAAGCGGGTTTGGATTGCCTTTGCGGCCACATCGGCTTTTCAACCGTCCACCTTACTTTTCCTTTTGAAAAGCAGGTTGGCATGGAATTTCCAACTCTTGATGCAAGCGGGCGATGTTAGCAGAAAAGCCCTGCCGCCGCAATACTTCCCTTTTTCAGACGGCATGTTTCGTTTACAATTCGGGCTGTTTCCCCCTTTGCGAACCGCCATGCACATCCTGTTGACCGCCCTGCTCAAATCCCTTTCCCTGCTGCCCCTGCCCTCACTGCACAAACTGGGCGTTTTCCTCGGGCATCTGGCGTTTTACCTTTTAAAGGAAGACCGCGCGCGCATTATTGCCAATATGCGTCAGGCAGGCATGAATCCCGACCCAAAAACAGTCAAAGCCGTTTTTGCGGAAACGGCAAAAGGCGGTTTGGAACTTGCCCTCGCATTTTTCAAAAAACCGGAAGACATAGAAACAATGTTCAAGTCGGTACACGGCTGGGAACACGTGCAGCAGGCTTTGGACAAGGGCGAAGGGCTGCTGTTCATCACGCCGCACATCGGCAGCTACGATTTGGGCGGACGCTACATCAGCCAACGGCTGCCATTCCCCTTAACCGCCATGTATAAACCGCCGAAAATTAAAGCAATAGACAAAGTGATGCAAGCAGGCAGGGTTCGCGGCAAAGGAAAAACCGCGCCTACCAGCATACAAGGGGTCAAACAAATCATCAAAGCCCTACGTTCGGGCGAAGCAACCATCGTCCTGCCCGACCACGTCCCCTCCCCTCAAGAAGGCGGGGAAGGCGTATGGGTGGATTTCTTCGGCAAACCTGCCTATACCATGACGCTGGCGGCAAAATTGGCACACGTCAAAGGCGTGAACACGCTGTTTTTCTGCTGCGAACGCCTGCCCGACGGACAGGGCTTCGATTTGCACATCCGCCCCGTCCAAGGGGAATTGAACGGCGACAAAGCCCACGATGCCGCCGTGTTCAACCGCAATGCCGAATATTGGATACGCCGTTTTCCGACGCAGTATCTGTTTATGTACAACCGCTATAAAGCACCGTAACGAAAATAAAAATGCCGTCTGCACCATTTCAGACGGCATTTTGTCATTTGACGATTTCGGACAACGACCAACGCGGGCGTACATTGAATGCGCCGGCCTCCCTGCCCGTTTTCAAATGCATCGCACCGGCAAAGGCAATCATGGCACCGTTGTCCGTGCAGTATGCCATCGGCGGGAAAAACACGCTGACTTTTTCGGACGGATGTTTCGGCTTGCCTTTGGGGGTCGGGATTTGCACCATCATGTTGCCGAAAGTTTCGCGGAGTTTGCGGTTTGCACCGACCCCGCCGGCGACCACTACTGTTCTGAACCCTGTCTGCAACAGGGCTTTTTTCACTTTTGCCACCAACACATCTACCACCGCATCTTGAAACGCACGGCAGATGTCGTTGCGTGTCTGCTCAGGAATGTCATCCGCCCCGTTTTCCGCGCGCACTTTCTCGACGGCGGTCAATACGGCGGTTTTCAAACCTGAAAAACTCATCTGCAAATCGTCGGAATGAATCATCGGGCGCGGAAAAACAAACGCCTCGGGCCTGCCCGATTCCGCAAGTTCCGACAGTTTCGCACCGCCCGGATACGGCAAGCCCAGCAGTTTCGCCGTTTTGTCGAATGCCTCGCCCGCCGCATCATCGACGCTCTCGCCCAAAAGCTCGTAGTCGCCTATGCCCCTGACCGCCATAATCTGCGTATGCCCGCCCGAAACCAACAGCGCGACAAAAGGAAAGTCGGGTTGTTCATCCGCCAACAGCGGCGAAAGCAAATGCCCTTCCAAATGATGGACGGGAATAACAGGCTTGTCCAACGCCAAAGCCAATGCGTTGGCGTAGCCCGAACCCGCCAGCAGCGCACCGCCCAAACCGGGGCCCTGCGTAAAGGCAACCGCGTCAATGTCGCCATACGATGCGCCCGCCTGCGCCAAACAGCGTTCAGTCAACGGAACAAGGCGGCGGATATGGTCGCGGCTCGCCAATTCCGGCACGACCCCGCCGTATTCGGCGTGCATTGCCATTTGAGTGTGCAGGCAGTGCGCCCGCAATCCGCGTTCCGTATCGTAAAGCGCGACGCCGGTTTCGTCGCAAGAAGATTCGATTCCTAATACCAACATAATCCGATACCGTCCGAAAATTGAAAAACCAGCGCGCCCAAAGCGGGAAATGCCGTCTGAAGCCCTTCAGACGGCATCGCCGCACCGTATCAAAGCGTTCCGTAAGAATGCAAGCCGCTCAAGAACATATTGACCCCGATAAAGGCAAAGGCGGTTACGAACAAACCGATAATCGCCCACCACGCCAGCACTTTGCCGCGCCAACCGGCAACCAGCCGCAAGTGCAGCCAAATAGCGTAATTGAGCCAAACGATGAACGCCCACGTCTCTTTCGGGTCCCAACTCCAATAGCGTCCCCACGCGTCCGCCGCCCACAACGCGCCTAAAATGGTGGCAATGGTAAAGAACAAAAAGCCGACGGCAATCGCCTTATACATCACCTCGTCAATCAATACCGACGGCGGCAGCCACGATTTCCCGCCCTTCTCTTCCGCACGCAGGGAAACCAGTTCGGCAATACCGAGCATCGCGGAAATGCAGAACGCGCCGTAACCGATAAAGTTTGCCGGAACGTGTATCTTCATCCACCAAGATTGCAATGCCGGAATCAGCGGCTGGATGGTATGCGCCTCGCGTGAAACGCTGTACCACAACACAAAGCCGACAACGACCGCCATAAAACTGAATACGAAACCGCCCAATTTTTGCACGGCAAATTTACCCTCGTAATACAGATACATCAGCGCAGTAATCACCAGAAACAGGATGAAGACTTCATACAGGTTGGAAACCGGAATATGCCCCGCATCCGGACGGAGCAGATAGCTTTCGTGCCAGCGCACCAGCAGACCGGTAAAGCCTGCTACGGCAGACACCCATGCAAACACGGTTCCCATACCCAAAAGCGTATTGCCCGGCACATTTTTCACGCTTGCCAAAACCGCGCCGGCAATATAGGCAAACAGGGCGAAGAAGACGAATGCACACTGCCACATAATCGCCGACTGGCTGCTGAGGAAATACCGCAGCAAAAAGCCTTCTGCCGATTTGATGTTGCCCCCGTACAGACCGACGGCAGCATAAGCAAGCAATATGCACAGCGGCACAAACCAGCGTACAGGTTTGAAAAACCAGCCCAAAAACACGGCAATACCGGCACTTGCCCATAAGATAACCGTTTCATACATATCCATACGGACACCGGATAAGGTCTGTACGAAAACCGCAGCCGCAAAAACCAGCACGGCAAACACCCAATCCCAAAGATTCAGATTGCGGATCAAAGATTTCTGAATCAGCAGCTCGTGTTCCGGAAGGGTTTTATAGTGTTCAGTCATGATTCAAGTCCTTGCCGAGCCGTTGCAGACTCTCGACATGTTTTGGAAATTCCTTCTGCAAATCCCGTTCGCTGCGGGCCGAAGACATGGCAAAACGGATTTTTCCGTCTGAAAACAGCAGCCACGCCCGCTTTTCGCGTATATAAAACATAAATACCGTACCCAAAACCAACAGCACCGAGCCGAGATAGACCAAAAGTGCGCCCGGCGAGCGGGTCATCTGCAAACCGGAAGAACGCACCTCGGAAAACCCGTCCAGTTGGAGCAGCATCGGGGCGGGATATTCGGTCAAGCCCGTATAGGCATCCATACTGTGCAGCAGGAAGCGGTTTCGCGCCTCATCCTGCCGCCATTCGGGCAATCCGTACCGGCGGATGGTTTCATCCAAAGCGGCGTTCATCACGCCGTAAAGCATTTCGTAGAAATAGCCCTGCATTTTCTCCTGCTGCTCTTTCGGAATATTGGTTGTAATAAACTCATCCAATCCCAAATAGCCTTTTTGTGCAAAGATATTCAGCGTGTTTTCCGCCGCCAGCATAAACTGTTCCCGGATTTCGGCAGGCGCATCTTTAGTGGCATCGGCTATCAGGCGTTTGCGCCCTTCCCCATCTTTCAAAAACTCGCGCAATGCCATGAAAGTGTCCGCTTTCCCTTGTTTGTCCAAAGGAATACGCAGCCAACGGTATTGCTGTTGCAAACCGCTGCGCGTGCCGGTAATCCAAAAATAATCCTGTTCCTGCAAAACCGGCAGCATATAGTTTTTATATTCGACCGCCTGCCCTGCCGCATCACGAATGCGGTAAACAATGGAAGGACCGATATTGGTGTATTTTTTACCTTCCTGAGAGACGGCACGGACATCGTTCAGCGTGGATTTCAGGCTTTTTTCCTGTTCCGCACTCTCGCTCATATCCTCCACGTTCATAGAGGTAAACTGATCGAACTCAAGACGATATTTGTGTTTGCCGATTTCTAATGGAAACTGGCGCATGGAGGTTGCCTTCAACACGGCAGGTTCGCGCGAAGCATCACCCAAATTCCACGCCTTGAATGTCAAATCCGAACCGCCGTCGGCAAAACTCGCCTGATAAATCGTGATACCGTGCAAGGTCAAAGGATGGTTCACGCGGATGGTGCGCTCGAGTTTCTCACCGGTTGCCTTGTCCGTTACTTCAATATCACTGGCAAAATCGCGCGGCATACCCGTATTGTAAAAATCGATATGGAATTTTTTCAGTTTGACTTCAAAAGGCAAGTCCTGAACCAACATCCCGTTGTCGGCATTAAGGAAAACCACATCCGCACTTTGCCCCTCGGAAATATTGACGTTGCCCCTAAATGAGAGATTGGACGCACCCAAAATACTTTCGGGCTTGAAATCCTTGGCATAAACCGCCTGATTGTCTGGAACAATCCGACCGGTCAGCATACCCAGTTTCAACAGCAGGTTACTGTCTATCAGCCCGCCCAGGCAAATGACAATCAAAGCAACATGGGCAAAGATATAGCCCCATTTGTTCATCGTGCCTTTTTTGGCGGCAATCAAAACCGAACCGTCTTCACGGTTAATGGTTTTTCCCTGAAAACCCTGCACCTCCAAATAACGTTTGGCAACTTCGGAGGTAATTTTTACATCCAACAGCGAAGAGTGGCGCATTGCCGCCAGAGATTTTTCTTTAACCTTTTCCCGAAAAGACTTCATTTCGCGCCAGAACGGCGGCACATTGCGAATCAGGCACAAACTGGTCGAGATGACCAAAAAGAGCATAATGACAACGAACCATGCCGAAGCATAGACATCATACAGTCCCAGAAAACCAAAAATCTGCGCCCAAAACGATCCGAATTTGACCAGATAATCCGTCTGCGGCTGGTTTTGCTGCAACACCGTGCCGATAACCGATGCAATACCCAGCAGACTGAGCAAGGCGACCGCAAAGCGCATGGAGCTGAAAAAAGCGAACCACGGACGGGAAAGAAGTGGGGAAGATATACGGGATTTACTCATTGTGTGTTTATTCCGCCATCAGGAATATGGGAAAGCAGAATTGGGCAAACAGAAAACAACGCCCCGATTCTACTGTCTTGATGCTTTTTATTTCAAGACAATGAAGACAGCCTGCATCGATTCCAACGGTTGCGATTGAAAAAACTTATCGCAAAATTGTCTGAAGCCGTCTGAAAACTTTTCAGACGGCCTCTAAAACAGACTATTGCGGAATTAACGCAAACCTTGAATAAAGTTGGCAACCGCTTTCAAATCTTCTTCAGACATACGGTTTGCAATATCCTCCATAATGGTATTTTTGCGCTGACCGGACTTGTAGGCATTCATCTGTTCAACAATATATGCCTGATGCTGACCGCCCAAACGCGGATAAGCCTGAATTTCGCTTCCGCCTCCCGGCATACCCGCACCGCTCGGACCGTGGCAGGACATACACGCCGGTAATTTTTTATCGCTCAAACCGCCGCGATAGATTTTCGCGCCCAATTCGGGATTTTCCTTAGGATTGGCTTCGCCGGACTTGGGCTGCTGTTTGGCATAGAATGCGGATACATTCAAAATATCCTGATCGCTCAAATTCATTACCATCGGCTTCATCACAGCTGCCGAACCGTGGGTGCGTTTGCCGTCGCGGATACCGATAGTTTGATGATAGATGTAAGCAGTATGCTGTGCCGCCAAACGCGGATACATCGCAATGCCGCTGTTACCGTCTGCTGCATGGCAAGCCGCACAAACCGTTGCGGCAACCTGTTTGCCTTTTTCCACGTCTGCTTTGGGAGATGCGGAAACCGCACCGGCAGCCAAAACAAAGGCCAATAAAGTCAATCGTTTCATGGAGTGCTCCTGATTACAGCATTGGATAACGCAACAATGCTCTTTTTATATTCAAATACGGGATTTTTGACCCGATTAAAACCGATGATTCTGTAAACGTGATATTCTATACTAAATTTACATTAAATTACTACTGTGTTTCACATAAAACCAACCGCATATTTTTGCTGTCGGACAAACGGCGGCGGAAAAACAAGGATATGCCCATGAACATTTTTCAAAACGCCAAATTCTTCACGACGGTAAACCATCTCAAAGACCTGCCGGACACACCGCTCGAAATTGCCTTTGTCGGCAGGAGCAATGCCGGAAAATCCAGCGCCATCAATACCCTGACCAACCATGTCCGTCTTGCCTACGTTTCAAAAACACCGGGACGGACGCAGCATATCAACTTTTTTGAGCTGCAGAACGGCAATTTTATGGTCGATTTGCCCGGCTACGGTTATGCCCAAGTCCCCGAAGCAGTACGCGCACATTGGGTCAAGCTGCTCGGCGACTATCTGCAACAGCGCAAACAGCTTATCGGTCTGATTCTGATTATGGATGCCCGCCATCCTCTAAAAGAACTCGACATTCGTATGCTGGACTTTTTCCACACGACCGGCAGACCGGTTCACATCCTTCTGTCAAAAGCCGACAAATTATCCAAAAACGAACAGATAAAAACCCTGTCCCAAGTCAAAAAACTGCTCAAACCTTATTCCGACAGGCAAAACATCAGCGTACAGCTGTTTTCCAGCCTGAAAAAACAAGGTATTGACGAGACCAACCGAACTGTCGGAAGCTGGTTTGACACAGCAGATGCCGCCGCCTCTCTAGAGGAAAACTGACCCCAATTATACGGAAACCGTATTCCCCCCCACTTGACCGACCGCAAACATTTAAAAAATTGCCACTGCCAAATCTAAAATGCCGTCTGAAAGACTTTTCAGACGGCATTTTGCGGAGTCTTTAAAACAGGGAATCCAACTGCTGCTGTTTGGAATCCGTATTGCTCGGAAGTGCCGGCGTTTCCTGTACGTCCTGACGCGTTTCGTCAGACCTTCCCTGCTGTTCGTTTTCTACTGCCGCTTCATCATCTTCTTTTGCCCGTCGGGAAGGTTGCGGCGCAATACCGCTGTTGTCCAGCATCAAGCCCGGATCGGTTACCATACGTTCCTTCATATAGTATTCGCCATTGCTGCTGACCACACCTTCAGGCATTTTCATCCCCTTGCCCTGCTTTCCTTTCAACGCAAAACGCATGTAGTCCACCCAAACCGGCACCGCAATCGTACCGCCGTAGCCGGCACGCCCCATACTCTTAGGTTTGTCGAAGCCGATATATACGGCAGTAACCACATCAGGGTTAAAACCGACAAACCACGCATCCTTATTATCATTGGTCGTACCCGTTTTACCGGCAATATCTGTTCTTCCCAACGCAGCTGCCCCCCTTGCCGTACCGACACGGACCACATCCTGCATAATCTTATACATAATATAGGCATTGCGCGGATCGATTGCCTGAGGCGCATTTTGCCCCGCCACCAAAGGCTGCATTTGGGCGCGCAACCTGCCGTCTCTGTCATAAATCTTATCGATCACGTGCGAAGAAACCCTATAACCCCCGTTTGCGAATACGCTATATGCCTCCGCTATCCTCAACGGCGTCGTCTCGCCCGTACCTAAAGCCATAGACAGGCTGACAGGCAGCTCGGACGGTCTGAATCCGAAACGCCGGATATACTGTTGCGCGTAACCGACACCGATAGACATCAAAATACGGATGGAAACCATATTCTTGGAAGCTGTCAGAGCCTGCCTTAAAGTGATATATCCCGAATATCTGCCGTCTGAATTTTTAGGTGTCCACACCGAACCGTTCGGCCCTTTCCCCGGCAGGGAAATCGGCGCATCGTTAACCATTGTGGACGCGGTCATCCCCTTAGATAATGCCGCCGAATAGACAAACGGTTTAAAGGTCGAACCCGGCTGCCGCATTGCCTGAACGGCACGATTGAATGTTTTGCTGTGAAAATCATAACCGCCGACCAGCGCGCGCACAGCCCCAGTTTTTGCATCCAGCGAAACCAAAGCCCCCTGCAGCAACGGCTCTTGAACCACCGCCCAACGCCCGCCGTTGTTTTTGACACGGATGACCGCGCCCCTGCGGATACGGTCCTCCCCCATTTTCTCATTATCGACCGCGCGGGCCGCAAAACCCAAGGCGCGCCTGTCAAGCGTAACCCGCCTGCCGCCGGGCAGCTGTATGACGACATTTTTCTTTTTGGTAACATCCAACACAACGGCGGGAACCATTTTATCGACGGTATAGAGTCCCGACAGATACTGGCTGACAGTCTCCTCGACATCTTCACTCTTACTCAAATCGATATAGTTTTCCGCACCGCGGTAGCTGCTGCCGCGATCGAAATTCCGTAGAGCCTTGCGCAATGCCTCGGTTGCCACCTTCTGATGATCGGTGCGGACCGTGGTATAAACCTTAAAACCCTGCGTATAGGCATCTTCACCATATTTCTCATACAGTTCCTGACGCACCATTTCCGCCACATATAAAGCACTCTGATCGATTTTCTGAACAAACCGCTCGTAATGCAGCTCCTCATTCAACGCCTGATCGCGCTGTCGCACGGTAATCATCTTCTCCTCGAGCATATTGTTCAAAATATACTTCTGGCGCAACTTGGCACGTTCCGGATTAACAATCGGATTATAGGCAGACGGGGCCTTGGGCAGTCCCGCAAGCATGGCGGCTTCCGCCAAAGTCAAATCTTGGACATTCTTATTGAAATAGATTTGCGCGGCAGATGCAAAACCATAGGCGCGCTGACCGAGGTAAATCTGATTGAAATACAACTCGAGGATTTTATCTTTGCTTAAAGACTGCTCGATTTTATAGGCAAGCAACGCCTCATTGAATTTGCGTGTGAACGTTTTTTCACTGCTCAAATAAAAATTTTTCGCCACCTGCTGTGTAATCGTACTCGCACCCGACTGCATGCTGCCGGACACGACATTGCCGACGGCAGCGCGGGCAACGCCCCAAACATCTACCCCCCAATGCCGGTAAAAGCGTTTATCCTCGGCGGCGATAACCGCATTCCGCAACACCTCGGGGAAATCGCCGATTTTTGTAAATTCGCGCCGCTGCTCCCCATACATACCGATGACTTCTCCATCCGCCGAATAAATAGTCAACGGCATTTTAGGCTGGTAATGCTGCAAAGAATCCAAAGACGGCAGTTTCGGATACGTTACCAAAATAGCAATGGCAACCAGACCCACTCCAAATACACAAAACCCAAAAACCAAACCAAAACAAGTCGTTATAATCTTTTTAATCATAGCTGAAATGATAATTTACCATTATTGGTATTAAATAAAGTAAAATAGCAGCCGATTTCTACAAAGCACGGTTTCAATGTGCAAAGAACAAGAAATCCATTACGGATACCGAAACGGTTACTCACTGTACAAATAAAGCAGGAACTTTCATCATGCGCTTGTTTAAAAGCTTGAAAAACCCTAAAAAAACAGATGCCAAGCTCCCTAAAAAATCTTCGGGACTCAATAACCGCGCGGCAATCGGCATCGATATCGACCAGCATTCCATTAAAATGGTCCAATTGTCAGGACGTAGTTTAAACCAAATTCAATTGGAAAAATACGTCATTGCCAAATTACCAAAGAATATCGTTCAAGGCAATAAAGTCCAAAATTACGATCAACTTGTTACATATTTACAACAAGCCTATGCCGAACTGGGTACCTCGTGCAAAAACATCATCGCGTCCGTCCCGCAAAATCTGGCAACCATCGAACAATTGACCTACACGGCCAAAGATGCAGAATTGGACCTGCAGGGGTTCGTGGAGTCCTCCATCTCCGAAGTCAGCTCGATATCGCTCGAAGAAGCCAATTACGACTATCAGGTCTTGTCCCAATCGGCCGCCGGAGAAGCTATTTTGGCCGTCGCATCGAGAAAGGATGAAATCGAACCCCTGATTGACGCATTCAACGCCGCCGGTATGAAATTATCCGCGCTTGATGTGGACATTTTCGGACAATACAACGCCTACGCGCTGTGGATAAACCATTTCGCCCCCGAGCTTGCGGCTGAAAAAGTCGCCATTTTCGGCGTATATGCCGCACAGACCTACGCCTTGGTCATCCAAGACGGAAAAATCCTATACAAACAGGAAACCTCCGTCAGCGAAGAACAGCTCAACCAACTCATCCAGCGCACCTATCAGGTAACAGAAGAAAAAGCGGAAGAAATCATCAACTCACCGCAAAAACCTTCCGATTACCAAGAAAGTGTGGCAAACCATTTCAACCAGCAGATTACCCAAGAAATACAAAGGGTCTTGCAGTTTTATTACACCACGCAGACCGCAGACGATATGACCGACATCAAGCATATCCTGCTGACCGGGGAAGCGGTGCGCCAGGAAGGCATCGCCCAAACCGTCGCCTCGCAAACCAATGCGGATGTACAATGCGTCCATCCCGCACGTTATTTTGCGGACAACCTCAAAACAGACGAACAACAATTCGAACTTGATGCGCCGACACTGACCAGGGCGTTCGGTTTGGCGGTACGGGGATTATAATTATGAACAATTTAATCAAAATCAACCTCCTCCCCTACAGGGAAGAGATGAACAAGCGCAAACAGCAGCAGTTTAAAATGCTGATGTACGGTGCTGTGCTGACGGGCGTTGCCGCCGTTGCGGCAACCTACCTGTTTATCGACAATATGATCAATAACCAGTCGGAAAGAAACACGCTGCTGGAAACCTCCATCGCACACTTGGATACCGAGCTGTCGGAAATACAAAAGCTCAAACAGGAAAAAGATGCCTTCCTGATTAAGAAAAACAAAATCGAGGAGCTCCAGCTCAAACGCCTCCAAGCCGCAAAAATTCTCGACAGCCTGAATGAGGCCGTCCCCGAAAGCACCTACCTGACCTCGCTGGATGCCGTTACCGCCGACTCTTACCGGTTAAACGGCAGGACATCCAGCGACAACCGCGTTGCCGCCATGATGAGGGCGATGCCCAATACCGGCATATTCAAGCAACCCGAATTGTTAAGCATTAAGAAAAACAATTCGTATCAAGAATTTACCCTTCAGGCAACATTACAACCCATCGTAAAGGCGGTCGAATCCAAAGAGAATCCGGCTTCGGGAAACGCACAGGAGGCAAACTGAATGGCTTCTAAATCATCTAAAAACAACTTGGATTTCAACAACCTTCACCTGCTCAACCTTCCTGCTAGGCTTTTTATCGCCCTGCTGGCCGTTGCCGCCATACTGGGCGGCGGTTATGCCGGATTGTTCAAAAGCCAGCTGGAATCCCTTGAGGAATATGAAGCAAAAGAAACCGAACTGAAAAACACCTACAAACAGAAAAGTATCGACGCGGCCAGTTTGGACAATCTGAAAGAAGAGCTTGCCGCCATCCGATCCGCCTTCAACATTATGCTGAAACAGCTTCCGACCGATTCCGAAATTCCCAATTTGGTTCAAGAGCTTCATCAGGCAGGCTCAAGCAACGGCCTGCGCTTGGACAGCGTCATACCGCAGCCGCCCGTTGACGACGGCCCGATACAAAGGCTGCCCTATTCCATCTCCATTACCGGAAACTACAATCAAATCAGCCAGTTCACGCGCGATGTCGGCAGCCTTTCGCGGATTATTACCCTTGAATCGCTCAAAATCACCCAATCTGCCGAAAACGGAGGAGGGGCGGACGGCAAAAGCAGCATCCTGAACCTCAGCGCCATCGCCACCACCTATAAGGCAAAATCCATAGAAGAACTTGCCGCACAACAGCAGGCTGCAGAAGCGGCAGAAAATGCCGGACAAAAATAACTTATGTTAGGGAAACCATGAAATATTACGCCTTATTCATCAGTCTTGCCGCCCTATCCGCCTGTTCCCAAGATTCTGAAGACCTGAACGCGTGGATGGCTCAGACACAGCAAGAAGCCAAAGCAGGAATCATACCTTTCCAGGCTCCTACCCTGCCGGTCGCGCCGGTATACAGCCCCCCTCAGCCGACAGGGCCCAACGCTTTCGATTTCCACCGGATGGAAGCCGCCAAAAAAGGGGGTAACGCCCCCGATACCAAGCGTATTAAAGAAGCGCTGGAGAAATTCAGCCTGGAAAACATACGCTATGTCGGCATTGTGAAGTCCGGTCAGAAAGTATCCGGCTTCGTCGAAGCCGACGGCTATGTCTACACGGTCGGCATCGGCAACTATTTAGGGCAAAATTACGGTAAAATCCAAAGCATTACCGACGACAGCATCGTTTTGAACGAATTAATCGAAGACGGTACGGGCAACTGGGTTTCCCGCAGGGCGGAACTGCCTCTGAACGCTTCCGACAAAAACACCGAACAAGCGGCAGCACCCGCCGCAGAACAAAATTAAGAAGGGGATTAATCCATATGAATACCAAACTGACAAAAATCATTTCCGGCCTGTTTGTCGCAACCGCCGCCTTTCAGACGGCATCGGCGGGAAACATTACAGACATCAAAGTTTCCTCCCTGCCCAACAAGCAGAAAATCGTCAAAGTCAGCTTTGACAAAGAGGTTGTCAACCCGACCGGCTTCATCACTTCGTCGCCCGCGCGCATCGCCTTGGACTTTGAACAAACCGGCATTTCCATGAATCAACAGGTACTCGAGTATGCCGACCCTCTGTTGAGCAAAATCAGTGCCGCACAAAACAGCAGCCGTGCGCGTCTGGTTCTGAATCTGAACAAACCGGGTCAATACAATACCGAAGTACGCGGAAATGAAGTTTGGATTCTCATCAACGAATCGGACGATACCGTGTCCGCCCCCGCCCGCCCCGCCGTAAAAGCCGCGCCTGCCGCGTCGGCAAAACAACAGGCGGCGGCACCGGCAAAACAAACCAATATCGATTTCCGCAAAGACGGCAAAAATGCCGGCATTATCGAATTGGCGGCATTGGGCTTTGCCGGGCAGCCCGACATCAGCCAACAACGCGACCACATCATCGTTACGCTGAAAAACCATACCCTGCCGACCGCGCTCCAACGCAGTTTGGATGTGGCAGACTTCAAAACACCGGTTCAAAAGGTTACGCTGAAACGCCTCAATAACGACACCCAACTGATTATCACGACAACCGGCAACTGGGAACTCGTCAACAAATCCGCCGCGCCCGGATACTTTACCTTCCAAGTCCTGCCGAAAAAACAAAACCTCGAGTCAGGCGGCGTGAACAATGCGCCCAAAACCTTCAAAGGCCGGAAAATCTCCCTTGACTTCCAAGATGTCGAAGTCCGCACCATCCTGCAGATTTTGGCAAAAGAATCCGGGATGAACATTGTTGCCAGCGACTCCGTCAACGGCAAAATGACCCTCTCCCTCAAAGATGTGCCTTGGGATCAGGCTTTGGATTTGGTTATGCAGGCGCGCAACCTCGATATGCGCCAGCAAGGGAACATCGTCAACATCGCACCCCGCGACGAGCTGCTTGCCAAAGACAAAGCCTTCTTACAGGCAGAAAAAGACATTGCCGATCTGGGCGCGCTGTATTCCCAAAACTTCCAGTTGAAATACAAAAATGTGGAAGAATTCCGCAGCATCCTGCGTTTGGACAATGCCGACACGACCGGAAACCGCAACACGCTTATCAGCGGCAGGGGCAGCGTGCTGATCGATCCCGCCACCAACACCCTGATTGTTACCGACACCCGCAGCGTCATCGAAAAATTCCGCAAACTGATCGACGAATTGGACGTACCCGCGCAACAAGTGATGATTGAGGCACGCATCGTCGAAGCGGCAGACGGCTTCTCGCGCGATTTGGGCGTTAAGTTCGGCGCGACAGGCAAGAAAAAGCTGAAAGATGCTGACCGCGCATTCGGCTGGGGCGTGAACTCGGGTTTTGAAGGCGGCGACAACGGCAAATGGTCTGCCCAAACCAGCATCAACCTGCCGGTTGCCGCTGCAGCAAACAGCATTTCGCTGGTGCGCGCGATTTCCTCCGGCGCGTTGAATTTGGAATTGTCCGCATCCGAGTCGCTTTCAAAAACCAAAACGCTTGCCAATCCGCGCGTGCTGACCCAAAACCGCAAAGAGGCCAAAATCGAATCCGGTACAGAAATCCCCTACCAAGACACTTCAAGTTCGGGCAGCAGCAGCAGCACAACCACAACCTTCAAAAAAGCCGTCTTGGGGCTGACCGTTACGCCGAACATCACGCCCGACGGGCAAATCATTATGACCGTCAAAATCAATAAAGACACGCCTGTCGACTGTACCGTAAAAGATGAGACGACCAAGTGTATCCAAACCAAAAACCTGAATACTCAGGCTATGGTTGAAAACGGCGGTACTTTGATTGTAGGCGGCATTTATGAAGAAGAGAACGGCAATACGCTGACCAAAGTCCCCCTGTTGGGCGACATCCCCGTTATCGGCAACCTCTTTAAAACACGCGGGAAAAGCACCAACCGCCGCGAACTGCTGATTTTCATTACCCCGAGGATTATGGATACGGCCGGCAACAGCCTGCGCTATTAATGCGGCCAGATAAAGGCATATGTTTTACGGCATATGCCCTTTCTTTATGCTTTTTGCCGCGACCGAAATGCCGTCATTCCCGCGCAGGCAGGAATCCAACTTGTCCGGTTTCGCTTGTTTTTCGTCTCGTAACTTTTGAGCCGTCATTCCCGCGAAAGCGGAAATCCAGTCCGTTCAGTTTCGGTCATTTCCGATAAATTCCTGTTGCTTTTCATTTCTAGATTCCCACTTTTGTGGAAATGACGGCGGAAGGGATAAATCCTCGCCATCCAAAGCCTCGTCATTTCCACAAAAAACAGCAACCCGAAACGGCAACTTAAAATCCCGTCATTCCCGCGCAGGCGGGAATCTAGAACCGCAACGCGGCAAGAATCTGTCGGATACGGCTGAAACCGAACGGACTGGATTCCCGCCTGCGCGGGAATGACGGCTGCAGATGCCCAACGGTCTTTATAGTGGATTAACAAAAATCAGGACAAGGCGACGAAGCCGCAGACAGTACAAATAGTACGGAACCGATTCACTTGGTGCTTCAGCACCTTAGAGAATCGTTCTCTTTGAGCTAAGGCGAGCCAACGCCGTACTGGTTTTTGTTAATCCACTATAATATTGATAAACATATTATCTTCAATATATTCAATTGGATAATTGTTTACCTAAGCAAAGATAATTGCCTTTTCCTGACAAATAAGTAAGTGAAATCAACGGATTGTCAAAACACAGCCTGAAATAAAAAACCTCCCTGATTTCTTTTATTTTTCCTTAAAATCAGAAAGGTTCGGGATGGTCGGGTTATTTTTCCAAACGTACCGCCGCCCTGCCGATTTCGTATAAAATCCCGCCGTAACCCGACAAGCCCGAACCCTGCCGCCTCGGAAGGCGGGGTGTCAAACATTAAGGAATCGTGATGAAAAACTTTAACGACAAACTCATCCTCATCGGACTGATGGGCGCGGGCAAAACCACGTTGGGCCGGCAAATGGCGCAGCGGCTGGATTACCGTTTTTACGACAGCGATCACGAAATCGCCGCAGCCGCCGGCGTTCCCATCCCCACCATATTTGAAATGGAAGGCGAACAGGGATTCCGTTCGCGCGAAACCGCCATACTCAAAAAACTAATTGTCCTGCCGCATATCGTCCTGTCCACCGGCGGCGGCGCGGTGTTAAAAGAAGAAAACCGCGCCCTTATCCGCAAAAGCGGCACGGTCGTCTATCTGCACGCCCCACCCGAAACCCTGCTCGAACGCACGCGCTGCGACAGTAGCCGCCCCCTTTTACAAGTTACCGATCCCTTGGGCAGATTGCGCGAACTCTACACCGCACGCGACCCGCTTTACAGGCAAACCGCCGACTTCACTATCGAATCGGGAAACTGCCGGCAAACCGTACAAATCCTACTCAACCTTTTATCCGAATAAAAACCGACGCATGAAAACACTGACCGTACACGCACCTTCGCACAGCTACCCCATCTTTATCGGCAACGGGCTACTGCCGCAGGCGGGAAGCCTGCTCAAACCGCATTTGGGAAAACGCGCCGCCATCATCACCAATAAAACCGTTGCCCCGCTTTATCTCCATACGCTTCAGACGGCATTAGACGAGGCAGGCATTCCCCATTTCAGCATTATCCTGCCCGACGGCGAGGCGCACAAAAACTGGCAGACGCTCAACCTCATCTTTGACGGGCTGATGCAAAACCACGCCGAACGCAAAACCACGCTCATCGCACTGGGCGGCGGCGTGATCGGCGATATGACGGGTTTTGCGGCGGCTACTTATCAACGCGGCGCGCCATTTGTTCAAATTCCCACTACTTTATTAAGTCAGGTCGATTCCTCCGTCGGCGGCAAAACCGCCATCAACCACCCGCTCGGCAAAAATATGATCGGCGCGTTCTACCAGCCGCAGGCGGTGCTTGCCGACTTGGACACGCTGCACACCCTGCCCGCACGCGAATTGTCCGCCGGTATGGCGGAAGTCATCAAATACGGCGCGCTCGGCGACATCGGTTTTTTTGAATGGCTGGAACAGCATATGCCCGAACTGATGGCACTCGAATGCGCGCCCCTCACCCAAGCCGTGTACCGCTGCTGTCAGATGAAGGCAGACATCGTCGCCCAAGACGAGACCGAACAGGGCATACGCGCATGGCTCAACCTCGGACACACCTTCGGACACGCCGTCGAAGCGGAAATGGGTTACGGCGTATGGCTGCACGGCGAGGCCGTCGCCGCCGGCTGCGTGTTGGCGGCGCGTTTGTCCGAACAACTGGGCAAAATCTCCGCCGCAGATACCGCACGGCTTGCCGCCCTGTTTGAAGCCGCCGGACTGCCGTCCGCGCCGCCCGTGTTTGCCTTTGAAAAATGGCTCGAACATATGAGCCACGATAAAAAAGTCAGCGGCGGCGTGATGCGCTTTATCGGGTTGAACCGTCTGGGCGAAGCCGTCATCACCGAAATTACTGACACGGACATCCTCCGCCGCACCCTGCAACCGTATCTCTGATCAGCCATACCGATGCCGTCTGAAGGGCGTTCAGACGGCATCGGCTTTACCGGTGTGCTGCCGCGCGGGTTTGACGCACGATGATGACTTTCCATCATCATTCTCCGTAAAAGCGGGCATCCGGTTATTCCATATCGCAGGGGTTTATTGGAATAACGACAACCTGTCCGCCGTCATTTCCGCGCAGATGGAAATCCAGAAATTCAAAATCACAGGAATTTATCCGGAATAACAGCAACCCTGTCGCCGTCATTCCCGCGAAAGCGGGAATCCAGTCCGTTCAGCTTCGGTCATTTCCGATAAATTCCTGTTGCTTTTCATTTCTAGATTCCCACTTTCGTGGGAATGACAACGGAAGGGTTTTGGTTTTTTCCGATAAATTCTTGAGGCATTGAAATTCTAGATTCCCGCCTACGCGGGAATGACGGCTCAAAAGTTACGGAACGAAAAACAACCGAAACCGGACAAGTCGGATTCCCGCCTGCGCGGGAATGACGGAATCTTAAGTTTCCGTCTTTGTTTTCTGTTTTCGCGGGAATAATGGGGAACAAGCCGTATTTCAGACGGCATTTTCAGTTCAGGGTATAATCCGAATACTTGCGACCATCTGAATCATTTGGACAAACTATGTGTCAACTGCTGGGCATGAACTGCAATACGCCGACCGATATTATGTTTTCCTTTGAAGGCTTCCGCCGGCGCGGCGGCATTACCGACCATCACGCCGACGGTTTCGGCATCGGCTTTTTCGAAGGCAAAGGCGTGCGCCTGTTCCACGACGACAAGCCGAGCGCAAATTCCCCCGTCGCCGACCTCGTGCGCGCCTACCAAATCAAATCGGAAAACGTCGTCGCCCATATCCGCAAAGCATCGCAAGGACAAACCTCGCTGGCGAACACACATCCCTTTATGCGCGAAATGTGGGGCGGCTACTGGCTGTTTGCACACAACGGGCATTTGGTCGACTTCTTTCCCGCACAGGGCGAATTCTTCCATCCTGTCGGCACCACCGACTCCGAACGCGCATTCTGCCACATCCTCAACCGCCTCCGCACCCGCTTCGACACACGTCCCGACGACGAAACCCTGTTCGACGCCATTGCCGGGCTGACGCACGAAATCCGCAAATTCGGACTGTTTAACTTCGTCTTGTCCGACGGCGTATCACTGTTTGCCCACGCCAGCACACTGCTGCACTACATCGTCCGCCAAGCCCCGTTCGGCAAGGCACGTCTGCTCGACGACGATGTAATGGTCGATTTTGCCGAAGTAACCACACCGGACGACCGTGTTGCCGTTATCGCCACCCTGCCGCTGACCCGCGACGAATCATGGTCCCAACTTGCCGTGAACGAACTGGTCATGTTCCGCGAAGGCAAAATTATTTTAAACGACCGACCCCGTAACCCCGTCTATATGAGTACTGAAGAAGGTCTGGAAATCGCACGCGCAGCCGGCGTATCGGTTTGATTCAGACGGCATCAGGGAGGAAATACCATGAAATGCCCGTTTTGCAGCCACACGGACACCCGCGTTGCCGATTCGCGCCTGATGGAAGAACGCAACGCCGTGCGCCGCCGCCGCCACTGCCCCAACTGCGGCAAACGCTTCGGCACGCTCGAAACCGCCGAATTCAAAATGCCCACCGTCATCGGTACGGACAAAAAACGTTCGCCCTTCAATGCACAACGCCTCCGCAACGACCTGACCGCCACCGCCCGAAAATCCGCCCTGACACCCGAACAGATCGACGAAACCGTCCGCCTGACGGAACACAGGCTCTACACTTCGGGTCAGCGCGACATCCCCTCTGCCGCACTTGCCGACATGGTGCTAAAAGAACTGCTCCGACAAGATACGGAAGCCGCCATACGCTTCGCCGCCCTGCACAAACGCTTCGACAGCCCGGAACATTTCGCCTCGTGGCTGGCGCAAGCCGTCAAAACAGGCGGCAAAACCTGATTCCCCCAACCCATACTAATACGGTATCCCGATGTTTTCCGAAACAGATATTTCTATGATGCAAAACGCCCTCAAACTTGCCGCTTTGGGACGTTTTTCCACTTCGCCCAATCCGCGCGTCGGCTGCGTTATCGCACACGGCAGCCAAATTGTCGGGCAGGGCTTCCACGTCAAAGCAGGCGGTCCTCATGCCGAAGTCCACGCCCTGCGTCAGGCGGGCGAAATGGCAAAAGGCGCGACCGCCTTTGTTACCCTCGAACCGTGCAGCCATTACGGGCGTACCCCGCCCTGCGCCGAAGCTCTGCTCCGTTCCGGCGTAACACGCGTCGTTGCCGCCATGCGCGACCCCAACCCGCTGGTTGCCGGCAAAGGGCTTGCCCTGCTCGAATCGGCAGGCATCAAGACGGAATGCGGTTTACTCGAACATCAGGCAAGGGAACTCAACCGAGGCTTCCTGTCGCGCATCGAACGCCGCCGCCCCTTTGTCCGCCTCAAATGCGCCGTTTCGCTGGACGGCAAAACCGCGCTTTCAGACGGCAGCAGCTTTTGGATTACCGGCGAAGAAGCGCGTGCCGACGTACAGGTTTTGCGCGCCGAAAGCTGCACGGTGCTAACCGGCATCGGCACGGTGTTGGCGGACAATCCCCGGCTCAACGTCCGCGACTTCCCAACCCTGCACCAACCCACACGCATCGTGTTAGACAGCCGCCTGCGCCTGCCCCCGTACAGCCATTTGGTTACCGACGGACAATCTCCGACCTACATCGCCACCTTGGAACGCGATGAAGACAAACTCCGCCCCTATCGGGAACACGCACACATCCGCATCCTGATGCCGTCTGAAACGGCAGACGGCAAAATCGACCTGCACCACCTGATGCGTCTCCTTGCTGACGAAGGTTTCGGCGAAATCATGGTCGAAGCAGGCTCCGAACTCACATCCGCATTTTTGGCAGAAGATTTGGCGGACGAAATCGTGCTGTACCGTTCGCCCAAAATCCTCGGCAGCGGCAAAGACCTGTTTTCCCTGCCCGAAAACCGCGCCGCCCTTTCCGCACCGCCCTTGTGGACACCCGTTTCAAGCGAAATCCTCGGACACGACATCAAAACCGTGTTCCGGAAAAACGGCAACGCCTTTTAAAGGGTTTGCGCCGTTTCACTATATAATAACGCCGATAAAAAACGGCACCATTCAGACCGCCGCCCACCCGAAAAAGCGCAACCCGGACTGCCGCACCCCGCCGGCAGCCGCGACGGTCTGAAAGCCGTCAAATTCCGATCAAGAAAGGCTTCAGACGGCATAGGCAGCATCCCGCCTCCGTCCGGACATCAAAAATGGACACAAAAGAAATCCTCGGCTACGCGGCAGGCTCGATCGGCAGCGCGGTTTTAGCCGTCATCATCCTGCCGCTGCTGTCGTGGTATTTCCCTGCCGACGACATCGGGCGCATCGTGCTGATGCAGACGGCAGCGGGACTGACGGTGTCGGTATTGTGCCTCGGGCTGGATCAGGCATACGTCCGCGAATACTATGCCGCCGACGACAAAGACACTTTGTTCAAAACCCTGTTCCTGCCGCCGCTGCTGTTTTCCGCCGCGATAGCCGCCCTGCTGCTTTCCCATCCGGCCATACCGTCTGAAATCCTGTTTTCGCTCGACGATGCCGCCGCCGGCATCGGGCTGGTGCTGTTTGAACTGAGCTTCCTGCCCATCCGCTTTCTCTTACTGGTTTTGCGTATGGAAGGACGCGCCCTTGCCTTTTCGTCCGCGCAACTCGTGCCCAAGCTCGCCCTGCTGCTGCTGCTGCCGCTAACGGTCGGGCTGCTGCACTTTCCGGCGAACACCGCCGTCCTGACCGCCGTTTACGCGCTGGCAAACCTTGCCGCCGCCGCCTTTTTGCTGTTTCAAAACCGATGCCGTCTGAAGGCCGTCCGGCGCGCACCGTTTTCATCCGCCGTCCTGCATCGCGGCCTGCGCTACGGCATACCGATCGCACTAAGCAGCATCGCCTATTGGGGGCTGGCATCCGCCGACCGTTTGTTCCTGAAAAAATATGCCGGCCTGGAACAGCTCGGCGTTTATTCGATGGGTATTTCGTTCGGCGGGGCGGCATTATTGTTCCAAAGCATCTTTTCAACGGTCTGGACACCGTATATTTTCCGCGCAATCGAAGAAAACGCCCCGCCCGCCCGTCTCTCGGCAACGGCAGAATCCGCCGCCGCCCTGCTTGCCTCCGCCCTCTGCCTGACCGGCATTTTCTCGCCCCTCGCCTCCCTCCTGCTGCCGGAAAACTACGCCGCCGTCCGGTTTATCGTCGTATCGTGTATGCTGCCGCCGCTGTTTTGCACGCTGGCAGAAATCAGCGGCATCGGTTTGAACGTCGTCCGAAAAACACGCCCGATCGCGCTCGCCACCTTGGGCGCGCTGGCGGCAAACCTGCTGCTGCTGGGGCTTGCCGTACCGTCCGGCGGCGCGCGCGGCGCGGCGGTTGCCTGTGCCGCCTCATTCTGGCTGTTTTTTGCTTTCAAGACCGAAAGCTCCTGCCGCCTGTGGCAGCCGCTCAAACGCCTGCCGCTTTATATGCACACATTGTTCTGCCTGACCTCCTCGGCGGCCTACACCTGCTTCGGCACGCCGGCAAACTACCCCCTGTTTGCCGGCGTATGGGCGGCATATCTGGCAGGCTGCATCCTGCGCCACCGGAAAGATTTGCACAAACTGTTTCATTATTTGAAAAAACAAGGTTTCCCATTATGAAAATCATCCTGACCACTTCTATGTCAGGTCCGTGCGGCACGGGCACGACATCATCGATTGCCAAATGGCGTGCAAAAACGACCCCGTTCAGTCCGACGAAATCGTCCGCCGCTTCAGGCGCGACATTTCCTATCGGAAAATCGTCAACCTGATTGAAAGATTAGCCCATGAGTAAATTCTTCAAACGCCTGTTCGACATCATCGCATCCGCATCGGGGCTGATTGTCCTCTCACCCGTTTTCCTGATTTTGGCGTACCTCATCCGCAAGAATCTGGGTTCACCCGTCTTCTTCATTCAGGAACGCCCCGGAAAGGACGGAAAACCTTTTAAAATGGTCAAATTCCGTTCCATGCGCGACGCGCTTGATTCAGACGGCATTCCGCTGCCCGACGGAGAACGCCTGACACCGTTCGGCAAAAAACTGCGTGCTGCCAGTTTGGACGAATTGCCCGAACTGTGGAACGTCCTCAAAGGCGACATGAGCCTGGTCGGCCCCCGCCCGCTGCTGATGCAATATCTGCCGCTGTACGACAACTTCCAAAACCGCCGCCACGAAATGAAACCCGGCATTACCGGCTGGGCGCAGGTCAACGGGCGCAACGCCGCCTCATGGGACGAACGCTTCGCATGCGACATCTGGTATATCGACCACTTCAGCCTGTGCCTCGACATCAAAATCCTACTGCTGACGGTTAAAAAAGTATTAATCAAGGAAGGGATTTCCGCACAGGGCGAAGCTACCATGCCCCCTTTCACAGGAAAACGCAAACTTGCCGTCGTTGGCGCGGGCGGACACGGAAAAGTCGTTGCCGACCTTGCCGCCGCACTCAACCGGTACAGGGAAATCGTTTTTCTGGACGACCGCGCACAAGGCAGCGTCAACGGCTTCCCCGTCATCGGCACGACGCTGCTGCTTGAAAACAGTTTATCGCCCGAACAATACGACGTCGCCGTCGCCGTCGGCAACAACCACATCCGCCGCCAAATCGCCGAAAAAGCCGCCGCGCTCGGCTTCGCCCTGCCCGTTCTGGTTCATCCCAACGCGACCGTCTCGCCTTCTGCAACAGTCGGACAAGGCAGCGTCGTTATGGCTCAGGCAGTCGTACAGGCCGGCAGCGTATTGAAAGACGGCGTGATTGTGAACACTGCCGCCACCGTCGATCACGACTGCCTGCTTGACGCTTTCGTCCACATCAGCCCGGGCGCGCACCTGTCGGGCAACACGCATATCGGCGAAGAAAGCTGGATAGGCACGGGCGCGTGCAGCCGCCAGCAGATCCGTATCGGCAGCCGCGCAACCATTGGCGCGGGCGCAGTCGTCGTGCGCGACGTTTCAGACGGCATGACCGTCGCGGGCAACCCGGCAAAGCCATTGACAGGCAAAAATACCGAGACCCTGCGGTCGTAAACGATTAAAATAAACAGCCTAAGCAACAGACGGCAGAAATGAGGAAATGCCGTCTGAAAACCGACGGACAAACCATCATGCTGAACACTTTCCTTTCCCCGTGGCCCTGCTTCACACAAGAAGAAGCCGATGCCGTTTCCAAAGTCCTGCTGTCCAATAAAGTCAACTACTGGACAGGCACCGAATGCCGCGAATTTGAAAAAGAATTCGCCGCCTTCGCCGGCACACAGTACGCTGTCGCCCTATCCAACGGCACGCTGGCACTCGATGTCGCGCTTAAAGCAATGGGCATAGGCGCAGGCGACGACGTCATCGTTACCTCGCGCACCTTCCTCGCCTCCGCGTCCTGCATTGTGAACGCGGGCGCAACCCCCGTGTTTGCCGACGTGGATTTGAACAACCAAAACATCAGCGCGGAAACCGTCAAAACCGTGCTGACCCCGAATACCAAAGCGATTATCGTGGTTCACCTTGCCGGTATGCCTGCCGAAATGGATGGCATCATGGCTTTGGCAAAAGAACATGATTTGTGGGTGATTGAAGACTGCGCCCAAGCGCACGGCGCAAAATACAAAGGCAAATCCGTCGGCTCTATCGGACACGTCGGCGCATGGTCGTTCTGCCAAGACAAAATCATGACCACCGGCGGCGAGGGCGGTATGGTTACGACCAACGACAAAACCCTGTGGGAAAAAATGTGGTCGTACAAAGACCACGGTAAAAGCTACAATGCCGTGTACCACCGCCGACACGCGCCCGGTTTCCGCTGGCTGCACGAAAGTTTCGGCACCAACTGGCGCATGATGGAAATGCAGGCAGTCATCGGCCGCATCCAGCTCAAACGCCTGCCCGAATGGACTGCCCGCCGCCAAGCGCACGCCACCAAGCTGGAGGAAAGCCTAGGCAAGTTCGCCAGCATCCGCTTGGTTGAAGTCGCAGACTACATCGAACACGCGCAATACAAGTTCTACGCCTTCATCAAACCCGAACACCTGAAAGACGGCTGGACGCGCGACCGCATCGTGAACGAACTGAACGCGCGCAAAGTCCCCTGCTATCAAGGCAGCTGCTCAGAAGTGTATTTGGAAAAAGCCTTCGACAATACGCCGTGGCGGCCGAAAGAGCGGCTGAAAAACGCCGTCGAACTGGGCGACACCAGCCTGATGTTCTTGGTGCATCCGACGCTGACCGACGACGAAATTGCGTTCTGCAAAGAGCACATCGAAGCCGTATTGGCAGAAGCCACACGATAACCCTTCAGACGGCATATGCCGCCCGAAAACACATACCGCCCCACGATATGAATCTGGAAACCCTGATCGACCTGCCGCGCAACATCAAGAAAATCTGTTTCCTCATACACGATTTTCTGATGATTTTCACCGCCTTCTGGTTTACCCAAAGCCTGAAGGCCGACTACTCGAACGAATGGTTCGACCCTGCCAACTGGCAGTCTTTCCTATTGACCGCGCTGTTGACCATCGGCCTGTTCGTCAGAATGGGGCTCTACCGTGCCGTTACACGCTTCATCAGCTTCCGCATCCTCTCCACCGCGCTGGCAGGCAGCCTCGCCTCCGCCGTATTGTTCTTCCTCAACACATTGATTTTTGAAGAAAGGCTGCGCCTCGCCCTGCCGATTGTCTATTTCTTACTGCTGTTTGTTTCCGTGACCGGCTCGCGTATGGTTTTGCGCGGACTGTTGTCCGAACACCCCAAAAAACAGATGACCCCCGTCATTATTTACGGCGCAGGGCAGGTGGGCAGACAGCTTCTCGAGGCCGTCAAACAAATGCGCGAATATTCCGCCGCCGCCTTTGTGGACGACGACCCCAAACTGTGGCACACCGTCATCTACGACCTTGCCGTTTACCAGCCCGATGCCATCGCCTTCCTCATCGAACGCTACGGCGTGGAAAAAATCCTGCTCGCCATTCCCAGCGCGACTCAGGAACAACGCCGCCGAATCATCAACAAACTGGAAGCCTATCCCTGCGAAGTGTTGACCATTCCCGGAATGAAAGACCTGATGGACGGGAAAATCAGCATCGGCACGCTCAAAAAAATCTCCGTGTCCGACCTGCTCGGGCGTGATTCCGTCGCGCCCGACGACCGCCTGATGAGTGCCGACATCGAAGGCAAAACCGTCATGGTAACCGGTGCGGGCGGCTCCATCGGTTCGGAACTCTGCCGCCAGATTATCCGCCGCCGCCCCGAAAAGCTGCTGCTGTTTGAGTTATCCGAATTCGCCCTGTACGCCGTCGAAAAAGAATTGCGCGAATACTGCGCCCGAAACGGCATCGCCGCCGAAATCCTGCCCTTTTTGGGTTCGGTGCAAAGCCGCACCCTGCTCGAACACGTCATGACCGCCTTTTCCGTTGCGACCGTCTATCACGCCGCCGCCTACAAACACGTCCCCATGGTCGAATTCAACACCGTCGAAGGCATACGCAACAACATTTTCGGCACACTCGAGTGCGCGCTTGCCGCCACGGCTTCGGGCGTAAGAACCTTCGTCCTCATCTCCACCGACAAAGCCGTCCGCCCCACCAACACCATGGGTGCCAGCAAACGCATGGCGGAACTCTGCCTTCAGGCACTCGCCGCCGAACCCGGACAAAAAACCCGCTTCAGCATGGTACGTTTCGGCAATGTTTTAGGTTCGTCCGGCTCCGTCGTCCCGCTGTTTGAAAAACAGATTGCCCAAGGCGGCCCGCTCACCCTAACCCACCCCGAAATCACACGCTATTTCATGACCATACCCGAAGCCGCCCAACTCGTCATACAGGCAGGCGCGATGGGTACGGGCGGCGACGTATTCGTCCTCGACATGGGCGAATCCGTCAAAATCATCGACCTTGCCCGCCAAATGATTACCTTAAGCGGCCTCAAACCCAAAACACCCGAACAACCCGACGGCGACATCGAAATCCTCATTACCGGACTGCGTCCCGGCGAAAAACTCTACGAAGAGCTGCTCATCGGCGACAACGTCCGCAAAACCGCCCATCCACGCATTATGACGGCTGACGAGGCGATGCTGCCGTGGCACGAGCTCTCCGCCCTGCTCAACCGCATCCGTTCGGCCTGCGACCGTTACGACCAGCAGGCAATCCGCACCCTGCTCATCAACGCCCCGACCGGCTTTGCCCCGAGCGACGGCATCTGCGACCTGCTTTGGGTACGAGAAACACACAGAAAAAATGCCGTCTGAACCTTCAGACGGCATAACGTACAAACCAACCTACCTTACACACACGGAGTTTGACATGCAGTTCTCGGCATTCGGCGAAAAATTCACGCAACACAGCGGCATCCTCCAACTGATGGACGACCTCGGCGACGCGCTCAAAAGCGACAAGCCCGTCAACATGCTCGGCGGCGGCAATCCGGCGCGCATTCCGGAAATCGATCGGGCGTTTGCCGGCATATTCTCCAAACTGGCGGCGGAACACGCCGTCGAAAACATCGGCAACTACTCCAACCCCCAAGGCGATGCCGCGCTGATTGACGCGCTGACCGCCTTCCTCAACCGCGAATACGGCTGGAACCTGACTGCCGACAATATCGCGCTGACCAACGGTTCGCAAAACGCGTTTTTCTATTTATTCAACCTCTTCGGCGGCAAATTCAAGCTTTCAGACGGCACATCCTCAGAAAAAGCCATTTTATTGCCGCTCGCGCCCGAATACATCGGCTATGCCGACGTGCATGTCGAAGGGCGGCACTTCGTTTCCGTCAAACCGAAAATCGAAGCTGTCGAACACGAAGGCGAAGCCGGCTTCTTCAAATACCGCGTGGACTTTGACGCGCTGGAAAGCCTGCCCGAGCTGAAAGAAGGCAAAATCGGCGCGATTTGCTGTTCGCGCCCGACCAACCCGACCGGCAACGTGCTAACCGACGGCGAAATGGCGCGGCTGGACGCTTTGGCGCAAAAACACGGCATTCCGCTGATTATCGACAACGCCTACGGAATGCCGTTCCCCAACATCATTTACAGCGACGTAACGCTGAATTGGCACGAAAACATCATCCTCTGCTTCAGCCTGTCCAAAGTCGGCCTGCCGGGCGTTCGCACCGGCATCATCGTCGCCGCACCCGAAGTCGTCAAAGCCGTCAGCAGCCTGAACGCGATTGTGAACCTTGCCCCCACGCGCTTCGGCGCGGCCATCGCCGCCCCGCTACTGGAAAGCGGCGAGATGAAACGGCTTGCCGACCAAGTCATCCGGCCGTTTTACCGCAATCAGGCGCAAACCGCCGTCTCGCTGCTCAAGCGGGAGCTGGGCGCGTACCCGATGAAAATCCACAAACCCGAAGGCGCGATTTTCTTGTGGCTCTGGTTTGAAAACCTGCCCGTTTCTTCGCAAACCCTGTACGAAATGCTCAAAGCCGAAGGCACGCTAATTATTCCGGGCGAGCATTTCTTCGTCGGCATCGACACGCAGGATTACCCGCACGCGGGCGAGTGCATCCGCATGAGCATCGCGCAGGACGCTCAAACGCTGGAAAAAGGCATTGCCGCCATCGGTAAAACCGTCCGAAAACTGTACGACAACGTTTAAACCGCAAAAAATGCCGTCTGAAAGATTTTCAGACGGCATTTTTATCCTCATTCAATGTCGGGAAAAATGCGCCCACACCGGCCTGCAGTTTTCCGGCAGCTCGGGACACGCGCCGAGAATGCCGCCGCTGAAGTCGTTTAAACGGTGGAAGTCGCTGCCCGCGCTGGCGAGCATGCCGAAGCGTTCTGCCAAAAATGCGTAGTTGAGGCGGTCGTTTTTGCAGCAGTTGCCGCTGTGGACTTCGATGCCCGCGCCGCCGAGGTTTTTAAATTCTTCAAACAGATTGCGCTTGGCGGTGGCGGACAAATCGTAGCGCATCGGATGGGCGATGACCGCCAACCCGCCCGCACTGTTGACGGCGGAAACGCAGTATTCCAGCGTCGCCCATTCGTGGCGGACGGCGCAGGATTTGCCGTCGCCCAAGTATTTGGCAAACGCCTGCTGCTTGTTTTTGACGTGTCCCGCCCGGATGAGGAACTCGGCGACGTGGGTGCGGCTGACCATTTCTTTGTTTGCCGCCAGCGCGAGCGCGCCGTCGTATGCGCCCGAAATGCCGCGTTTTTCCAGCTTGGCGGCGATGGCTTCAAGACGTTTCAGACGGCCTTGCCGCACTTGCGCCAACAAGTTTTGCAGGTTTTCGTCCTGCTCGTCGAAATCCAAACCGACAACGTGTATGGTGCGCCCGCGCCAAGTGACGGAGATTTCCACGCCGTTAATCAGGCGCAAACCGAGCTTGTCTGCTTCGGCACGCGCTTCGGCGATGCCGCCGGTGTGGTCATGATCCGTCAACGCCAGCAGCGTGCAGCCGTTTTGATGCGCAAGGCGGACGACTTCGGCGGGAGAAAGCATACCGTCGGAAACGGTGGAATGGCAGTGCAGGTCTATCATGGGGTGTTATGTGCGTGATGAATGAAGGACGGGGGTTAATATTATCGGTTGGTGTGGATACGGCGGTCATTTTAAAAAACAGGTGTATGGCAAATGCAAAGAAAAAGTCCCTATACCGTCATTCCAGCGCAGGCGGGAATCCAGACCTTGATTTGTCAAAAATGTTTAAGGTTAACTGCTATTTCAAACTTCCGGATTCCCGCCTGCGCGGGAATGACGATATGGACGTTTTCAATTTTAATCTACTATAAAAGACTGTCTGAAAACGCGGATTTATAGTGAATTAAATTTAAACCGGTACAGCGTTGGCTCGCCTTGTCCTGATTTTTGTTAATTCACTATATCAAGCCAAACCGTTTTCAGACGGCATTTTCGTCTTCCGCCCAACCCGCTTCTTTCAATTTCCGCCGTTGCGCGTCGTATTTGGCTTTATCCGCCCAGTAAATCGTCTGAATGCACGCCTCGCCGCAGTCGCTGCCGCAGCATTCCCACGATTCGGGGCGGACGGGTTCGTCTAAAAGCGGCTCGCCCAAAAGGGCTTCGGCTTTATGCTTCAGGGTCGTATCCATCTGCGATTTCCAAGCGCGCGCCGTCAAACTCGATGACTTCGCCGCCGCGTATTTTGGCCGTTTTGCGGGTTTCGGTTTCGCCGTTGCGCAACACCAGCCCTTCGGCGATAAATGCTTTTGCCTGTCCGCCGCTTTCGGCAAGTCCGGCCAATTTCAAGAGGTCGCACAGGGCGATGTATTCGTTGTCTTCGAGATAGACGGTGGCTTCCATAATGTTCCCTTGCAGAAAGAGGCCGTTATTGTAGCACCTGCCGCCGCCGTACCCAAAATTACCGCAAAACCGGCAGCACATCCCACACCAGCTGTTCCGTAAAAGTAAAAATGCCGTCTGAAACCCCATATGCCGCCATCCGATCAAAGAAATCCTGTCCAACGGCAAGCTGCAAATCCTGTTCCCCAACGAATCCGCATTGACGCTGATGCACATCCTCAAACACGAACTGCCCGATACACCGGCAATCGGCATCAAAACGAAATCAAAAACCTGTTTGAACGTAAAATCGATTTAACTGCTTGCCATCCGTCCGAATAAGGTATATAGTTCCTTATAACTAGTTTGATAGTCCTTTATATCTATCAATACTCCTTGGGAAGCCTCCGCCATACGGCAGGAGGCATTTTTTTGCCGTCGTAAAAGCGCGGAAACCATTGGCAGGCAATGCCGTCTGAACCCGAAACGGCATTACCTGCGCCGTCATCTGAAGACAACCCTGCTACAATACGCCTTTTATTGTTCACGCCGATTTTGCCATGACCGAGCCGACCTACATCCCCCTGCGCCTGCATACCGAGTTTTCGATTACCGACGGTATGGTGCGGATTAAAAAACTGATTGCCAAAGCGCAGGAATACGGTTTGCCTGCTTTGGGCATCAGCGATTTGATGAACGAATTCGGTTTGGTGAAATTCTATAAAACCTGCCGCGGCGCAGGGATTAAACCCATCGGCGCGGCGGACGTATGGATAGGCAATCCGAATGCGCCCGACAAGCCGTTTCGCGCCATGCTGATTATCCGCAACGATGCGGGCTATCTGCGCTTGAGCGAGCTTCTGACGGCGGCTTATGTCGGCAAAGACCGCAATGTCCATCATGCGGAACTCAATCCCGAATGGCTGGAAAACGGCGACAACAGCGGCTTGATTTGTTTGAGCGGCGCGCATTACGGCGAAGTGGGCATGAATCTGTTGAACGGCAATGAAGACGCGGCGCGCGCGGCGGCGTTGAAATATGCGGCGTGGTTTCCCGATGCGTTTTATCTGGAGTTGCAACGCCTGCCCGAACGCCCCGAATGGGAAACTTGCGTTTCCGGCAGCGTGAAACTGGCGGAGGAATTGGGCTTACCGGTAGTGGCGACGCATCCGACACAGTTTATGAGCCGCGACGATTTCAACGCGCACGAGGCGCGAGTGTGCATCGCAGGCGGCTGGGTATTGACGGACAAGAAACGTCCGCGCGATTTCACGCCGGGCCAGTTTTTCATTCCGCCGGAAACCATGGCCGAACGTTTCGCCGACTTGCCCGAAGCCTTGGAAAACACGGTAGAAATTGCCAAACGCTGCAATCTGCACATCACATTGGGCAAAAACTTCCTGCCCCTTTTCCCCACACCCGACGGTTTATCGCTCGATGACTATCTCATCAAACTCTCCAATGAGGGTTTGCAGGAACGCATGGTTCAGCTTTATCCCGACGAGGCGGAGCGTGCGGCAAAAATGCCGGAATATCAGGAACGTTTGGATTTTGAGCTGAACATCATCATCCAGATGAAATTCCCCGGCTATTTCCTTATCGTACAAGACTTTATCAACTGGGCGAAAACGCACGGCTGTCCGGTCGGACCGGGACGCGGTTCGGGCGCGGGTTCGCTGGTGGCGTATTCGCTGAAGATTACCGATCTCGACCCGCTGAAATACGCGCTGCTGTTCGAGCGTTTCCTAAACCCCGAACGCGTTTCCATGCCTGACTTTGACGTGGACTTTTGCCAAAGCAACCGCGGCCGCGTGATTGAATATGTGCGCGAAAAATACGGCGCGGAAGCAGTCAGCCAGATTGTTACTTTCGGCACGATGTCGTCCAAAGCGGTCATCCGCGACGTGGGGCGCGTGCTGGAGCTGCCGTTTATGCTGTGCGACAAACTGTCCAAGCTGATTCCGTTGGAAGCCAACAAACCTTTGAGTTTGGACGACGCGATGAAGGCAGAGCCGCAGATTCAGGAATTAATCGAAGCGGAAGAAGCGGACGAACTGATTACGCTGGCGAAAAAGCTGGAAGACCTGACGCGCGGTTTGGGTATGCACGCAGGCGGCGTGTTGATTGCGCCGGGCAAGATTTCCGATTACAGCCCCGTGTATCAGGCGGACGAATCCGCCTCGCCCGTATCCATGTACGACAAGGGCGACGTGGAAGACGTGGGTTTGGTGAAATTCGACTTTTTGGGCCTACGCAACCTGACCATTATCGAAATGGCGCAGGACAACATCAAAAACACCACCGGCGACATCATCGATGTCGGCAAAATTCCTCTCGACGACCAGGCCGCCTATCAAATCTTCCGCGATGCGAACACCACCGCCGTGTTCCAGTTTGAGTCGACCGGCATGAAGAAAATGCTGAAAACGGCGCACACGACCAAGTTTGAAGAACTCATCGCCTTCGTATCGCTATACCGCCCCGGTCCGATGGACAACATCCCCGACTTCGTCGCGCGTATGAAGGGTCAGGAATTCCAATACATCCATCCGCTGCTCGAAGGCATCCTCGCCCCGACTTACGGCATTATGGTGTATCAGGAACAAGTAATGCAGGCGGCGCAGATTATCGGCGGCTACTCGCTCGGCGGCGCGGATCTGCTGCGCCGCGCAATGGGTAAGAAAAAGCCCGAAGAAATGGTGAAACACCGCGAAATCTTCGCCGAAGGTGCGGCAAAACAAGGCATTTCGCGCGAAAAATCCGACGAAATCTTCAACTACATGGAAAAATTCGCCGGCTACGGTTTCAACAAATCCCACGCCGCCGCCTACGCCCTGATTTCCTATCAGACCGCATGGCTCAAAGCCCACTACCCCGCCGAATTTATGGCGGCGACCATGTCGTCCGAATTGGACAACACCGACCAGCTCAAGCATTTCTACGACGACTGCCGCGCCAACGGCATCGAGTTCCTGCCGCCCGACATCAACGAATCCGATTACCGCTTCACGCCGTATCCGGACATGAAAATCCGCTACGCACTCGGCGCGATTAAAGGCACGGGCGAAGCCGCCGTCGAATCCATCATCGCCGCGCGGCAAAGCAGCGGCAAGTTTACCGGCCTCTTGGACTTCTGCGAGCGCGTCGGCAAAGAACATATGAACCGCCGCACCCTCGAAGCCCTGATACGCGGCGGCGCGTTCGACAGCATCGAACCCAACCGCGCCATGCTCTTGGCGAACATCGACCTCGCCATGAACAACGCCGACCAAAAAGCCGCCAACGCCAATCAGGGCGGGCTGTTCGACATGATGGAAGACGCCATCGAACCGGTGCGGCTCATTGACGCGCCGATGTGGAGCGAATCGGAAAAACTCGCAGAAGAAAAAACCGTCATCGGCTTTTACCTGTCCGGCCACCCGTTCGGCCCGTATGCCCAAGAAGTCCGCCAAATCGCACCGACCAAATTAGGCCGTCTGAAACCGCAAGACAGCGTGCGCCTCGCCGGATTCGTTACCGCCGTGCGCACCATGATGGGCAAACGCGGCAAAATCGCCTTCGTCAGCCTCGAAGACTTAAGCGGGCAGGTTGAAATCATGATCGGCGGCCAGACGCTGGAAAACTGCGCCGACTGCCTCAAAGCCGACCAAGTGCTGATTATCGAATCCAAAGTCAGCCGCGACGACTACGGCGGAGGCGACGGACTGCGTATTCTGGCAAACCAAGTCATGACCCTGCAAACGGCGCGCGAACGCTACGCCCGCAGCCTCAGCCTCGCCCTCGCCCCGCATCACGACATCGGCGGACTGGTACGGCTGCTCGCCGCCCACCAACTGCCCGACACGCCGCGCATCCCGCTGCAACTGTCGTATGCCAACGGAAAAGCGTCGGGCAGGCTTCAAGTGCCGCCGAAATGGACGGTTACGCCGAGTTCCGCATTGTTCGGCGAACTGGAAACATTGCTCGGCAGCCGGTCGGTGCGCGTGAATTGGTAACCAAAAATACAAATGCCGTCTGAAGCCCAAAACCGGTTTCATCGGTGTCAAAACCGCCCTTTCATTCCAAAAATACCAAATCGGCGAACCGGGAAAGAAATCAGGTCATGCCGCCTGAAAAAACGCCCGCCTGTCCGTTAAATTAATCTATCCCTGTTTCAGACGGCCTGAAGCAGGGATTTTTAATCAAGATAAAATGAGAACGGGAGCAATAACCCTTAGGTAGCTCTTGTTATTTTCCGATGCAAAACAAAGCAGTCATATATTTAATTCCCCCTACCTCTGCCAAGCCTTCCTCAAATATTCGACGCAGTCGGTCAGTGAGTAGAACGGGACATTGCCGTGGTCGGCATTCGGATATTCCCGGAAAAATACGGCGGCCCCGCGCCTGTCCAACTCTGCCGCCATTTGTTCGGCCTGCCCTGCCATGTCGCGTTCTTCCCTGCGTTTGCAATCGCTGCCCCGTTCGAGCGCGCCGATGTTGAGGCAGACCTCGATGCCGTCCAGCCGGTTTTCAGACGGCATAAAGTCGAGTATCCGCCTGTTGTGCCACCAAATCGATGGGGATACGAGCCAATGCCGTCTGAAACGGCGGTGGGAAAGCAGGGAATACAGTCCGAACAGTGCGCCGAACGAATGCCCGAATACGGAGGTTTCATTTTTGTCCAGCCGGTATTTGCTTTCTAAAAAGGCGGTCAGTTCGCTGTCGATAAACTCGGCAAAACGGTCTGCCTGTCCGAACTGCCGCTGTTCGTCTTCTGAAGCGTTGCTGCGCAGCGGGGGGGTATAGTCGGCGGCACGTTGTACCAAATCGCGCACTCCTCCTCCGGCATAGCCGATGCCGACGATAAGGCAGGGGGCGCGGCTTCGGGTAACGGGGTTGTTCATCAGCGACTGCATGATGTTGAAAAGTGCGGGGAAAAAGGCTTCGCCGTCCAAAACGAAGAGGACGGGATAGCCTTCAGACGGCATTTCGCCGAGTGTTGCCGTCTGAATCCGATAGATTCGCCCCGTGCAGGTGGATTTGATTTCGGTTTCAAAGGCTTGGGGCAGTATGGCAGGTTGGAATGTGTCGGTCGGTATGGGTTTCATGATGTTCGGCCTGTGGGTCAGACTGGCGGCAAGCGGTAAAACCGAACCGGCAAAGCGGTCTGCCTGCCGGTTCGGTCTGTTTTCCTTCGCAATGCCATACTCCAGTTGTGAGAGCATAGGGTATGCCGCGCAGCTTGTTGTGGTTTGATTATGCTGCGGCTGCCGTTTCAGACGGCATATTGGTCTTTAAAAACTGTAACGCAGGTTTGCCGTCAGGCTGCGCTCCGAACCGGGAATGTTAAAGGTGTTCGTGCCGCCGACGCGGGCGTAGTAATGGCGGTTGAAGATGTTGTCGGCGTTGACCTGGAGCTTCAGCTTGGGTGTGAAGCGGTAAGCCGCCATCGCATCGAAGGTGGCATAACCGCCTGCATGCATCCCTGCAGATGAAGTAATGCCGCTCATCGCGTTCACGCCGCCGCCGATGGTCAGCTCGGGCGTAACTTGGTAAGTCGTCCACAGGTTCGCGCTGTGTTTGGGCATCAGCAGGAAGATGCCGTCGTCGCGCGAATTGGAGGCGGTTTTGATTTGGCTGTGCAGATAGCTGTAACCTGCGTGGATTTGCCATTTCGGTGTAATCGCGCCGCTGATTTCGGTCTCAACACCTTCCATCACGCGTTTGCCCAATGCGGCGTAACGGGTGTTGCGGTCTTTCGGGTTCAACGGTGCGGCGGCGTTTTTATCCTTCATGCGGTAGAACGAAACTCGGGTATTGAGGCGGTCGTCCATGTAGCTGCCTTTGTAGCCGACTTCAAACTGGTTGCCTTGGCGTGGTTTGAGCAGCTTGCCGTCGGCATCGAGGTTGGTTTGCGGCGTGTAAAGTTGGGAGAAGCTGGCGTAGAGGCTGTTGTTGTCGTTCAAGTCGTAAACCGCGCCTGCGTAGCCGGTGAACTTGGTTTTGCTGGCTTTGTGCAACTCGTCGCCTTCGCCCGCTTCGATTTTGTAGTGTCCCAAACGTCCGCCGCCGATGAGCGACAGCCCGTCGACCGGATGGAAGACGGATTTGCCGTAAATGCCGAATTCGTCGAGGTTTTCGGTAGCGACGGTATGGCTGTAACCGCGCACGCCTTTGCGCGCGTTGGCAATCAAATCAACCTGCGGTATGCTGCGGAACTCGTTTAAAGCCAGGCCGCCGCGTGCATATAAAGTAGTACGGCCTTGTTCGTTGGTGCTGCGGAAACGGTTGTAATCGGCACCGATGACAAATTCGTTGGCCGTATTGCCCAAGCGGAAAGGCCGGCTGTAGCTGGCGTCAAACGCGAGGGCTTTTTGTTTGATTTCTGTACCCAAACCCACCGCGCAGGCTTTGTCGTCAGCCGTATTGCAGCCCGGGCGGCCTGCCGGGGTTTTCATGCCCAGCTTGCTGCCGGCAAAGGCATAGTTGGAGTCGGCATTGCGGTCGGAATAGCGCATACCGACTTTGCCGTAGCCGCCGTTGCCGAAGTAATGTTTCAAATCGGCGAACACGTCGTGGCTGTTCATTTTAAATTTGTTCCAATCCGCGCCGACAAATACGTGTTGCGGCAGGGACGGCAATTTACCGTCGGCATCGGCAGGCAAGCCGTTGTACGGCGCGAGGTGGCGTTGCTGGTAAAGATAGCCCGCGCCCAAAACCGTATCGGGGTTGATGTCCCAATCCGCTGCCGCGTAGAAGGTTTCGTGGTGGTTATTTTTCTCGGCAGGACGCGGAGACGCGCCGACAGTCTGCGCCATCACGCGGCCGCGCACGCTGCCGTCTGAATTGAGGCTGCCCGATACGTCCGCCTCGGCTTTATATTGTTTGTGCGTACCGAACCCTGCCGCCGCATGACCTTGGAACGCTTTGGTCGGGCGTTTGCGCACCAGATTTACGATGCCGCCCATCTCGCCGCTGCTGTCGAACAGTCCGCTCGGCCCGCGCATCACTTCCACGCGGTCGAAGGCAAACAGGTTGGGCAGCGTACCGTTGATACTCTGCATCTGCGCAGGCAGGCCGTCGATGTTGTATTCGCTGTATTCGTAACCGCGCGCGTAAACCGAAGAGCGTCCGTCGTCGTTGCTCAACACGCGCAAACCGGGCGTTTTGCGCGCCAGTTGGTCGAAGGTGTCAACATTGCGGTCTTTGACCTGCTGGTTGGTGATGATACTGACGGATTGCGGAATTTCGCGCAAAGAAGCGGGGATTTTTGTACCGACGGTGGCGGCAAACGAGCTGTAATCGCCGTTTTTCTCGGTGGCAATCGCGTTGTAAGAACGCTGACCCTTAATATGGACGGTTTCCAAACCTTCCGTTTGGGCGGCAAACGCAGAAGAAGAAAGTACGGTCAAAACAGCGGCTGCCGTCATATTGATGCGGAAAACTGACATAAACTGTCCAATTCATATAAATGATAATTGTTATATTCTAATAAAATGCAACGCGGCTTGTTCGGGAAAATATATCGCGCAGCCGACAAATTTTGTCGAAAATGCGACACGTCTGCGTTTTCCGCATAAAATCTGCTTTTTTACTGCAAACAACCTGCTATGACCACGCCCAAACTCATCATCTTCGACTGGGACGGCACGCTTGCCGATACGACCCAACCCATCATCGACACTATGCGCCGCAGCTTCGCCGAATGCGGTTTTCCGCCGCCCGAAGCGGAGCGCGTCCGCAGCCTAATCGGCTACAGCCTGCCCGAAATCATCCGCGCCCTGCTCGAAATGCCGTCTGAAACCGCCGTTGCCGACATCGCGCGCACTTATTCCGCACATTACCTCAATCCCAACAACCGCAATATGACGCTCTTTCCCGATGCCCTGCCCTGTCTGGACAAGCTCAAAGCGCAAGGATACTGGCTTGCCGTCGCCACAGGCAAAAGGCGGGCGGGCTTGGACGGAGCCATCAGCCAAACCGCCACCGGCGACTATTGGCTCGCCACCGCCTGCGCGGGGGAATATCCCTCCAAACCCTCGCCCGAAATGGTATTCGGACTCTGCGGCGAACTGGGACTCGACCCGAAAGAGGCATTGGTCGTCGGCGATACGGCGCACGACCTGCATATGGCGGCAAACGCGGGTGCGGCGGCAGTCGGCGTTGCCACCGGCGCACATTCGCGCGAACAGCTCCTTAGCGCACCGCATCTCGCCGTATTGGACGGTTTGTCCGAACTGCCCGGTTTTCTTGCACGACATTACGCCTGATCGGTTTCCGCATCCGGCACGCGGCAAAAATGCCGTCTGAAGCCTGTTCAGACGGCATTTGTGTTGCCCAAACATTCAACGCTTGCTCAACGTTTGCACAAATCGGGTTTGGTTTCGCCCTCGCGGCGTAGCTCTTTGGGCAGGACGAACACGATGCTTTCTTCCGCACCCTCCCCTTCGCGTACGGTTTCATGCCCCCACCCGCGTATGGTTGCCAATACTTCCTGCACCAACACTTCGGGCGCGGACGCGCCTGCCGTTACGCCGACTTTGTTTTTGCCCTCAAACCACGCGCGTTGCAGGTAGCCTGCATTATCCACCATATACGCATCGGTCCCGATGCCTGCCGCCACTTCGCGCAGGCGGTTGCTGTTGGACGAATTGGGCGAACCGACCACAATCACGATGTCGCACTGTTCTGCCAACTCTTTGACGGCGGTTTGCCGGTTGGTCGTCGCATAGCAGATGTCTTCCTTGTGCGGATTGCGGATATTGGGGAAACGCGCGTTCAGCGCGGCGATGATGTCTTTGGTTTCATCGACCGAGAGCGTGGTCTGGCTGACATAGGCGAGTTTGTCGGGGTTTCTGACTTCGAGTTTTGCCACATCTCCGACCGTTTCGACCAAAAGCATTTTGCCCGGCGCAAGCTGCCCCATCGTTCCTTCAACCTCGACGTGCCCCTTATGCCCGATCATGATGATTTCACAGTCTTGGGCATCCAGTCGGGCGACTTCCTTATGCACTTTCGTCACCAGCGGGCAAGTCGCATCAAACACGCGGAAACCGCGCTCCGCCGCTTCTTGCTGCACCGCCTTCGATACGCCGTGTGCCGAATAAACCAGCGTCGCGCCCGGCGGCACTTCCGCCAAGTCTTCGACAAACACCGCACCTTTTTCACGCAGGTTGTCCACGACGAATTTGTTGTGGACGACTTCGTGGCGCACATAAATCGGCGCGCCGAATTCTTCCAAAGCACGCTCGACAATACTGATTGCCCGATCCACACCGGCGCAGAAGCCGCGCGGATTGGCAAGGATGATGGTTTTTCCGTTCATAAGTTTTACATTCCGTGTTCAGACGGCATTCACGTTTTTTTGCCATCTTTGCGGTGGACGATATTGTCCAACACTGCCAACACCGCACCGACGCAGATAAAGCTGTCGGCAATATTAAAGGCGGGATAAAACCAATTTTGCCAATAAAACAATAAGAAATCGACGACATGACCGTGTATCAGGCGATCGATGACATTGCCTAACGCACCGCCGATAATCATCGCCGCCCCGATTTTGCCGAGGGTTGCAAACTCGTCGCGCAAGATGGCGCGTACCAAATACGCGCTCACCGCCACCGCCAGCACCAAAAAAAAGTATTTTTGCCAGCCGCCCTGATCGGCAAGGAAGCTGAACGCCGCGCCCGGGTTGTACACCAAGGTCAAATCGAAAAAGGAAGGAATGACGTTGACGCGTTCCCGATACTGAAACGACGACAGCACCGCCCACTTCGACCACTGGTCCAGCACGATGGCGGCAAGTGCCAATACCCAATAGCGCGTTTTACTTGAAACAGATGAAGACATATTTTTCAACAGCCGGATAAAAGAGTGCCATTTTACCCGAAAACCCCCTGCCTGTACCCGAAACGGCAAACGCCGTAATCTTGAAACCCGTCATTCCCGCGCAGGCGGGAATCCAGACCTGTCCGCACAGAAACTTATCGGATAAAACGGTTGCTCCACCCCTGCGTTCTAGATTCCCACTTTCGTGGGAATGACGCTTCAGTTGCGCAGGGTAGGATTTGGTGGGGTTAGCAGGCTGAAGCCCACCCTACGGCTCGCTGATTCCCCGACACCGATGCCGTCTGAACCTTCAGACGGCATTTTTGATGCACCCGCCGTTGACAGGCGCGGGCGGGCACAGTGAAATACCCGAACCGTCATTCCCGACAACACCGCAATCTTGAAACCCCTCCGCCATTATGAAGACAAATCGCGGCACAAAAAATGCCGTCTGAAATGCTGTTCGGCGGTTTCAGACGGCATTTGCTCAAACTTTATCAGGCGTAATGACGCGTTTCGCCTTCTCCGCCGACATTCTCTGCACAGCGTTTGCAGACGGTTTCATAGCCTGCAACCGCGCCCACATCGTGGGTGTAGTGCCAGCAGCGTTCGCATTTTTCGCCGCTGCCGGCTTTGGCGGCAACGGCAAGTTCATCACCGACTTTCACTTCTGCTTTAGACACCAGCATGGCAAAGCGCAATTCTTCGCCCAAGGCGTTCAGGTAGCCGGCCATTTCTTCCGGCGCGGTGATTTCGGCTTCGGCTTGCAAGGACGAACCGACGGTTTTGTCGGCGCGCAAAGGCTCGATGGCGGCGGTAACGGCTTCGCGGGCTTCGCGGATTGCCGTCCATTTTTTCACCAGTTCGGCTTCGGCTTTTTCGTTGATGGTCGGGAACTCGTGCCAAGTGTGGAAGAGGACGCTGTCTTCTTCGCCGCCGCCGATGATGTCCCACGCTTCTTCGCCGGTGAAGCACAAAATCGGTGCAATCAAGAGAACCAGGCTGCGCGTGATGTGGTACAGGGCGGTTTGCGCGCTGCGGCGGGCGCGGCTGTCGGCTTGGGTGGTGTAGAGGCGGTCTTTCAGGATGTCGAGGTAGAACGCGCCCAAGTCTTCCGAGCAGAAAGAAACCATTTCTTTCACGGCAAAGTGGAAGGCATAACGCGGATAAAAATCACCGGCAACGCGTTCTTGCAGCCGCCTCGCCAATACCAGGGCGTAGCGGTCGATTTCCACCATTTCTGCTTGTGGAACAGCATCTTCAATCGGATTAAAGTCGCTCAAGTTGGCAAACAAAAAGCTCAAGGTATTGCGGATACGGCGGTAGCTTTCGGTTACGCGCTTGAGGATTTCTTTGGAAATCGCCAATTCGCCGCTGTAATCGGTGGATGCCGCCCACAGGCGCAGGATGTCCGCGCCGAACTCGTTATACACTTCTTGCGGCGCGACGACGTTGCCGATGGATTTCGACATTTTGCGCCCGTTTTGATCCACCACGAAACCGTGGGTCAGAAGCTGTTTGTACGGCGCGCGACCCATTGATGAGGCGCAGCCGGTCAGCATAGACGATTGGAACCAGCCCCGGTGCTGGTCGCTGCCTTCGAGATACAAATCCGCCGGCCATTCCAATTCTTCGCGTTGTTTCAAGACGGAATAATGGGTCGAGCCGGAGTCGAACCATACGTCCATCGTATCGGAAAGTTTGTCGTAATGTTCGCAATCTTCCGCGCTTAATAATTCGCTCTTATCGAGTGAGAACCACGCTTCGATGCCTTTTTCTTCGATTTTTTGGGCAACTTTTTCCAACAACTCGGCAGAGTTCGGATGCAGTTCACCGGTTTCTTTGTGAACAAAGAAAGTCATCGGCGTGCCCCAATAGCGTTGGCGCGAAACCACCCAGTCGGGACGGCCTTCAATCATCGCTTCCAAACGCGCGCGCCCCCAAGACGGGAAAAACTCGGTATCGTCCACGGCTTTGATGGCTTTGTCGCGCAGGGTTTTGCCGTCGGCACCGGCTTTGTCCATACCGACAAACCATTGACCTGTCGCGCGGTAAATCAGCGGCGTTTTGTGCCGCCAGCAGTGGGCGTAGCTGTGTTCGATTTTACTGTTTGCCAAGAGGTTGCCGGTTTCTTCCAGCCATTGCAGGATGACGGGGTTCGCCTCCCAAACACGCATACCGGCAACGCGCGGCGTTTCGCTAATGTATTTGCCCTCGGCGTTGACGGGGTTGTAAAGCTCGATGCCGTATTTGTTGCAGACGGCGTAGTCTTCCAAACCGTGCGCGGGAGCGGTGTGCACCAAGCCGGTACCGGCATCGGTGGTAACGTGGTCGCCGTTGAGCATAGGAATATCGCGTTCCAAAAACGGATGGTTCATATGCAGGTTTTCCAGCTTGTCGCCGGTGGTTTCGGCAAGGATGGCAATGCCGTCTGAAAAGCCGTAGCGTTTCAAAGCGTCTTCCGCCAAATCTTTCGCCAGCACCAATTTGCCTTTGGGCGTATCGATTAATTGATACACCACGTCCGCGCCGGCCGACACGGCTTGGCTCGCAGGCAGCGTCCAAGGCGTGGTTGTCCAGATAACGGCAAACGCTTTACCTTCGATACCTGCCAAACCGAATGCGGCGGCAAGCGCGGCAGTGTCTTTAAACGGATAGGCAACGTCAATCGCAGGCGATACTTTGTCTTTGTATTCCACTTCCGCTTCCGCCAGCGAAGAACCGCAGTCCAAGCAGAATTGAACCGGTTTCGCGCCCCGGTAGAGATAGCCGGATTTGTAGATTTCACCGAGCATACGCACGGTATCTGCTTCGGTTTTGAAATCCATGGTCAGGTAAGGATGATCCCAATCGCCCAACACGCCCAAGCGGATAAAGTCTTTTTTCTGACGGGCAACTTGTTCGGCGGCGTATTCGCGGCACAATTCGCGGAAACGCACTTTGGGCATGTCTTTGCCGTGCAGCTTTTCTACCATCACTTCGATAGGCAAACCGTGACAGTCCCAACCCGGCACATAAGGCGCGTCGAAACCGGCTTGGGTTTTGCTGCGGATAATGATGTCTTTGAGAATTTTGTTGACGGCGTGACCGATGTGGATGTCGCCGTTGGCATACGGCGGGCCGTCGTGCAGGATGAACTTCGGACGGCCTTTGGCGATTTCGCGCAGTTTTTGGTAGCGTTTTTGCTCGTACCAGCTTTTCAGCCATGCAGGCTCGCGCTTGGCAAGATTGCCGCGCATCGGAAACGGGCTCTCGAGCAGGTTGACGGTTTTACTGTAATCGGTCATTTTTTAATCTCTATTGTTACAATAATTTCGGTTTCAGACGGCATTGCGCCCCAAATAGTATTTCACAACGGGAAAACCCTGTGCCGTCCGAACAGTTAAAAGGTTGATTGTAGCCCAATCGGATGGTTTGTATAAGGTTTTTCTACCAACGCCTTGCGGCTTCCATATCGGCTTCAATCTGCCTTTTCAGTTCTTCCATACCGTCAAACTTTTCCTCATCGCGCAGTTTGTGCAGGAAGCGGACGTTCAGCCCCTGCCCGTACAAATCGCCTTGAAAGTCGAACAGGTGGACTTCAAGCTTTTGAGAACAGCCGCTATCAACAGTGGGATTGAAGCCGAAGCTCGCCACGCCGCGCCGCGTGCCGAACACGCCGTCCGCTTCGACGACAAACACGCCGCCGAGGGCATAACGGTGACCGGGCAGGCGGATGTTGGCGGTCGGGGCGTTTAAGGTGCGCCCGAGTTTTCTGCCGTGCACCACCCTGCCCCCCAAAACGTAGTCGTGCCCCAAAAGTTTTTTCGCATAGGCAAGGTTGCCGTCTGAAAGGGCTTGGCGGACGGCGGTGCTGCTGGTGCGGATGTCTTCGACGATGACGGAAGGCGTGCGCTCGGTTTGCATATCGGGCTGTTGTGCCAAAAGTTCAAAACAGCCTTCCCGCCCCGCACCGAAACGGAAATCGTCGCCGACGAGCAAATAGCGCGTATTCAAGGTTTGACGCAGCAGGCGGTCGATAAACCCCTGCGCGGATATTTCGGAAAAATTCCTGTCGAAACGCAAAACCCAGACGGCATCGACGCAGCCCGTGCCTTCCAGCAATTCCAGCTTGGTACGCAGGGGGCTGATGCGGCACGGCGGGGTTTTGCCGGTGCGGCTTGCAAAAAATTCTTTAGGTTGCGGTTCGAAAACGACGGCCACGACGGGTAATCCGCGCGTGTCGGCTTCGAGGCGGAGTTTTTGGAGGATGTGTTTGTGTCCGAGGTGCACGCCGTCGAAGTTACCTATGGTTACGGCGGCACCCTGTGGAAAGTCGGGCGCGTCATGCCGCCCCAGCCTGATTTTCATTGTTATGTTCGGGTATGTGATGAAACAGGCGGTCATTGTAAACGGTATTGCGGTTTATAGACAGTAGGCACGTTCAGACGGCATATACTGCCGCTTCTGACTACCACCAGGGACGGTAAAACGGATAGCCCCAATCGTCGTAATAGCGCGACAGGCGTACTTCTTTCAGCTGCTGTTGCGAGATGTAGTTCTGCCACGCCATTTTGTAACAGGCTTGGAACATGGGATCGGAAAGCTTTTCGGTATAGCGTGTTTTAAATATCTGTCTTTCGGCATCGGGCATGGGCGCATATCCTGAATCGAACTGACGGCGGATAAGCTGTGCAGTCTCGCGGTCGCATTGCGCTGCAAGGGCGACTTGCAGGTCCTGTTCGTAGCGTTGCTGTGCCTGACGGTATGCCGCCTGCTGTTCGGGTGTGGCGCAGGCAGTCAGTATGAGTATTGCGGCGGCGGCCGCGATGTATCGGCGCATGGTGTTCTACCCTCCTCGGAAACAGATTCAATGTACGCTCTTTTCAAAAATTTGTGAAGTTCGCCCCTAGATTGTTTTCGCTATAAAATGCGGTTCTTGAACATGCTTTCCGAACCGTCCGCCCATTATGAACGAATCCGACCGCCACGCCAAACACGCCCGCCGCAGCCGCCACCACATCCCGCCGTTTTGGCAGGCCGACCGCCCCTACCTGCACGAACACCACATTTCGGATGCGCGTTTCCGCCGATTGGGCTACATCATGTCGCTGCTGGCAGGCGCAATCAATGCCGGCGGTTTTTTTGCATTTGCCCGCTACACGTCGCACGTTACCGGCTCGATGTCGCTGCTGGCGGACATGGTATATCTGAAGCAATGGACGGCGGCAGCGGTGGCGATGGTCAGCGTGTTGTGTTTCATCGCGGGTGCGGCGCATTCGGGCTGGGTGATTTTATGGACGCAGCAAATGCGCTTTCGGGGCAGCTACGGGTTGTCGATGTGGCTGGAAGCGGTTTACCTGCTGGTTTTCGGCCTGTTCGGCATTACCGCGCTGCAATGGGATACGGACGGAGGCTTGGTCTTCCCTTCCCTCGCGCTGTTCTTGCTCTGCTTCATCATGGGGATGCACAACACAGTCATGACGCTTTTATCGGGCGGTGCCATCCGCTCGACCCACATGACGGGTACGGCGACCGACTTGGGCATCGAAATCTCACGCGCCCTGTATTACTCCAAAACCCACCATCCCCGCCTGCCGCACGTCCGCGTCAACAAACCCAAAATGTGGCTGCTCAGCGGCATGATGCAGGCCTTTCTGCTCGGCGGCATCATCGGTGCGTGGGGCTACCATAAAATCGGACACCACTTCGCCCTGCCCGTTTCGGCGGTATTGCTGATACTGGGTGCTGGCTCGGTCGGTTACGACGTCAAGGTCCGTTTTTTGTGGATATGGCGGAAGTTTCGGCGCAAATACCGACAAACCGGTGTTGTTTCGGGAAAAATCGGGTAATTTCAGGTTAACGCCGCTTATTTGGACGGCATGATTGTTTATCATCGGCCTTTATACCCGAAAAAGGACACATTATGGCTTTCTTCAAACCCTTTACCGTCGTGCTGACCGCATCCGCACTCGCGCTTTCCGGCTGCGTTGCCGACCCTGTAACCGGACAGCAGTCCCCAAGCAAATCCGCCATGTACGGTTTGGGCGGCGCGGCAGTATGCGGCATCGTCGGCGCACTGACCCACAGCGGCAAAGGCGCACGCAATTCCGCGCTTGCCTGCGGCGCAATCGGCGCGGGCATCGGCGGTTATATGGACTATCAAGAGCAGCGGCTCCGCCAAAGCCTTACCGGCACACAAGTCCAGGTTCAACGCCAAGGCAACCAGATTAAGCTGGTAATGCCCGAAAACGTTACCTTTGCCACAGGCAGCGCGGTTTTAAGCGACAATGCGCAATTTGCGCTGAATACTGCCGCACAAACGCTGGTGCAATATCCGGATACCACGCTGACCATCAACGGCCACACCGACAACACGGGTTCGGATGCCGTCAACAACCCGCTTTCCCAACACCGCGCCCAAGCGGTTGCCTACTATCTGCAGACGCGCGGCGTGGCGGCTTCGCGACTGGCGGTTTACGGCTACGGCTCGCATATGCCTGCCGCTTCCAACGCTACGGCTGAAGGCCGCGCACAAAACCGCCGCGTCGAAATCCTGATTAACCCCGACCAACGCGCCGTCAATGCCGCACGGCACATATAACGCGCCCTGCAACGCCAATGCCGTCTGAATGCTTTTCAGACGGCATTTCCGTATTTGCGCCCGCAGGCGTACAATCTTTCCCTTTTTTCTGACACGGTGATTCTATGGATACCGCCCTGCTCCTTGCAGGCAAAATCGCCGAACTGACACTGATTGTTTTTATGGGCATCGGTTTGGTGAAATCGGGGCTGCTCAAATCGGAAAACAGCTATCCGCTGTCGGTCATCGCCCTCTACCTCATCAGCCCGTCGGTAATGCTGCACGCCTTCCAAATCGGCTACACGCCCGAAGTGGCACAAGGTCTGCTGCTTTCAGTCAAGCTCGCCGTCCTCTTCCACATCCTGCTGATTGCCATCGGCAAAATCCTGAAAAAGCTGCTCAGGCTCGACAGTCTGGAACACGCCGCGATGGTGTACAGCAATTCGGGCAACCTGATTATTCCGCTGGTCATGTCCGTTTTCGGTTCGGAGTGGGTCATCTACACCGGCGGCTTCATCATCGTGCAAACCGTCCTGTTTTGGACGCACCTGCGCCTGCTGGTCTCGGGCAACGTCAGGCTTTCATGGAAAACCATCCTGACCAACATCAACATCCTCTGCATTTTTACCGGACTGCTGATGTTTGCCTTCCAAATCAAACTGCCCCGCCTGATGGACAACACCCTCGCCGCCGTCGGCAGCATGATCGGACCGGTTGCCATGATTGTTGCCGGAATGCTGATAGCCTCCGTGCCGCCGCACGCGCTTTTGTGTTCGGCAAGGCTATATGCCGTGGCATTCCTGCGGCTGATTCTGATTCCGCTGATACTGCTTGCCGTCGTCAAACTGTCGGGGCTGGCACACCTCAACGCCCTGTCCGAAACCGTCGTCCTCATCAGCTTTCTCGCCACCATCAGCCCATCGGCGGCAACCATCACGCAAATGGCGGTCGTATACGGCAACGACGCATGCAAGGCAAGCGCGATTTACGGCATCACTACCCTGCTGTGCGTCATCACCATGCCGCTGATGATTGCGCTTTACCGATACACGGTTTGAACCTTCAAACAAAGATGCCGTCTGAAACCCGAAAACGGTTTCAGACGGCATCTGCCTTTCATCCTACCAATCGAATTCCGCACACACGGGCGCGTGGTCGCTCGGACGCTCCAGCGCGCGCGTCTCCAAATCGACGCGGACATCCTTCAAAACGGCCGCCATTTCGGACGTAACCAATATATGGTCGATACGCAGGCCCAGTTTGCGCTGGAACATCGCGCCGCGATAGTCGAACCATGTGTAAAACGCACCTTCGGGATGGATATGGCGCAAACTGTCGGTCAATCCCAAATCCAGCAGATTTTGAAACCACTGCCGTTCGACGGACGAACAGTGGATTTTTTCATACCATTTTTCAGGGTCGTAACAGTCCGCATCGGCAGGCGCGATATTGAAATCGCCCAGCAGCACCAGTTTGCCGTAGCGGGTCATTTCGTCGCGGACAAATTCGGTTAATGCGGCAAACCACTGTTCCTTATATTTGAATTTGGGGCTGTCCAAAGCCTCGCCGTTGACGCAATAGACATTGATGACGCGCACGCCGCCGACGGTTGCCGCAATCACGCGCCGTTGCGGATCGTCCGGCAGGGAGGGCAAACCGAAATGCACGTCTTCCGGCGCGCTGCGGCTGACAATTGCCACGCCGTTGTAGGTTTTCTGCCCGCTCCAAACACAGTGCCAGCCCATCATCTGCAAGGCGGCGGCGGGAAACTTGTCCTGATCGAGCTTGAGTTCTTGTAAAACAAGGATATCCGGCGGATTATCGGCAAGCAGGTTTTGCACCTGCGGCAGACGTACATTGAGCGAATTGACGTTCCAAGTGGTGATTTTCATAACATTTCCGAAAAATGCTGTCTGAAACGTTCAGACGGCAAAAGGAAAGGATTCTAACACTATGCCACGCGTTTGTTTTCCAAATCGCGAACCGTGTGCAGAATCACCGCCGCGTCTTCGGAAATCAGGCGGTATTCGATAATGCGGTGGTAACGCGTAAAATCGACTAGACCTTCCACGCGCAGGCGGTTCAAATGGTTGGAAACTGCGGTAGCCGACAGGGATAAGGATTTTGCCAGTTCGACGATATTGCGTTCGCTGTCCAACAGTTGGATCAGTATCGCCATACGTTCGGGATGCGCCATAAGTTTGAGTATGGTGTGGAGCGGTATTGTGTTCATCGGTATTCCTAAAACCTTTTCCGCCCGCCAAGCGGATTGACGGGCGGCAGATATGGATGATTTTGATTATCTTTATAAATTATATTATAAATCAATTGTTTATGGCTCATTGTACAGGATTGTATGTTCCTTTTCCCACTATTTTTGCAAACAAGCGTAAAGACAGGCTTTCAGACGGCATAAAACTGCCGCCTCTGTCCTTTCCCCTGCCCTGCCGCCGAGCGGAATCATCCGTATTTTTTAAGAAAACCATTATGGATATTTTCCGTGAATCAAGGCCGTTCTGCGCGACAGGCTGTCCAACGCCAACATCCGGTTCGGCATTTCATCATCGCCGCCGACGATACGGGCAAGATGTGCATCGGTCGTGCCTTCCTAACGATGCACCGCATCCTCGACAAGAAAAACCAGATACATACCGATATGGCTTTAGCGTTGCCGACGGTAGTGAAAGACGCGGTGGTGGTATGTGCAGATATGGGTGCATTGGATAGGTGTTCCGGCTGACCGCTCCGTTAATGAAGTATCTTTCGGCTACCGTTCATCAAATGGTTCCAATGCCGAAATGCCTAAATTGCGCCTGCCTGAAATGCTGTTTTTTCTAAAGCATCACAACCTTCACGAAAAATGCCGTCTGAAGAATCTTTCAGACGGCATTTCCTCCTTGAGGCAATAACCGGATTACGGTTAAGCGGTTCCTTGCCTGACATATCAGACAGCCGCCTACACCCTAAAACTCACGCCACAAAATCCAGACCTATGTCCAACGAACGGCTGCTGTGGGTCAGATAGCCGAGGGCGATGCCGTCCACGCCGGTTTGTGCCACGCGCTTCAGTCGGTCGAAGCCGATGCCGCCCGATGCTTCGCAATAGAGGGTGTGGGGATGGACAGTTTGCGTGTGGCAGCGGTTTGCCGCTTCTTTCAGGGTTTCGTCGTCCATGTTGTCCAGCAAAATCCGTTCCGCGCCCGCTGCGATGGCTTCGTCCAGTTGTGCCAACGTGTCCACTTCGATTTCCACGCAGGTCAATGCTCCGACCACCTGTTTTGCCTGCCGAACGGCTTGGGCGATGCTGTCGCAATAGGCGAGGTGGTTGTCTTTGATGAGTACGGCATCGTCCAAACCCATGCGGTGGTTCACGCCGCCGCCCGCCCTGACGGCGTATTTTTGCAGGACGCGCAGCAGGGGGATGGTTTTGCGGCTGCACACGATATCTGTACCGTATTCGGCGACTTCGGCAACGGCACGCGCGGTGGCGGTGGCGATGCCGCTTAAGTGCGTGAGGTAGTTGAGCGCGGTGCGTTCGGCGGCGAGCAGGGCGCGGGCGTTGCCTTCGACGGCGGCAAGCGTCTGACCTGCGCGGACGGTTTGCCCGTCTTGGATTTCAGCTTGAAAGCGGACGGACGGATCCATCGTCTGAAAGGCGAGGCGCGCCAAGTCCATGCCGGCGATGACGCCGTTTTCGCGGCTGACGAGGAAGAGTTTGGCGGTTTTGTCAGGCGCGATGACGGCGGCGGACGTAATGTCGCCGCGCCTGCCCAAATCTTCGCTCAAGGCTTGTTCCACCATGGGGCGCAACAGGGTGTCGGGCAGGGGAAAAAGGGTGTTCTCAGACGGCATGGAGTTTCCTTTGTTGAAAAAGATGGATGTTGCACCGATGGGGCAAAACTTCATTTGATGCCGTCTGAAAACGGGCTAACGGCTGCCCAGCGGCAATCCGATGTCCGAAATCAGCCTGTCGGGCAGGACGTCATCGCGGAAGCGGCAAAGCTGCGCGGGACGGCCTTTGCTGCCCGATACGCCGGTATCCGACGGCTCGATGAGGTTTTGCTGCTGAATCTGACGGCGGAAGTTTTGCTTGTGCAGCAATCTGCCGCTGATGGCTTCGACACTGTTTTGCAGTTGCAGCAGCGTGAATTCGGGCGGCATCAGTTCAAAAATCACGGGGCGGTATTTGATTTTGGCGCGCAGGCGAGACAGGGCGGTCGCCAGTACGCGGCGGTGGTCGTGGCGCATGGGCTGCCCCGTAAGCGCGAAGTCGAAGTTTGCCTGCGGCTCGGCGGCCTCCGCTATCAGGCCGCTTTCATACAACATTTCATAGCGTTGCAAAACGTATTCTTCCGACCAGTTTTCCGGTTCGACCCCCCAACACAAATGAATGCGCTTGAGCCGCATTTGACGCACTTCCTCCGTGTCCGCCGAGTTTGCCCAAATGCGCAGTCGGCTGACGACGGCGTCGCGCTGTCCGCCGTCGGTGCGCAAGTCTTCCCACGGGAAATAGCCGTAGCAGTCCTGCCATTTCGCGTCGGGATGCAGGATGCTGTCGGCTGCCTCGCGCACCAGCCCCAAATAGCTGACGTACAAGACGGGCATGCCGTGTTCGTTGCGGCGGTGGGTATCGACAAAGGTGTAAAGCTGTTCCACATAGCCCATAGGCTGCGAAGTCTGCTTGGCGACCCACAGCTTCACGCCCGCCTGCAGGGAATTGCGCAGGGGGGAGAGCGGGCCGTTGGGCAGGAGCGTGCCTTGGGCGACGGTCAATACCCGCAGGCCGCCGTCGGTAACGGCAATCAATACGGGAACCAACTCGACGATGCTTTGCGGCGGGGCTTCGGCTTCGGGGTAGGCATCCATGCTCGGCTTTCTGCGGTTGGGAAAGGCTTTATTGTATAGTGGATTAAATTTAAACCAGTACAGCGTTGCCTCGCCTTGCCGTACTATTTGTACTGTCTGCGGCTTCGTCGCCTTGTCCTGATTTTTGTTAATCCACTATAAACCAAAGCGGCTTGTCGGAACAAGCAGGTCGGTTTTGCGGTATCGCAAACCTGTTTTCAGACGACCTTGCATATTATACTCAAGTTGAGCATAATGTAAAAACAGTTTGAAAAACAGACAGCAAACCTTCATGCCGCCTCAAAAACCAGCTACAAGGAAACATCATGCAAACCGCCGCCCGCCGCTCGTTCGACTACGATATGCCCCTCATCCAAACGCCGACTTCCGCCTGCCAAATCCGTCAGGCGTGGGCGAAGGTTGCCGATACGCCCGACCGCGAGACGGCAGGCCGTCTGAAAGACGAAATCAAGGCTTTGCTGGAGGAGAAAAACGCGGTTTTGGTGGCGCATTATTATGTTGACCCGCTGATTCAGGATTTGGCTTTGGAAACGGGCGGATGTGTGGGCGATTCGCTGGAAATGGCACGCTTCGGCGCGGAACACGAAGCCGGTACATTGGTGGTGGCGGGCGTGCGATTCATGGGTGAGAGCGCGAAAATCCTCTGCCCTGAAAAAACGGTGCTGATGCCTGATTTGGAAGCGGAATGTTCTTTGGATTTGGGCTGTCCGGAAGAGGCGTTTTCGGCGTTTTGCGACCAACACCCCGACCGCACGGTGGTGGTGTACGCCAACACTTCCGCCGCCGTGAAAGCGCGTGCCGATTGGGTGGTAACGTCTTCGGTGGCGTTGGAAATCGTGTCGTATCTGAAATCGCGCGGCGAGAAACTGATTTGGGGACCCGACCGCCACCTCGGCGACTACATCCGCCGCGAAACGGGCGCGGATATGCTGTTGTGGCAGGGTTCGTGCATCGTCCACAACGAATTCAAAGGGCAGGAGCTGGCGGCGTTGAAGACGGAACACCCCGACGCGGTGGTGCTGGTTCATCCCGAATCGCCGCAAAGCGTCATTGAACTGGGCGACGTGGTCGGCTCGACCAGCAAACTGCTGAAAGCCGCCGTATCGCGTCCCGAAAAAAAATTCATCGTGGCAACCGATTTGGGCATCCTGCACGAAATGCAAAAGCAGGCGCCCGACAAAGAATTTATCGCCGCCCCGACGGCAGGCAACGGCGGAAGCTGCAAAAGCTGCGCGTTCTGCCCGTGGATGGCGATGAATTCGCTGGGCGGCATCAAATACGCCCTGACAAGCGGACGCAACGAAATACTGTTGGACAGGAAGCTGGGCGAAGCCGCCAAACTGCCTTTGCAGCGTATGCTCGACTTCGCGGCAGGACTCAAACGCGGGGATGTGTTCAACGGCATGGGCCCCGCCTGATTTGCCGTCCATATTGCCGTTTCAGACGACCTCTCAAACAAGGACAACACCATGCAAACCGATTGCGACGTATTGATTGCCGGAAACGGGCTGGCGGCACTGACGCTCGCCCTGTCGCTGCCTGAATCGTTCTGCATCGTCATTTTGTGCAAAAACCGGCTGGACGACACCGCCAGCCGTCATGCGCAAGGCGGGATTGCGGCGGCGTGGTCGGGAGAGGACGACATCGAAAAACACGTTGCCGATACTTTGGAAGCGGGCGCAGGTTTGTGCAACGAAGCCGCCGTCCGCACCATCCTGTCGCAGGGCAAACCGGCAATCGAATGGCTGCTGGCGCAGGGCGTGGCGTTCGACCAAAATAATAACGGTCTGCACCTGACACGCGAAGGCGGGCACACCTGCCGCCGAATCGCCCACGTCGCCGACTACACGGGCGAAGCCGTCATGCAGAGCCTGATTACCCAAATACGCCGCCGCCCGAACATCCGCGTTTGCGAGCGGCAGATGGCGTTGGACATTCAAACCGAATCAGGTGCGGCGTGCGGACTGACCGTCCTCGACCGCCGAACGCAAGAAACCCACCGCATCCGCGCACTCCATACCGTACTCGCAGGCGGCGGCCTCGGACAAATTTACGCCGCCACCACCACGCCGCCCGAATGCACGGGCGACGCCATCGCCATGGCGATACGCGCAGGCTGCGCAGTCGAAAACCTCGAATTTATCCAATTCCACCCCACAGGCTTGGCAAGGCCGTCTGAAAACGGCCGCACCTTCCTGATTTCCGAAGCCGTGCGCGGCGAAGGCGGCATCCTGACCAACCAAGCGGGCGAACGGTTTATGCCGCATTACGACCGCCGCGCCGAACTCGCGCCGCGCGACATCGTTGCCCGCGCCATCGCCGCCGAAATCGCCAAACAAACGCAAGATTTCGTCTCGCTCGATATCAGCCATCAACCCGCAGCGTTCGTCCGCCGGCATTTCCCTTCCATCCATCGGTACTGTTTATCCCAATGCGGCCTGGACATCACGCGCCAAGCCATCCCCGTCCGCCCCGTGCAGCACTACACCTGCGGCGGCATCCAAACCGACCCCTGCGGCAGAACCTCCCTGCCGCAGCTCTACGCCTTAGGCGAAACCGCCTGCACCGGCTTGCACGGAGCCAACCGCCTCGCCAGCAACTCCCTGCTCGAATGCGTCGTTACCGCCAGGCTTGCCGCCCAAACCATCGCGGACGGACAAGCGTTCCAAACCGCACCGCCCCAAAGGCCGTCTGAAAGCCCCACCGCCGAAGCAGGCATCTTTTCAGACGGCCTCCAAAACGCATTCAGCCGCCCCACCCTGCAAGCGTTCAACCAACGCCATCTGGGCATCCTCCGCAACGATACCGGCCTGCGCCGCGCCATCGCCCAGCTGCGGCTTTGGAAGCAAAACCAAACCGAACCGCACACCGCGTCCGAATACGAAAACCGCAACCTACTCGAATGCAGCCTCGCCGTCGCCCAAGCCGCATACAGGTGGAGACAGAACATCGGTGCGCATTTTAATAGTGATTGTTAAGGTTGACTGGTTAGAAAAAAAAATCGTTCAAATAAATTTGAATAGCATGGTTAAGAAATTGGCATTCAGTTTTTAGGGTTGCGTAAGTTGGGTTATCATTCTGTTCTATAGTGGATTAACAAAAATCAGGACAAGGCAACGAAGCCGCAGACAGTACAAATAGTACGGAACCGATTCACTTGGTGCTTCAGCACCTTAGAGAATCGTTCTCTTTGAGCTAAGGCGAGGTAACGCCGTACTGGTTTTTGTTAATCCACTATAAAAGCAGAAAGGCCGTCTGAAATATTTTTCAGACGGCCTTTTACTTCCTTGACACTTTATCTGACGTGCTTTACCTGCCCGACTGTTCCCACACGTTTTGCAGGTAGGCGTAGGTCAGCTCGGCGGTGCCGGACACCAGCGCGATGTCGCTGCCCAAGTCTTCGGCTTTGCCCACGCCGATGGGCAAGGCGCCGGCGGCTTTGATGGCGGCTACTCCTGCCGCTGCGTCTTCGATGCCGATGCAGCGGCGGATGTCCGCACCCACGCCCTCGGCAGCGGCGAGGAAGATGTCGGGGGCGGGTTTGGAATGCGCGACGGCAGCAGGGTCGGCAATGGCGTCGAAGAAGTGGGTCAGCCCCATGCGTTCGAGCAGGAACGGGCCGTTTTTACTGGCGGACGCGAGGGCGATTTTTTTGCCGTTTACTTTCAATGCTTCCAGCAGCGGCAAAATGCCGGGGTACACGTCTTCGGGTTTGACTGCCTGAATCATCTCGACGTAGTTGTCGTTTTTGTGGCGGGTCAGTTCGGCAAACTCGGCTTCGCCGACGGTTTTGCCGCCGTGTGCGAGGATGCGTTTGAGCGAATCGTCGCGCGACACGCCTTTGAGCTGCTCGTTAAACTTGCGGTCGATGCCGATGCCCAGTTCTTCGGCGAGCTTTTTCCATGCGCGGTAGTGGTATTCGGCGGTGTCGGTGATGACGCCGTCGAGGTCAAAGAGCACTGCGGTAAACGTCATTTTTCGCCCTCCTTATTTTTCCAACGCGACAGTGTGGCTGCCGTTGAGTGTGATGTCTTTGCCGTACACCTGCAAATCGAGCGGCTCGCCTTTGAGCAGGGTGAAGACGACGTTTTCTTTGCCGACTGCGACTTTAATCAGACGGCCTCGGTAGTTGATATGGAAGGCGTAGCCTGTCCAAGCACTCGGCAGGAACGGGGCGAAGCTGAGTTTGCCGCCCCAGGTTTTCATTTGGGCGAAACCTTGGACGATGGCGAGCCACGAGCCGGTCATGGAGGTGATGTGCAGGCCGTCTTCGGTGTCGTTGTTGTAGTTGTCCAAGTCCAGGCGGGCGGTGCGCTGGTACATTTCCACAGCTTTTTCTTCTTTGCCCAGTTCGGCAGCAAGAATAGAGTGGATACATGGCGACAACGAGCTTTCGTGCACGGTCATCGGTTCGTAGAAATCGAAGTTGCGACGTTTTTCGTCCATGTTGAAACGGTCGCCGAAGAAGTAGATGCCTTGCAATACGTCCGCCTGTTTGATGAAGGGCGAACGCAGGATTTTGTCCCACGACCATTTCTGGTTGAGCGGCAAATCATCGGGCGAAAGCGCGGACACGGGGCGGATGTCTTTGTCGAGGAAGCCGTCGTGCTGCACGAATACGCCGAGTTCTTCGTCATGCGGACGGTACATATTGGCGCTGATGTCCGCCCATTTTTCCAACTCGGCGGCACTCACGTTCAAATCGGGACGAGGGTATTTCGCCAAGGCCTCGCGGGTGTAGTCCAATACCCATGCGGCGAGGGTGTTGGTGTACCAGTTGTTGTTGATGTTGTTTTCGTATTCGTTCGGGCCGGTTACGCCGTGAATCATGTATTTGCCGTTGCGTTTGGAGAAGTGGACGCGGTCCGCCCAGAAGCGGGACACTTCGACCAAGACTTCCAAGCCTTCTTTGGCAAGATAGCTTTCATCGCCGGTGTAGTTGGTGTAGTTGTAGATGGCGTAAGGAATCGCGCCGTTGCGGTGGATTTCTTCAAAGGTAATTTCCCATTCGTTGTGGCACTCAATGCCCGTAAACGTTACCATCGGATAAAGTGCGCCCGCCAAGCCCTGTTCGCACGCGTTGTGTTGCGCCTGCGGCAGTTGGTTGCGGCGGTATTGCAGCAGGTTGCGGGTAACTTCGGGTTTAGCCAGCGCGAGGTAGAGCGGTACGGCGTAGGCTTCAGTATCCCAATAGGTTGCGCCGCCGTATTTTTCTCCGGTAAAGCCTTTGGGGCCGATGTTCAGGCGCGCGTCTTCGCCGTAGTAGGTGGAGAACAGTTGGAACAGGTTGAAGCGGATGCCTTGTTGCGCTTCGTCGCTGCCTTCGATGACCACGTCGGCGATTTCCCAACGGTGCAGCCAGCCTGCTTTGTGTGCGTCCAGCAAGGTTTCAAACGCAACGTCTGCGATTTTTTCCGACAAGGAGCGGCCTGCGGCTTTCACTGCGTCCAAGCCTTGATAATCGCGGCTGGTGGTAACAATCACGCGTTTTTCAAAGGTTTCGGGCGTGCCGCCGACTTCGGCTTCGAAAGAATTGGAGACCTGCCAGTCGGTTTGGCTGCCGCCGAGAGCTTTGAAGCTGCCGGCGAAGGTTTGCTCGGCGTTGACGATGAATTGTTCCACGCCGAAAGGATTGGCGACGGTTTGGGTGGCAATGTAGGAGAGGCCGTCTGAAACGCCTTTGTCCAATACCTGCCAGAATTTTTCTTCGTAGTTGGAGTCTTCGTTTTTCACGTCGGCGTCGATGATGGAATCGATGCGGACTTGGTGGGTTTTGCCGTCAACGGATACGGCTTCCCAGCGGATGAGAGCCAGCTCTTTTTGCGCGACGGACAGGAATTTGCACACATCGAAACGCACGCCGAATACGGTGAACGAGCGGCGCAACACGCCGTGCTGCATATCGAGTTCAACGGAGAAGTCGGCAACGTCGTTTTTCGCCAAGTCCACCTCTTGTCCGTCGACAAAGATTTTGACTTTGCTGAAATTGAGCGCATTGATGGCTTTGCCGAAATATTTAGGATAGCCGTTTTTCCACCAGCCGACGCGGGTTTTGTCGGGGAACCACACGCCGGCGATGTAGGTACCCAAGTGACTGTCGGCGGAGTAGGTTTCTTCAAAGTTGCCGCGCATGCCCATATAGCCGTTGCCCAAGCTGGTCAGGCTCTCTTGCAGCCGTTTGTGCTCTTTTTCCAGTTTTGTCGAACGCAGTGTCCAAGGGCTGACTTCCATGATTCTCGTGTACATTTATGAAGCTCCTGTTATTAAAATTGTCAGATCGGCAAAGGTTTCAGACGGCCTTTGCCGATGGTGTTGAAACGGATTATTCGCCGTGGGTCTCTTTAATCAGGCATACTGAGAAAGCCCCCATCAACAAGACTGCGCCGGCAACCAAGAACATGGTTGCCTGATGGCTGCCCAGCATAGGGAAGAGGACGAAACTCAGCAGCGAAGCGACGATTTGAGGCATACAGATAGAACCGTTGAACAGGCCCAAATAAGTACCCATGTGTTTGCCTGAGAGGGCATTGGTCACAATCGTCAAAGGATAGGTAATGATACCGGCCCACGCAATACCGATTAAGGTATAAGACAACACCAGCGCGTATTGGTTGCTGATGAAGAAAACGGAGAAGAAACCGAGCGCACCCAAAGCCAAGCAACCGAAATAACCGGCTTTATGGTATTTATTCGGTACTTTTGCCAGAATAAACGAGCAGATAACGGCAGCAATGGATTGTACCGCCGCCAAAACGCCGTACCAGTTGCCTGCTTCCTGATAGCCTACGGAAGAGGCATCGGTTGTCTGCCAAACGTTTTCCGCAATCGCGCCTGCCGAGTAAGTCCACATATATTGGAAGGCAAACCAGCAGAAGAATTGTACCAAAGTAACCGTCCAAAACGCTTTAGGCGCGGTTTTCAAAAGTTCGAACCAGTTGGCTTTTTCCTGATTCGCAGCGACGTCGATGCCGTGATAGCGGGCGTAGGTTTCCGGATCGTATTCCTTCACTTTGAAAATCGTGAACGCACTGGTAATAATCAGTAACGCCGCGCCCACATAGAATGCTACAACCACGGTCTGCGGCACAACGCCTTTTTCGGCCGTATTCGCCAAACCGATATACGCGAACACAAACGGCAGAATCGCCGCCACAACCGCGCCCGTATTCGCTAAGAAACTTTGAATCCCGTAGGCGTAGCTTTTCTGCTCCTCGTTGACCATGTCGCCGACCATCATCTTAAACGGCTGCATCGCCATATTCGACGACACGTCCAACAGCGCAATCATCAGCGCGCCAAACGACAAAGCCGCCAAAGAAGCGTAGCCAAAACCGAAGCTGCCCGAGTTGGGCATCAGAATCATCACGATGACCGCAATCAGCGTGCCGTAAAGCAGATAGGGCAGGCGGCGGCCACCCAGGCGCGGCATCCAAGTTCGGTCTGAGTAGTAGCCTACAATCGGCTGAACCAGCATACCGGCCAGCGGCGGCAGGATGAAAAACCAGCCTAAATTGTGCGGGTCTGCGCCTAGCGTTTGAAAAATTCGGCTCATTTGCGAGCTTTGCAGGGTAAAGGCCGTCTGAACGCCGAGATAGCCGAAGCTCAGCATCCAAATCGTACTTTTTGCCAGTGAGGGCAAACCTTGTTTTGTTGTTTTTTGCGTATGTTCAGACATGAGGCAAATCCTTATTTTAAAAGTATTTGTATTGGGAAATCTGAAGTTGTTTTTAGCGCGGTGTTTCTTTGTCGTTATTATTTGTTTATGTACTTTCAAGGATATAGGCGCATTTTATGGAGCATATCGATTATTGGCAACGTTTGTTCAAAGATAAACTGGCTTAAATCAAATTTTTTACGGTTTCGTGTTGAAAATTTTGGAGAATGAAAGCATTGGTTCGGTTTTGCTGCATATTGTGATGCTGATTTCTATTTTCAGACGGCATTTGAACAAGCAAGTATTTGAGCAATCGGTTAAAATGGGCCGTCTGAAATTTGTTTGACCGAATCGAGAAAAACCATGTCTCAACAATACGTCTATTCTATGCTGCGCGTGAGTAAGGTTGTGCCGCCGCAGAAAACCATCATTAAAGATATTTCCCTTTCCTTCTTCCCCGGCGCGAAAATCGGCCTGCTCGGTTTGAACGGCGCGGGCAAGTCCACCGTGCTGCGGATTATGGCGGGTGTGGATAAGGAATTCGAGGGCGAAGCCGTGCCGATGGGCGGCATCAAAATCGGCTATCTGCCGCAAGAGCCGGAGCTTGATCCTGAAAAAACCGTGCGCGAGGAAGTGGAAAGCGGTTTGGGCGAAGTGGCTGCGGCGCAGAAACGTTTGGAAGAAGTGTATGCCGAGTATGCCAATCCTGATGCGGATTTTGACGCGTTGGCAGAAGAGCAGGGCCGCTTGGAAGCGATTATTGCGGCGGGTTCGTCTACCGGCGGCGGTGCGGAACATGAATTGGAAATCGCTGCCGACGCGTTGCGCCTGCCTGATTGGGATGCCAAAATCGGCAATTTATCCGGCGGTGAAAAACGCCGTGTGGCTTTGTGCAAACTCTTGTTGAGCAAGCCCGATATGCTTTTGCTTGACGAGCCGACCAACCACTTGGACGCGGAATCTGTCGAATGGCTGGAGCAATTCTTGGTCCGCTTCCCCGGTACAGTCGTTGCGGTAACGCACGACCGCTACTTCCTCGACAACGCCGCCGAATGGATTTTGGAACTCGACCGCGGACACGGCATTCCGTGGAAAGGCAATTACTCGTCTTGGCTGGAGCAGAAAGAAAAACGTTTGGAAAACGAGGCGAAATCCGAAGCTGCGCGCGTGAAAGCGATGAAGCAGGAATTGGAATGGGTACGCCAAAATGCCAAAGGCCGCCAAGCCAAGTCCAAAGCGCGTCTGGCGCGTTTTGAAGAAATGAGCAACTACGAATACCAAAAACGCAACGAAACTCAGGAAATCTTTATCCCTGTTGCCGAACGTTTGGGTAACGAAGTAATTGAATTTGTGAACGTTTCCAAATCGTTTGGCGATAAAGTGCTGATTGACGATTTGAGCTTTAAAGTACCTGCGGGCGCGATTGTCGGCATCATCGGTCCGAACGGCGCGGGTAAATCTACGCTGTTTAAAATGATTTCAGGCAAAGAGCAGCCTGATTCCGGCGAAGTGAAAATCGGTCAAACCGTGAAAATGAGCTTGATTGACCAAAGCCGCGAAGGTTTGCAAAACGACAAAACCGTGTTCGACAACATCGCCGAAGGCCGCGACATTTTGCAGGTTGGTCAGTTTGAAATTCCCGCCCGCCAATATTTGGGTCGTTTCAACTTTAAAGGCAGCGACCAAAGCAAAATCTCAGGTCAATTGTCAGGCGGCGAACGCGGACGTTTGCACTTGGCGAAAACCTTGTTGAGCGGCGGCAATGTGTTGCTGCTGGACGAACCGTCTAACGACCTTGATGTAGAAACCCTGCGCGCGCTGGAAGACGCATTGTTGGAATTTGCCGGCAGCGTGATGGTGATTTCGCATGACCGTTGGTTCCTCGACCGCATCGCCACGCATATCTTGGCTTGCGAGGGCGACTCCAAATGGGTGTTCTTCGACGGCAACTATCAGGAATACGAAGCCGACAAGAAACGCCGTTTGGGCGAAGAAGGCGCGAAACCGAAACGGATTAAATATAAACCGGTAACGCGTTAACCTCCGAAACAATGCCGTCTGAAAGGCTTTCAGACGGCATTTTTACAAGGCAGCACCGTTTAAAACAGCATTGCAATCCTCAAGACAATCAAGGTCATCACCGCAGCCGCCATATCGTCCGCCATAATGCCCAAACCGCCGTGCAGGTTTTTGTCAAACCAACCGACGGGGGACGGTTTGAGCGCGTCAAACAGACGGAACAGAACAAATGCCGCCAGCCACCACGTCCACCTGAACGGCACAAACGCCAGCACAAACATCATCGCAACGATTTCATCCCACACGATGCCGCCGTGGTCGGATACGCCGCTTTCCTTTTCCGCACACGCGCAAATGCGTATGCCCCAAACAAACAACACGGCGCACAACAATGCCAGCAGCCATCCGTCCACACCCGCCAATATCAGCACAAATGCCAAAGGCAGTGCCGCCAAAGTACCGAATGTTCCCGGCGCAAACGGAGCCAGCCCGCTGCCGAAACCGAAAGCCAAAAAACGCAAGGGACGCTGCCGCAGCCACGCCCAATCAGGTTTAAAGTCAGCCAAAATGATCGAATCCTAAAGAATGTAGTTCCAATTCCCTGCCGCCGGCATCTAAAACCTTCAGACGGCATTCCCCATTGATTTTACCGATACGAGTTACCGGCACGCCGCATCGTTCTGCTGCGGCAAGCACGCTTTCGCGGCAACTTTCCGATGCGGTAAATACCAGTTCGTAATCATCGCCGCCGGCCAAAGTATAAGACAGCCATTGCGCTCGGGGCAAAATATCTTTCAATACGGATAAAGACGGCAGCGAATCGGCCCAAATTTCCGCCCCAACGCCGGAAGCGGTCAGGATATGCCCCAAATCTTGCGCGAGGCCGTCTGAAACATCCTGCGCCGCCCGGGCAAATGGCAACAGCGCAAGCCCCAGCCCAACCCTTGGCTCGGGGCGGAGCAGCTTTTGTTCGCATTCGGCAAATACATCATCCGGCAACACACACCGTTTCAGACGGCAGTTCAAAGCCGCAGCCGCCATACCGACACGCCCCGACACCCAAATATCGTCGCCCGCAACCGCCGCATCACGCCGCAACGCCCTACCCTTCGGCAATTCGCCGATAATGGTTACATTGAACGCCATATCGCCCTTGGTCGTATCGCCGCCGATTAACGTTACGCCAAACTTTTTTGCCAAACCGAAAAAGCTGCCGCAAAACCGTTTCAGCCATACCTCATCCAATTCGGGCAACGCCGCACTTAACAACACCCAACGCGGCATCGCACCCATCGCCGCCATATCTGAAATATTGACGGCCAAAACCTTCCAAGCCAAGTCTTCAGGTTTGACATCTGCAAAAAAATGCCTGTCCTTCAAAAGCATATCCGCACTGAAACACAAATCGAAGCCTTCACGCGGGCGGACAATCGCCGCATCGTCGCCTATGCCCAATACGACATCCTTATCCGCACCTGTTTGCAAATACCGTTTGATGAAGTCAAATTCTTTCATGTCGCAAAATATCCGAACGCACCGCCATGTTGATTTTTATTAATCTGCTGTATTTTACACAGTACCGCACATAAAACGCAGCACCGCGTACAGCACTGATTTGAGAGAGTTTGTTCCCTCACAAACAAATCCAAATTCTATCGCCTTCAAAACCGGAGTTTCAAGACACCAGGAAGATTTTGATGGAGCATAAACCCTACCCCATATTCTGACAATAACCGTTTCCTCAAGCATCCTAAAAACAAACCCCGCAAAAGCGGGGTTTGTTTTGTTTCATCAGAACCGATTAGAGTTTGATACGTAAACCTCTTCTCTTATACAGGAGAGGAATCCAACCCTACCCATCGGCAAGATGCTTTTAAAGCTTATTGTTGGGTGTGAACATGAGCCGGAGCAACCTGACGGGTTACGATGCTGCGGATTTTCACGTCAACACGGCGGTCAGGTTCGATACATGCAATCAGAGCCTCACGTTTTTTGGCTTTAGAGGCTTTTGCACCCAGTTTGGCAACTTCAGCTTCACAAACTTGAGTCATTTGCGCTTGAGATTCGCCCAAGCCGACAGCAGAAGTTTTAGAAGCAGGCACACCGTTGCTGACCAGGTAGTTTGCCACTACGTTGGCGCGACGCTCGGACAGAGCCTGGTTGTATTTTTCAGAACCCATGAAGTCGGTATGACCTTCAACACGTACGGATTGTACGTTGGTTTGACCCAGGCGTTGGGCCAATACTTTCAGGTTGTCTTGGGCTTCGGCACGCAGTACGTCTTTGTCGAAACCGAACAGGGTTTTGGCAGACAGAGAAACGGTTTCGTCAACATATTGCGGAGCCTGCTCTACAACAGCAACAGGAGCCGGTTCAACTGCATCGCCACACTCTACGCGACCTTGGGTTGCTTTGTCGAAGTAAGTGTTTTTCCAGCATTCGCCGTAGTTGTTGCGTACGACTTCTTGTGATTGGCCGCTCACGGTATAACCGTGGATATGGGCTTCGCTCGCCATAGCAGTGCCGGAAGCGAGCAATGCAACGAATAATGCGCTTAATTTCAGCTGTTTGGTCATTTTATTCCCTCATTAAATTTGTACAGCAGATACAGAAGCAACTGCTGAATTGCCAACATACAGGCCGCTGTAGAAACATGGCGGCAAATCGGATATTTCAGTCTCCACTATAAAGAAGCAGGGGGCGGACTGTCAATACTCAACGCCTGAAAACAACCGTAAAACAGCCTGTTTCCTGATAGTCTATCATGCCGAAAAATCAATTCCGTGTCATTACTTTAGGGGGATTTTTTCCATATCGCACGATTGCCGTTGCACAAAAACAACAAACACAACGGCAAAGCCCCATACCGTAACGGCAAGAAAATATGATAAATTATAAACAATGTTCAGCCACCCGACACAGACCCACACCGACCCGACATGAAATTACAGCAATTAAAATACGCCTTAGAAGTTTACCGGCACAACCTGAACGTTTCCGAAGCGGCCGAAGCCTTATTCACATCACAACCCGGCATCTCCAAACAAATCAAATTGCTGGAAGAAGAAATCGGCATTCAGATTTTTATCCGCAGCGGCAAGCGCGTGGTTTCGGTCTCGCAGCCGGGCAAGGTGGTTTTGGATATTGCAGAACGTATTTTGCGCGATGTTCAGAACATTAAAAATATCGGCAGCGAGTTTACCGGACACGACAGCGGCTCGCTGACGGTTGCTACGACGCATACTCAGGCGCGTTATGCCCTACCGTTGATTGTTGCCGATTTCGTGAAACGCTACCCGAAAGTCAATCTGACCATCAAACAGGGAAGCCCTGCCGCCATCGCACGTATGGTTACATCAGGCGAGGCGGATTTGGCGATTGTTACGGAACGTATAGACGACCACCCCGAATTGGGAAGACTTTCCTGCTACGACTGGACACACGCGGTAATTGTGCCGAACGACCATCCGCTGCTCGAATGCAGGAATCCCCTCCGTATTGAAGATTTGGCGAGGTTTCCGCTGATTACTTATGAATTTGCATTCAATGCGGGCAGCAGCATCGCGCGGGCATTCGCCAAAGCCCGTTTGGAACGGCCGGATGTCGCATTGGCGGCGGCGGATACGGACGTATTGAAGACTTATGTGCGCTTGGGTTTAGGCGTGGGACTGATGGCGAAAATGGCGTACAACCCGGATACGGACGGCGATTTGCAGCTTGTGGATGCAGCACACCTGTTCGAGCCGTCGCCGACGTGGATTGCTTTGCGCAACGATACTTATTTGCGCGGATATGCGTATGACTTTATCCAATCGTTTGCACCGCACCTGACCCGTGAAAAGGTGGACAAAATCCTGTACACACCCGTCAGCGAAGATTTCTCTATTTAGTGTTTTCCCTTCAGACGGCATTTTGTCTGTAAAACAAAGACAGGATATTTGCTTTCCCATACTATCTGAAATTATGGGAAGAACAAATATCCTGCCTATATGCATTATCCTGGACGACAATGGCTCAAATGGCGTGCGAACAGCCAGACACCATTTTTTTCAACACCTGCAGATTGAGGATCTTGATGTGTTTGTGTTCGACGGAAATCAATCCTTCCTGATGGAACTTGGATAATGTGCGGCTGACGGTTTCAAGTTTCAGCCCGAGATAACTGCCGATTTCTTCGCGGGACATTCTTAAGATGAAATCGTTGGCGGCGAAACCGCGCGAGTAGAGCCTTTGGGAAAGGTTCAGCAGGAAGGCGGCAATCCGCTCTTCGGCGCGCATATTGCCCAACAGCAGCATAACACCTTGGTCGCGCACGATTTCACGACTCATCATACGGAAGAAGTGTGTACGCAGGCTGGGGATATTCTGCCCCAGTTCTTCGATGTGGGTAAACGGCAGTTCACACACTTCGCTGTCTTCCAAGGCGACCGCATCGCAACTGTGTACATGGGAACAGATGCCGTCCATACCGATGAGTTCGCCCGACATAAAAAAACCCGTTACCTGATCGCGTCCGTCCTGACTGGCGACGGTTGTTTTGAAGAAACCCGAACGGATGGCAAAGAGCGAGGTAAAGGCTTCGCCGGCACGGAACAGGTATTCGCCTTTTTTCAGGCGGCGGCTCTGGCGGATGACGGCATCGAGTTGGCTGAACTCGTTGGGCAGCAGCCCGACAGGCAGGCAGAGTTCCCTCAGGGAACAGGAAGAACACAGCGTTTTCATCTGATGTGTAGTATTATGCGGAGCCATACCGTACCTTTTTGTGCGTTTTGCCCCATCCCGATTGTGTATTTGTTGACACATATCAAGACAGGTTTATCATACGGCGGCATTTTACCAAACTATCCAAAATTTGACGAACATCATAAAATCGAACACGCACCATGAAAATTATACAGATACAGAACAATCACAATACCCGTCCCGAGTTTGACCGCGAGCTGATTGCCGGCCTCCCGTCCAGCGGCCCGCGCTACACCTCCTACCCTACCGCAGACCGTTTCCACGGCGGTTTCCGCGAAAAGGAATATCTCGAAGCCCTGCATTCGCGCGGCGCGGATGCGTCAAACAAACCGCTCTCCCTTTACATCCACATCCCCTTTTGCAATACCATCTGCTACTACTGCGGCTGCAACAAAATCATTACCAAAGACAAAAGCCGCGCCGATGCCTATATCGAATATCTTGAAAAAGAAATGAAGCTGCTTGCCCCGCATTTGGGCGGGCGGCACCAGCTTGCCCAACTGCACTTCGGCGGCGGCACGCCGACTTTTTTGAGCGACAATCAGTTGGAACGCGTCTTTGAGATGATACGGAAATATTTCCAACTGATTCCGGACGGGGAATACTCCATCGAAATCGACCCGCGCAAAGTCAGCCGGGAAACCGTCCTCAAACTGGGCAGACTCGGCTTCAACCGTATGAGTGTGGGCATTCAGGATTTCGACCCCAAAGTGCAGGCGGCGGTCAACCGCATCCAAAGTTACGAAGAAACCAAAGAAGTCATCGATGCCGCCCGTGAGGCAGGGTTCAAATCCGTCAGCGTCGATTTGATTTACGGCCTGCCGTATCAGACTTCCGAAAGCATCAAAACCACCATCGATACTGTTTTGTCGCTCGATCCCGACCGGCTCGCCCTTTATCACTACGCCCACCTGCCGCATGTTTTCAAACCACAACGCCGCATCGATACCGCCGCCGTTCCCGGCAGCGAGGAAAAACTCGATATGCTGCAATACTGCGTCCAAACCCTGACCGAACGCGGCTACGTCTTCATCGGTATGGACCATTTTGCCAAGCCGGACGACGAATTGTCTGTCGCCCTCGAAAAAGGATTGCTGCAACGCAATTTCCAAGGTTATTCGACCTATGCGGATTGCGACCTGGTTGCCATCGGCGTGTCGTCCATCGGTAAAATCGGCAATACCTACTCCCAAAACGAACGCGACATCGATGCCTACTATGCCGCCATCGACGAAGGCAGACTGCCCGTTATGCGCGGTTATCAGCTCAATCAGGACGATATCCTGCGCCGCAATATCATTCAGGATTTGATGTGCCGTTTCGCGCTCGACTACCGCGTTTACGAAGACATATCCGGCACTCCGTTCGACCGTTACTTCAAAGACGAACTCGCCGATTTGGAAAAACTTGCAGATTTGGGACTCGTCAGCCTGAACAAGCAGGGGCTGACCGTTACCCCGAAGGGTCGCTTCCTCATCCGCAACATCGCTATGGTGTTCGACCACCACTTGCGCCACAAGGAAACCAAGGCGAAATATTCGCAAACGGTGTGATTGCGGCTAACGTACAAATGCCGTCTGAAAGGCTTTTTCAGACGGCATTTTGCTGCCGGCAGGATAAGTGTTTTCAAGAACAGGCGGCGGCATATCATAACGTTCCGCACCTTTGTGTCCGACCGTTCCGAAACCAAGATATAGTGGATTAACAAAAACCAGTACAGCGTTGCCTCGCCTTGCCGTACTATCTGTACTGTCTGCGGCTTCGTCGCCTTGTCCTGATTTTTGTTAATCCACTATACCAAACGGCATATCCCGACAGAACAGATTGTGCATAAGACACAAGCCCGCACATTCCATCAACAAAATGCCGTCTGAACACGGGTTCAGACGGCATAATCGTTTAACAATCAGAACACTGCCTGCAAAATCAAATAGCTGGCAACCGACAATACGGCGGCGGCAGGCAGGGTAATGACCCACGCCAAACCGATGGGTTTCATCAGTTTCCAGTTGGCATTACGGTTGACCAAACCGATGCCGAGCACCGCGCCGACCAAGATATGCGTACTGGACACGGGCAGCCCCATCAGCGACGCACCCATCACGACGGATGCGGCGGACAGTTCGGCGGTAAAACCCGAGGCGGGGTGCATTTCCGCCAAACTCGTACCGACGGTTTTAATCACCTCTTTACCGACAAACCACAAACCGACAATCAGCGCAATGCCGAAAGTCAGCATCGCAATCGGGGGGACGGCGCTTTGCGCGGCAACACTGTTCGTCCGCAAAACATCCATAATCGCGGCAAACGGGCCGATGGCGTTGGCGATATCGTTCGCACCGTGGCTGAATGCGAAGCCGCAGGCGGTAAAGACCTGCATCCATGAAAACATCTGAAAGGTCGATTTGCCCAAGTCTTTACGCTTGAGGCTTTTGGCAAACACAAACGTCCCCATCCACACCGCCGCGCCTATCATAAAGATGGTCAGGAAGCTGTTGACGTTGCTCATCCCCAAATGCAGGTTTTTCAAGCCCTTGAAAATCAGCATGGCAGAAATCATCATCGCGCCGAACGAAGCGATAAAGGGAACCCAAGAATGCAGCGCCTTGTAGGAATCGACATTGTCTTTGCGGTTGTCGAACACATACAGCCCGCGATAATACTCGGATTGCAGCTCTTGCGGATCGAATTCGGGCTCGTCGTAAATTTGCGCGTCGTGCGCCATTTTGGTGGCGTATTCGACTTTTTCGGCTTCGGTCAAACCCTCGAAAAACAAGCGGTGTTGTTCTTTATACGCCTTTTTTTCCTGCTTGATGCCCTTGAGCGTGCCTTCCGCCCAAGCGTTGTAATCTAAGACGTTTTTCTTGACGCGCGAAAACAGGAAATAGGACACCGCGCCGCCCAACACGGGCGACAATACCCAAGACATTCCGATTTCGCCCAGCTTGCCCCACCGTATCAACGCCACCCCGTCTGCATTATGTGTAAACGCCATACACAACGCACTGCCGACAATGCCGCCGATAATCGCGTGCGTCGTCGAAACCGGCAGGCCTTTGCGGGACGCGAACAGCAGCCACAACGCCGCCGCCAAAAGTGCGGACATCATAATAAACACAAACTGCATAGGCTCGAGATTCATACCATTCAAATCGACGATGCCTTTGCGTATGGTATCGGTTACCTCGCCGCCCGCGATGACCGCGCCGCTGACCTCAAACACCGCCGCAATCAGCAAAGCCTGCGGGATGGTCAGCGTGCCGGAACCGACGCTGGTACCGAAAGAGTTGGCAATATCGTTGCCGCCGACATTAAACGCCATAAATACGCCGAACATCGTGGCAATGATGAAAAGCACGCTGTTCGTGTAGTGGGTGTAACCCAAACCCCAATAGATAAAATAGCCGACTATGCCTACCAGCATGGCGGCAAAGACGGCGTTAATCAGTTTCAAGTTCGCACTCATTTGAGTTTGAGCCATGGAAGATTCCTTAGTGGATACAGAAAGGGTTTTCGCGGATATTGTAACCTTTTGCAATCCGTCTTGAAACATTTATTTACACTGCGGCGGCAAATCGGTATACGAGCGTCAATACACGTTAAAATGGCGTTTTACACCGGTTCGGGAGTGATGATGGAAACACAGCTTTACATCGGCATCATGTCGGGAACAAGCATGGACGGGGCGGATGCCGTACTGATACGGATGGACGGCGGCAAATGGCTGGGCGCGGAAGGGCACGCCTTTACCCCCTACCCTGACGATTTGCGCGCAGCATTGCTTGCTTTGCAAAATATAGGAACAGACGAACTGCACCGCAGCAGGATGTTGTCTCAAGAACTCAGCCGCCTGTATGCGCAAACCGCCGCCGAACTGCTGTGCAGTCAAAACCTTGCGCCGTACGACATTACCGCCCTCGGCTGCCACGGCCAAACCGTCCGACACGCGCCGGAACACGGTTACAGCGTACAGCTTGCCGATTTGCCGCTGCTGGCGGAACTGACGCGGATTTTTACCGTCGGCGACTTCCGCAGCCGCGACCTTGCCGCCGGCGGACAAGGTGCGCCGCTCGTCCCCGCCTTTCACGAAGCCCTGTTCCGCGACGACAAAGAAACACGCGCGGTGCTGAACATCGGCGGGATTGCCAACATCAGCGTACTCCCGCCCGACGCACCCGCCTTCGGCTTCGACACGGGGCCGGGCAATATGCTGATGGACGCATGGACGCAAGCACACTGGCAGCTGCCTTACGACAAAAACGGTGAAAAAGCGGCACAAGGCAACATATTGCCGCACCTGCTCGACAGGCTGCTCGCCCACCCATATTTCTCACAACCCCACCCAAAAAGCACGGGGCGCGAACTGTTTGCCCTAAATTGGCTCGAAACCTACCTTGACGGCTGCGAAAACCGATACAACGTATTACGGACGCTTTCCCGATTCACCGCGCAAACCGTTTTCGACGCCGTCTCACACGCAGCGGCAAATGCCCGTCAAATGTATATTTGCGGCGGCGGCATCCGCAATCCTGTTTTAATGGCGGATTTGGCAGAATGTTTCGGCACACGCGTTTCCCTGCACAGCACCGCCGAACTGAACCTCGATCCGCAATGGGTAGAAGCCGCCGCATTTGCGTGGTTGGCGGCGTGTTGGATTAATCGCATTCACGGTAGTCCGCACAAAGCAACCGGCGCGGCAAAACCGTGTATTCTGGGCGCGGGATATTATTATTGAGCGCAAATGCCGTCTGAAAGCCCGTCCTGCCGTTCAGACGGCATTTTTGATACAAAGCAGGTAACTAAAAGGAACGTTTGACGACAAAGAAGAAACTAAAATAAAGGATTACACTTGGCATCATCAAGATACCGGATGTATCGGCTGGAAAGCGATGAACACAAGAAGATAATTATGTGGAAAATTTATAAAGAAAATAGCACCGACTTAAATTTTGCTCTAGGCAGTATATATTGTCAAGCAATCAATATTACCGAATTTAAAATGTGGGTCGAAAAAATCATAAGGGAAATGGATTTAGATGAAATTCCAAATTATTTTTTTGATTTAACAGATCTTCAATCACTATTCCATCTAATTGATATTATAGGATTTATTCCCGAAAATAACTTATCAAAAAATCAGGATAATGCATTAACAGGCATTGCTTTCTTAAGGGGGATAGATGTCTATGACCCTCCCGTTTCAAAAGAAAAAGCATTAAAAGCCTTAAAAAAACATCCTGAAATTTATCAGAGGTTTCAGCATTTCTTTCCATTTGTAGAACTGCCGCCGCTTTAAACAGTCAAATGCCGTCTGAAAGCCCGTTCCGCCGTTCAGACGGCATTTTTGCCCCTTTTGTTTACAAAACCTTAAAATCCCTTACACTCAAACCCGTTCAACATCAAACAAACCCCGCCATGAAAATCCTGCTCCTCCTCATCCCCCTCGTCCTCACCGCCTGCGGCACACTGACCGGTATTCCCGCCCACGGCGGCGGCAAACGCTTTGCCGTCGAACAGGAACTCGTCGCCGCATCGTCCCGCGCCGCCGTCAAAGAAATGGACTTGTCCGCCCTGAAAGGACGCAAAGCCGCCCTTTACGTCTCCGTTATGGGCGACCAAGGTTCGGGCAACATAAGCGGCGGACGCTACTCTATCGACGCACTGATACGCGGCGGCTACCACAACAACCCCGAAAGTGCCACCCAATACAGCTACCCCGCCTACGACACTACCGCCACCACCAAATCCGACGCGCTCTCCAGCGTAACCACTTCCACATCGGTCTTAAACGCCCCCGCCGCCGCTCTGACGAAAAACAGCGGACGCAAAGGCGAACGCTCCGCCGGACTGTCCGTCAACGGCACGGGCGACTACCGCAACGAAACCCTGCTCGCCAACCCCCGCGACGTTTCCTTCCTGACCAACCTCATCCAAACCGTCTTCTACCTGCGCGGCATCGAAGTCGTACCGCCCGAATACGCCGACACCGACGTATTCGTAACCGTCGACGTATTCGGCACCGTCCGAAGCCGTACCGAGCTGCACCTCTACAACGCCGAAACCCTTAAAGCCCAAACCAAGCTCGAATATTTCGCCGTCGACCGCGACAGCCGGAAACTGCTGATTGCCCCTAAAACCGCCGCCTACGAATCCCAATACCAAGAACAATACGCCCTCTGGATGGGACCTTACAGCGTCGGCAAAACCGTCAAAGCCTCAGACCGCCTGATGGTCGATTTCTCCGACATCACCCCCTACGGCGACACGACCGCCCAAAACCGTCCCGACTTCAAACAAAACAACGGCAAAAACCCCGATGTCGGCAACGAAGTCATCCGCCGCCACAAAGGAGGATAAACCGTGAAACCGCTGCGCAGACTGACAAACCTCCTTGCCGCCTGCGCCGTAGCGGCGGCCGCACTCATACAGCCCGCCCTCGCGGCAGAATTGGCGCAAGACCCGTTCATTACCGATAACGCCCAACGGCAGCACTACGAACCCGGCGGCAAATACCACCTCTTCGGCGACCCGCGCGGCAGCGTCTCCGACCGCACCGGCCAAATCAACGTCATCCAAGACTATACCCACCAGATGGGCAACCTGCTCATCCAACAGGCGGCAATCCAAGGCAATCTCGGTTACACCGTCCGCTTTTCCGGACACGGATACGAAGAACACGCCCCCTTCGACAACCACGCCGGCCACAGCGCAAGCAAAGAAAAAGGCAACGTTGACGAAGGCTTTACCGTGTACCGGCTCAACTGGGAAGGACACGAGCACCATCCCGCCGATGCCTACGACGGGCCCAAAGGCATCAATTACCCCAAACCTACGGGTGCACGCGACGAATACACCTATCACGTCAACGGCACAGCACGCAGCATCAAACTCAATCCGACCGACACCCGCAGCATCCGGCAACGCATATCCGACAACTACAACAACCTCGGCAGCAATTTCTCCGACCGCGCCGATGAAGCCAACAGAAAAATGTTCGAGCACAATGCCAAGCTCGACCGCTGGGGCAACAGCATGGAGTTTGTCAACGGCGTCGCCGCCGGAGCGCTCAACCCCTTTATCAGCGCGGGCGAAGCCTTGGGCATAGGCGACATACTGTACGGAACGCGCTATGCCATAGACAAAGCCGCAATGCGCAACATCGCCCCCTTACCCGCCGAGGGCAAATTCGCCGCCATCGGCGGCTTTGGCAGCGTGGCGGGCTTTGAAAAGAATACGCGCGAAGCCGTTGACCGGTGGATACAGGAAAACCCCAATGCCGCCGAAACCGTCGAAGCCCTGGCCAACATCCTGCCGTTTGCCAAAGCTGCGAAGTTGGCGAAACTGGGGAAGGTGGCAAAACTAGGAAGGGCGGCAAAACCGGGGAAAGCCGCAGTTAGCGGGGATTTCTCAAAATCCTACACCTGCTCCTTCCACGGCAGCACCTTGGTCAAAACGGTAGACGGCTACAAAGCCATCGCACATATCCAAACTGGGGAGTACGTCTTTGCCAAGGACGAAGCAAGCGGAAAAACGGGATACAAACCCGTTACCGCCCGATACGGCAATCCGTACCAAGAAACCGTTTACATTAAAGTTTCAGACGGCATCGGTAACAGCCAAACCCTGATTTCCAACCGCATCCATCCGTTTTATTCGGACGGCAAATGGGTTAAAGCGGAAGATTTGAAAGCGGGAAGCAGGCTGTATTCCGAAAGCGGCAGAACCCAAACCGTCCGCAACACCATTGTCAAACCAACACCGCTCAAAGCCTACAATCTGACCGTTGCCGACTGGCATACTTACTTTGTCAAAGGCGATAAGGCGGAAACGGAAGGGGTTTGGGTTCATAATTCTTGTCCGCCCAAAAGAGCTCCCGAATACCATGCAGGAACTGTATCTGAATCTACTTTTTTAAATTCAGCTGAGAAATGGCTAGGGAAAAACTATAAGTCATATCCAAATGGTCGATATGTATCACAAGATGGAATGCGACAGGTACGATATGGTCATCATGAAACAAATTCATCTACGCATCATGGTCATTTTGAATCATATGACAAACCCAATGGACGTGTAATAGAAAATAGTGTAGTAACAATTATTCAGGATTAGAAAATTATGAGTGTAAAAGAATTATTCAAAGTTATCTTAGATAAAAATAAAGATTTTCCTATTAGAACGATTCATCGCACTCCAATGGGGATACTTCCCAAACCTGTTGCTTTAAGTATTGTTCAATATGAAGATGACCAAGGATTTTATTTATTTTATTTGGATGAGACCGGTCAGGAACAAACGGATACTTATCATGACACATTAGATTCGGCATTTAAACAGGCTGAATTTGAATTTGGAATTAGAAAAGAAGAATGGATACAAAGTTCTTAGGTAGCAAGAATCAAAAGGTCATCTGAAACCGTGTTTGGTTTTTCAGACAACCTTTCTATCAGTAAAAACGAGATGTTGGGTTTTCATCCGACCTAGGCTTGCGCAGCTCAAGCCAATGATAATAGGTTAAGTAACCGTAGGTTGGATTGAAAACCCAACAATTAAAAGGCTGTCTGAAATCAAGCTTGTTTTTCAGACGGCATTTCCTTCATTTGAAACAGGATATTGAGAACTAAGTTCTTCAAAAATCCTACACCTGTTCCTTCCACGGCAGCACCTTGGTCAAAACGGCAGACGGCTACAAAGCTATTGCCCGTATCTGGGTCGGAGACCGCGTCTTTGCCAAGGACGAGGCAAGCGGGGAAACAGGATACAAACCCGTTACCGCCCAATACGGCAATCCGTATCGGGAAACCGTTTACATTGAAGTTTCAGACGGCATCGGCAACAACCAAACCCTGATTTCCAACCGAATCCACCCGTTTTACAGTCAAGGAAAATGGATACAGGCAGGTCGTCTGAAAAAAGGCGACACCCTGCTTTCCGAAAGCGGCGCAAAACAGACGGTTCAAAACATTACCTTCAAACAGCAGCCGCTCAAAGCCTACAATCTGACCGTTGCCGATTGGCATACTTACTTCGTCAAGGGTAATCAGGCGGAAACGGAAGGGGTTTGGGTTCATAATTCTTGTCCGCCCAAAAGAACAGGAAGCTCCAAGAATGAAAAACATGGAGATGGCGGTCGAAGTCAAATATCAGCGGAATCAAAAATTGCTGAATTAACAAATAAAATTATTCCCGGAATGTCCAAAAATGAACGCTTAAAGATTAAGCAAAAAATCAAAAATATTGCCAAAAATGCCAATCGAAAAACAAAAGGAGAAGAGCATGGTCGACGCGGTCGTTAAAACTCCCGAATTTTTACCTTTTACTTCTGTAGGAATATTCCGTTTTGGTGCGGATATAACAGAGTACAAAAACATACTGGAAACTTTTATGTATGAACCTCCTGATGAGTTTAGAACAGAATATTATGAATCTCCCGACTCAAATTTACTCATTTCCGTCGAAAAAAACAAAATTATTTCTATATTTTGTTATCAGGAGCTATATTTTATGGGCGTTAATATAATAGGTCTGAATTTTGAAGATTTTAAACAGCTTTTCCATCACCCTAAATCATACGGTGTTGATAAATATTATTTATCAAATGAATCTTATCCGACATATGTCTATGAGTTTGATGAAATAGGAGTACAAGCTTGGGAAGCAAAAGGGAAAATTGTTACTATCATTGCCGGGGGCAAAGACAATTATTCGACAGAACCTTACTACGATGAATAACATTAATGGCAAGCATAGGTTGGATTGAGAACCCGACAATAAAAGGTCGTCTGAAAACCGTAATCGATTTTTCAGACGACCTTTCTGTCAATCCAAACAGATTGTCGAATCTTAATCCAACCTGTGCTTGCTGTACGGAACAGGCACGGTGTTCATTCACAAGTTAAGTCATATATTGAATCAAAAGGCGGCATTGTTAAAACAGGTTTAGGAGATTAAATGGCATCATATGTTTCCATAAAAGGATGGATTGAATGCTCTGACGATGATATAAAAATCATCCAAGAAAACATTAATAATTTTTGGAATAATTGTCCCTTCAATATCGAAGAGAAAGAATCTGCAAAAATATATAAAAATGGGTGGGTTTTCCCGACAAATAGTTTTAATTGGAGCAGCTATATTTTTTTTGGCGCATGCGTGAAATCTTATTTCATTATTTATTTTGAAAAATGCATTAAAACAATAATGGAATTGGATATTGAAATATCAGGTTTTTTTGAATTAGATTATTATGAAGATAGTTATAAAGTAAATTGGAAAATAAATAATGTCAATTTAATACAAACGACTAATTAAATGGACAAAAAATGATGGCTGATAAGGAACAAGTAGAAAAGATGATTTATTCTGAGAATAAACAGAGTGTTATTGACGGTATGCTCGGTATGACCTTCAGTTCAGAGGAGGATGAAATCCCTTGGATTTCTGAGAAATTAACGGAGTTGTCGAAGCATAAAGACTTGGATATTGCCAGATTGTCATTAACCTGTTTCGGACATCTCGCCAGGATGCATGAAAATATCGGCGATTGCGATAAAGTGATTGCTTTATTGCGCTCAAAACAAGGCAATCCGGATTTTCAAGGTTTTGCCGAAGATGCGTTAGACGATATTTCCTTCTTTATATTTAAAAAGCGTCCGTAAGCACCGGCAAGGTCAAATCTGGCAAATGCCGTCTGAAGCGGTATTCGGCTTTCAGACGGCATTTTCTCCGATTAGCACAGGATGCAGGGGCTTGCCGGCTTGATTTTACCGAAGTTGTTGGCTCGTATAGTGGATTAAATTTAAACCAGTACAGCGTTGCCTCGCCTTGCCGTACTATCTGTACTGTCTGCGGCTTCGTCGCCTTGTTCTGATTTAAATTTAATCCACTATAATTTGGAAGAGGCAGCAATTTATGGAAAATAGATTTGAAAAAATCGTTAAGGATATTTTTAGTTTTACCCAATTTGTTTCCGAAGTAGAAAATAAAATTCCCAACCAATCCTCCCGTTATTACGACTGCTGGTGGGAATTGGAAATCTTAAATGCCTCCGCATTGGAAGATTGGGAAATATCGGGAAAGCCTGAAAAATGGGAGAAATGGACAGAAAAATATCAGACCGAAGCGTTACAGTTGGTCAAGAATCTATTTGCCGAAGAAGTTCCTGAAAATAATATAGTTTGCGATATTTCTCATTTTTTGCATTTTGCCGATTGGGCAGAAGCCGACATTCCCAATCAATCACGTTTATATGCCGAATATTGGTGGGAAATGGAAACGTTCAAAATATCGGTTTTAGAAGATTGGGAACGCTTGGGAAGGCCGTTAGATTGGAAAAAATGGAAAGATCAATATCAATCTGAAGCATTTGAATTAGTCAAAAAATTGAACCGAAGCAAACAAGAGTAACAAGCCGCAGCCTGCATAGGGGTTTTTAAAGTACGGTAGCAACCGTAGATTAGATTAAAAATCAAACAATTAAAGCTCGTCTGATATAATCGATATATCCTGTTAAACGGAAAATAAATATGTTTAAAAAATTCAAACCGGTATTGTTGTCATTTTTTGCACTTGTATTTGCCTTTTGGCTGGGGAAGGGTATTGCCTATGAGATTAATCCGCGTTGGTTTTTGAGCGATACGGCAACTGAAATACCTGAAAATCCGAATGCTTTTGTGGCGAAACTTGCCCGCCTGTTCCGAAATGCCGACAGGGCGGTCGTCATCGTGAAGGAATCGATGAGGACGGAGGAAAGTCTTGCCGAAACTGTGGATGACGGTCCGTTGCAGTCGGAGAAGGATTATCTTGCGCTCGCTATCCGGCTCAGTCGTTTGAAAGAAAAGGCGAAATGGTTTCACGTAACGGAGCAGGAACATGGGGAAGAGGTCTGGCTGGATTACTATATCGGCGAGGGCGGTTTGGTTGCGGTTTCGCTTTTGCAACGCTCGCCGGAAGCGTTTGTTAATGCCGAATATCTGTATCGGAACGATCGTCCGTTTTCTGTAAATGTGTACGGCGGAACGGTTCACGGGGAAAATTATGAAACGACAGGAGAATATCGGGTTATTTGGCAACCGGACGGTTCGGTATTTGATGCGGCGGGGCGCGGGAAAATCGGGGAAGATGTTTATGAGCATTGTCTCGGGTGTTATCAGATGGCCCAGGTATATTTGGCGAAATACCGAGATGTCGCGAATGACGAGCAGAAGGTTTGGGACTTCCGCGAAGAGAGCAACCGGATTGCGTCGGACTCGCGCGATTCTGTGTTTTATCAGAATATGCGGGAATTGATGCCACGGGGGATGAAGGCAAACAGTCTTGTGGTCGGCTATGATGCGGACGGTCTGCCGCAAAAAGTCTATTGGAGTTTCGACAATGGAAAAAAACGCCAGAGTTTCGAATATTATTTGAAAAACGGAAATCTTTTTATTGCACAATCTTCGACGGTAGCATTGAAAGCGGATGGCGTAACGGCGGATATACAGACCTATCATGCGCAACAGACGTGGTATTTGGATGGCGGGCGGATTATCCGCGAAGAGAAACAGGGAGACAGACTGCCTGATTTTCCTTTGAACTTGGAAAATTTGGAAAAAGAGGTGAGCCGTTACGCAGAGGCTGCGGCGAGACGTTCGGGCGGCAGGCGCGACCTTTCTTACTGAACGCCAATGCCGTCTGAAACCGGTTTTCAGACGGCATTGGAGAGTCAAACGCTTTTTGCAATGCTGTATATTCCAAATCCAATTCGCTATAAATTGAAAACCACAATCTAAAAAACGGAAATACACATTAAATAACTTAAATATTAATTTAAAAGGCAAGCCAACAGAGTTAAAATTTAAATTCCCTGCTAGATAAGGATGTTTTAATGAATTTAGAGACAGCAGAAAATATTCAATGCGAATTTGAGTATTTAGCATTAGATGGTTATTTTCCAATGCATTTTGCATCGCATGGTCAAGGAAACAAAGATTGGCAATTTGCAGTTGAATTCATATATAGATTATTAATATGTCAATTAGCAACTCTTGAACCTATCAACTTTGAAACGAAAAATGATATTTTAGACTTTTGCCATAATTTAGCAAAACAAAGTCCTTTTAATAATGATAATGAGGTGTGGTATCAGGGGGAAATTGTATTAACAAAAAAAGGGATAGATTTAATAAAGGAATATATTCCAGAGGCGTTTGAAGAGTGGAATGGAAAGAAATTTGAATTAAACATTCCTTTCATTAAAACATTAAAAAATATATTTGTTAATTATGAGGTAGCATGGGATGAGAATAATCCACTATTCCCCATTATATCTTTTAAATATTGAATAAGCGGCATATAGGACAAAAAAGGGGCTAGAAACCCCTGCAAGCCTTATCCTGCAAGACTTTAAGCGGAGTCGAAAGTTTTGAACACAAAAAATTCCCTTTTTGCTGCCCAATAAAACAAACAAATAAGTTGACATATTGTGCGATGTCGAGGGCTGTACCATATTTTCCCATCGGGTCTTCCCCGTTCTTTATATGAGCGGCAGGCATCCTCATAAAAGAAGGGATACCGATAAGGAAAAATACTCCAGCATAAAAAATATACTGATTAATCAATACAAATTCAACAAACAGTTCATCGTATTCTTTTCTGTTGGCGTATAAAAAATACTGATATATGCCTTCACTTTCATAGGGCGACGCTTTATGTGCCGTCCTGTGTGTTGAAACGTCGGTTTTCCTTTTTCAAAACTCCGTAAAAAAAAAGCGGCATCCGCCGCAAAACGCCCCGTTTTTCCAAACAAAGGGCAATAAAAATGCCGTCTGAAACCAAGTTCAGACGGCATCAAGCCATCAAATCAAACCCTGCCTCCTCATCATCGATAAGCCTCATCCACATCATCGGTTTGCAGATAAATACCGACAACCCGCTTCAACTGCTCTTCATCATAATCATACGGCTGCATATCATCCCGAAACTCCACAGGACAATAACTGTCGACAGCCAAACTCAAAGACTGTTCGATATAGGGAACAGGCACACGCACGTCATCCGGCTTGCTACTGTTGGCAATCCAATCGTCCATAAACCGGTTGTAAAACGTTTCGGCATCCATTTTCCCGTCGAAGAAATCTTGCGCCATCTTGGAAAAAACCGTTCTTTTCATTGCAGATAATCCGTATTCAAATAATGCTCGCGCTGTTTTCCACTTATCTTCATTGCCGTTACAAACCTATTGTCTTTATCAAAAACGACAGCGTCGCCTGCCCTGCTTTGTCCTGATTGTTGCCAACTGCTGTAACCATGCCGTCCGAACCTGAACCGTCAGGTTTCAGACGGCATTTTTTCTGCCTGTTCCCACAATTTCCGTTTTTGTGCGGCGGTCAGTTTTTTGACGGCGATTTCCTGTTTGAGCGCAGTGCCTTTATCCATCCCGCCTGCAACGATACGCATCGCTACTGGTTTGAATACGTGGGTATATTTCGCGCCTTTTCCGGCTGTGTGGGCGGCAAGCCGCTGTTGCGGATTCGTGCTGATGCCGCAATAGAACGCGCTGTTTTCACACAATATCAGGTAAACGCTCCAGTTTGACGCGTTCATCTGCCTGCATCCTGAGTTTTTTCCCCGTTCCAAGGCGCAACTTTCAGCAACAGCAGCATACCCGGCAGGGCAAGTATGAAACACAGCTGGAAAAACGGTACATAACCGAGCCATTCAATCAGATAACCGGCAAAGGAATTGATGACCGTACGGGGAACAGCGGACAGGCTGGTAAACAGTGCAAGCTGCGTTGCGGTAAATGCGGGATTGGTCTCGCGCGCCATATACGATACGAACGCCGCCGTCCCCAAACCCACGCCGACTGCCTCTGCGCCGATAACTGCCGCCAGCATCAGCCTCTCGCTTGTACCGACTGTATCGAAATGTCCGAACCCTGCCAGCCATACAAACCCCAAAACGGTTACAGCCTGCACCGCGCCGAATATCCACAAGGCTTTGTTTACGCCGATTTTCAGCATCCACACGCCGCCCAAGATACCTGCCGCCACTGCCGGCCACAGTCCTGCGTTTTTGGCAATCAAACCGATGTCGGTCTTGCTGAAACCCATATCCAGATAAAACGGCGTTGCCAACGCGGTTGCCATACTGTCGCCAAGCTTGTAAAGGAAGATAAACAGCAGCACGCACACCGCCGAAGCGATGCCTTTACGTGTAAAAAATTCTTTAAACGGCTCTACCACGGTCTGCTTCAACGTTTTAGGAACGGCAGGCGGCAACACGGGTTCGCGCGCGAGAAACAGCGTCATCAGAAGGCCGGGCAGCATAAATAATGAAGTGATAACAAATACTTCCGACCACGGCATCCTGTCTGCCAACACCAAACTCAATGAACCGGGAATCAGGGCGGCAACCCGGTAGGCGTTGACGTGAACGGAATTGCCCAAACCCAATTCTTCGTCCGACAAAATCTCGCGCCTGAACGCATCCAATACAATGTCCTGACTGGCGGAAAAAAAAGCGACAAGCACCGACAAGCCGGCAATCAGCGGCAGATGATTCCGAGGGTTTAAAAAGGCATATGCCGCCAAAGCCGCCAGCAAACCTGCCTGCGTCAGCAGCATCCACCCGCGCCGCCGGCCCAAAACGGGCAGCCTGACCGCGTCCATCAGCGGAGACCACAAAAATTTCCAGGTAAACGGCAGTCCGATTAACGCCATCAGCCCGATGCTCTTCAAATCCACCTGCTCGCTGCGCAACCACGCCGGAATCAGGTTAATCAGAAAATACAGCGGCAGCCCCGAGGCAAACCCCGTAAAAATACAGACGAGCATATTGCGGGAAAAGATTTGCCCGATAAAACCTGATTTCGATGCAGTCATCGTTCGTGCAGCCAAAAAAAAACAAAAGCCTATTGTAGCAAATATCGCCCGCCTGCTGGAAAACGCCGCGCCGCGCCGCCGTTTTGCCGTTCCAATGCAAAATGCCGTCTGAAACTGTGTTCAGACGGCATTGCTTTTCTGAAAACCCGACGTGCTTACAGGCTGTAATACATTTCAAATTCCAGCGGGTGCGGCGCCATGCGGATGCGGCGGACATCTTCCTCTTTAAAGGCGATGTAGCTGTCGATCCAGTCTTTGCTGAACACGCCGCCGCGCAGCAGGAATTCGTGGTCGGCTTTGAGGGCGGCGAGTGCTTCTTCCAAAGAAGCGCAAACGGTCGGCACCAATGCATCTTCTTCCGGCGGCAGGTCGTACAGGTTTTTATCGGCAGGGTCGCCCGGATGGATTTTGTTTTGAATACCGTCCAAACCGGCCATCAGCAGGGCGGCAAATGCCAAATACGGGTTGGCGGTCGGGTCGGGGAAACGCGCTTCGATGCGGCGCGCCTTGCTGCTGTTCACAGACGGAATACGGATGGAAGCGGAACGGTTTTTGGCGGAATATGCCAGTTTGGTCGGCGCTTCAAAGTGCGGCACAAGGCGTTTGTAGGAGTTGGTGGACGGATTGGTAATCGCGTTCAGGGCTTTGGCGTGTTTGATGATGCCGCCGATGTAGTAGAGCGCGGTGTCGCTCAGACCGGCATAGCCGTCGCCTGCAAACAGGTTTTGACCGTCTTTCCAGATGGATTGGTGGACGTGCATACCGCTGCCGTTGTCGCCCATAATCGGTTTGGGCATAAAGGTGGCGGTTTTGCCGAAGTTGTGGGCAACGTTTTGGATGACGTATTTCATATCTTGGGTTTGGTCGGCGCGTTTGACCAAAGTAGCAAAGCGCGTGCCAATTTCCATTTGACTGCCGGTGCCGACTTCGCTGTGGTGCACTTCCACTTCAATACCGAGTTCTTCCAAAATGTTCACCATCGCCGAACGCAAATCCTGACCGCAGTCAATCGGCGCAACAGGCGCGTAACCGCCTTTGACGGCGGGGCGGTGGCCGGTGTTTTGACCGTCCATATGCAGACCGCTTGCCCACGCGCCGCTTTCGGACGTGATTTCATAACGGGTTTTGTGCATATCGGTTTCAAATTCTACGCCGTCAAAAACGAAGAATTCAGGCTCGGGGCCGAAGTATGCCGTGTCGCCGATACCGGAAGATTTCAAATAGGCTTCGGCGCGGCGTGCGATGGAGCGCGGGTCGCGGTCGTAACCCTGACCGTCGGCGGGATCGATAACGTCGCAAGTCAACACAACAGTCGCATCATCATAAAAAGGATCGACGAAGGCTGTAGACGCATCGGGGCGCAACTGCATATCGGAAGCCTGAATGCCTTTCCAGCCGCCGATGGACGAACCGTCAAACGCCTGACCGTTTTCAAACCACTCTTCGGGGTCTTCCAACACGATGCGCGCAGGCACGGTAAAGTGGTGCTGCTTGCCTTTGGTATCGGTAAAGCGCAAATCGACAAAGCGGGCTTCGCTTTCTTCAATCAATTTTACGGCGTTTTTAATAGACATTTTTCAGCTCCTGGAAAAGGGAAATGGCAAAATACGCGGAACGCGGCGGCTTGACGCAAGGCCAGCATGATTCTACCACGTCCATGCCGTCTGAAACTGGCCCTGCGTCAAATTTCAAGCTGTAAAATATAGTTTCAGACGGCAAGATTGTCAACAATATGCTTCGGTTTGTCTGTTCAAAAGCAGAATGCCCGCCCTTTTGTCCGAATGCCGACAAAACAGATGCCGTCTGAAAGCAGTTCAGACGGCATCTGTTGTTTGATTTGAAAACGGTCAACGGGGATCGTGGTTGCAGACAAATTCGTACTGAGCCTCTCCACCCGTACCGGGCATAACATAATTCCATTCGGCATAGGATGGTGTAGCAGAGTCGATAGATTTTCCCGATTTGGAATACCACGTTACTGTCAAAACCCTATAACGTTTACCACTGCAATCCATTTCCTCCAACGCTTTAGCTTTATTAAAAAATTTTCCATTACCATACTTTTGCGGCTTGGCGAACCTTTGTTCAAACCATGCTCTATTGCCCGTACGGCTGTCTGCATCACCAAAAAATATGGTAGTGCCACCGTCATCACCTAACCTCACCCAATCCGCCGCCACCGCCGGCGTTGCCAACCCTAATGCAAATACTGCCAAGCACAACATCTTTTTCATGTCCGACCCTTTCGTCCTTGTCAACAAAATAAAGTTAAATTGTGAAAAAAAAACAACTTTTTTCAAGAAAAAAATATTCCGTCATGCTACCTGACAACCGTTTCAGACGGCATCGTTTCCATCTGTACGCCGCCGTTATAAAATAGCCTTCCCGTCTTTTGGAACACGACCATGACCGCCCTCCCCCGCTACGCCGTTTTCGGCAACCCCGTTGCACACAGTAAATCGCCGCAAATCCATCAGCAGTTTGCCCTTCAGGAAGGCGTTGACATCGAATATGGGCGCATTTGCGCCGACATCGACGGTTTCGCGCAGGCAGTTTCGACATTTTTTGGAACAGGCGGTTGCGGGGCAAACGTTACCGTACCGTTCAAACAGGAAGCGTTTCATCTGGCGGACGAGCATTCCGACCGCGCTTTGGCAGCAGGTGCGGTCAATACGCTGGTGTGGTTGGAAGACGGCAGAATACGCGGCGACAACACTGACGGTATCGGTTTGGCCAACAACATCACGCAAGTCAAAAACATTGCCATCGAGGACAAAACCATTTTGCTTTTGGGCGCGGGCGGCGCGGTGCGCGGCGTGATTCCGGTATTGAAAGAACACCGTCCTGCCCGTATCGTTATTGCCAACCGTACCCACGCCAAAGCCGAGGAATTGGCGCGGCTTTTCGGCATTGAAGCCGTCCCGATGGCGGATTTGAACGGCGGTTTCGATATCATCATCAACGGCACGTCCGGCGGCTTGAGCGGTCAGCTTCCTGCCGTCAGCCCTGAAATTTTTCGCAACTGCCGCCTTGCCTACGATATGGTTTACGGCGACGCGGCGCAGGCGTTTTTAAACTTTGCCCAAAGCAACGGCGCGGCCGAAGTTTCAGACGGCCTGGGCATGCTGGTCGGTCAGGCGGCGGCTTCCTACGCCCTTTGGCGCGGTTTCAAACCGGACATCCGCCCCGTTATCGAATATATGAAAGCCATGTAATATGTTCCGCATCGTCAAATGGCTGATTGCCCTGCCCGTCGGCATCTTTATCTTCTTCAATGCCTATGTGTACGGCAACATCATCACCTACCGCGCCGTCGCACCCCATCGGACTGCCTTTATGTCGATGCGGATGAAGCAGTTTGAACAAGAAGGGCGCGATGTGGCACTGGATTACCGCTGGGTGCCTTACAACCGCATTTCGGTCAACCTGAAAAAAGCCCTGATTGCTTCCGAAGATGCCCGTTTCGCCGGACACGGCGGCTTCGATTGGGGCGGCATTCAAAACGCCATCAGGCGCAACCGGAACAGCGGCGAAGTGAAGGCGGGCGGCTCGACCATCAGCCAGCAGCTTGCCAAAAACCTGTTTTTGAACGAAAGCCGCAGCTATATCCGCAAAGGCGAAGAAGCCGCGATTACCGCGATGATGGAAGCCGTTACCGACAAAGACAGGATTTTTGAATTGTATTTAAATTCAATCGAATGGCACTACGGCATTTTCGGCGCGGAAGCCGCGTCCCGGTATTTTTATCAAATACCCGCCGCCAAGCTGAGCAAACAGCAGGCGGCGAAACTGACCGCCCGCGTCCCCGCCCCGCTCTACTACGCCGACCATCCGAAAAGCAAACGGCTGCGCAACAAAACCAATATCGTGCTCAAACGCATGGGTTCGGCAGAATTGCCTGAAGACGACACGGACTGAGTGCCGCCGCAATATAAAATGCCGTCTGAAATATCATTCAGACGGCATATGTTTTCTGCCTTTACCCTCTTCTCCAAAACACAACGGGGCGGTCATTATCGCTTTTGTCCTTCTACATAACGGTTAGACACGGACAACTTCCCAAAAACGGCAGGCAAAAAAATAACCGCTTATAAGCGGTTTTTTGGTGGCCAGAGGCGGAATCGAACCGCCGACACACGGATTTTCAATCCGTTGCTCTACCAACTGAGCTATCTGGCCTTTGTCTGTCTCGTCAAGAGATGCGTATTAAACCAAATTACGGGACGACATGCAAGCATATCGGGTAATATTCTTTGAAAACAGGTTTAAGTCAATGTTTTAAATTTGAATTAATTTATGTAAAAACAGCATAAATCCGTATTCTTGCCGCCTGCCCGACGATATTAGGCCGCCCGTCTGAAAAATATTCTCAATATTTAAAGTTCTCACCCAGATAAACAGAACGAACCTTTTCGTTTCCGACCAAATCATCAGGTTTTCCCGATGCCAACACCGTGCCGTCTGAAATAATATAAGCCCGATCGCAGATGCTGAGGGTTTCGCGTACGTTGTGGTCGGTAATCAATACGCCGATACCGCGCGACTTGAGAAATCCGATGATTTTCTGGATGTCGATGACGGCGATGGGATCGACGCCGGCAAAAGGCTCATCCAGCAAAATAAAATGCGGTTTCATGGCGAGTACGCGGGCGATTTCGACGCGTCGGCGTTCGCCGCCCGACAAAGATGGGGCAGGATTATTGCGCAAACGCTCGATATTCAGGTCGGCAAGCAGTTTTTCAACTTCGCCGTCGATGCGGCTTTTGTCTTTGGTACTGATTTCTAAAATGGCGCGGATGTTTTGTTCGACGGTCATTTTGCGGAAAATCGAGGCTTCCTGCGGCAGGTAGCCGACACCGAGGCGGGCGCGTTCGTGTATGGGCAGGTGGCGCAATTCCTGCCCGTCCAGCATCACGCTGCCTGCGTCGGCGGCAATGAGTCCGACTATCATGTAGAAACTGGTGGTTTTACCCGCACCGTTGGGCCCGAGCAGGCCGACGACTTCCCCGCTTTCGATTTCGAGGGAGAAGCTTTTAACGACTTGGCGTTTTTTAAAACTTTTTTGCAGATTTTGAACAACAAGGCGGCTGACGTTTGCGCTCATAAATATCTCTTCAATATCTTCGGTCGGCATATGCCGTCCGAACCGGGTTTATGTTTCAGACGGCATTTTGGGATTATTCGGATTTTTGCGTACTCGAAGGCTGGATGATGACGCTGACCCTGCCGGATTTGGAAGCGGATTTTGCACCGGATTTTGTGCTGCCGCTGATGGTATAGACTTCGGTTTTGGTGTTGTAGGTAATCACCGCGCCTTCGGCGACATCGCCGCCGCGCTGTACTTTGGCATTACCGGTTAAGACTACGGTGCTGCCTGCAGACGAATAAGCAACGTTGTTTGCCTGACCACGCACCGTCCCTTTGCCCCCGTCCAACGTTTGGCTGAAGCGCACGGGTGAGCCGTCGGCCTTCATAAACTGTTCGCCTTTGCCATTACGCGTTACGTTGACGCGGGCGGCGGAAATATTGAGCGTCCCCTGTCTGATGACGACATTGCCGCTGAATGTGGTGCTTTGGTTGGCTTGATCGAGCGAACCTTGGTCGGCCTCAATCTGAATAGGCTGCCTGCTGTCGCTTTGAAGGGCAAAAGCGGGGGATGCCGAAAAAAATGCTATTAAAACAAAAATTTTACATATTTTTTGTATCATAAATCGTGGCTTTCACTTTAGATGAGAAGTTCAACAGGCCTGTTTTGTGGTCGTAAGTCATGCCGCCCGCCTGCCCGTGCGACGCGCCGTATTGAAAGCTGACAGGCGTATCGGTTTGGGCATATTGAGATTCGGTATCGACGTGCAGCTTTTCGGTTTCAACTTTACCCGCCTGCCGTTTGCCGTCGGCGGTTTTGGTCAGCACAACGTTGTTTTTAAAAAGAACCTGTTTGTTTTCGGTATGGTAAACGGCTTCATCGCTGCCAACTTCGTACAACAACCTGCCTTCTTGGAAGAACACGAGATGCGGCGACTCGAAATGTATATCGCTGCTTTCCGGAAACTGTTTCGCTCCCTTTGAGCTCAAATGTTCTTTCAAGTATCCCTGTTCGTCAAACCGCCTGCCGTCCAAGCCGTCCATTGTGTATTGGGGTTCGTTGGGATTGAGCCTGACTTCCTCGATTTCGACTTCGCTGATACGACCCAACCATGCCGACAGACCGCCCAAGGCAACCGCCAATATCAATGGGAACGCAATTCCGTACCGCCATCTTACTTTCATTTGATGTACTCGTTCAAAGCCGCGCCCAGCGTACCTTTCGCGCGCATAATCAGGTCGCACACTTCGCGCACCGCGCCCGCACCGCCGGGGTGTTTGGCAATATAGGCGGCGTGTTGCAGCGTAAACCAATGCGCGTCGGGGACGGCAACCGGCAATCCGCAGCGCACCATCACCGGCAAATCGACCACGTCGTCACCAACAAAGGCGCACTCGGCTTCTTCCACGCCTGCCTGCACGCGCAGCTCTTCATACGCGGCGCGTTTGTCCGAAATGCCTTTGAAGTAGTAATTTATGCTTAACTGTTTGACGCGGATGCCGACGGAGGGCGCGTCCCGACCTGTGATAATCGCAGTATGCACGCCGCTTGCCTGAAGCATTTTCAGACCGTGTCCGTCCAGCGTGTGGAACGATTTGATTTCTTCGCCGTTATCGCGGATAAAGATGCGCCCGTCGGTCAAAACACCGTCCACATCCAAGATCAGCAGTTTGATTTTGGCGGCGCGCGCCTGTAATTCGGGAGAAATTGCCTGCATGGGATTTCCTTGTTTTCAGACGGCATATCTTACCACAAATGCCGTCTGAAACGGCTGCAATGCCTTATACAATCCGTGCCGCCAGCAGGTCGTGCATATTCAGCGCACCTGTCAGCACGCCGTCTGCATCGGTAACCAGAAGCCCGTTCACATGGTTTGCCTGCATGACTTTCAGGGCTTCGGTGGCGAGGCGTTCGGTGGAGATGGTTTTGGGCTGCGTATGCATGACTTCGTCTATCGAAAGACCGGTAAAATTGTCGCATTCTTGAAACAGGCGGCGCAAATCGCCGTCGGTGAATACGCCTTTCAGACGGCATTGCCCGTCCGTTACCGCCAACATGCCCAAACCTTTTTCGCTCATGCTGACGATGGCTTCTTTCAAGGGCGTGCCGAGTCGGACGGCAGGCAGGCCACCGCCTTTGTGCATAATGTCGGCAACGCGTAAAAGCAGGCGTTTGCCGAGGCTGCCGGCAGGATGGCTCAAGGCGAAATCGTCGGGCGTGAACGCGCGTGCGCGCAGCAGGACGACCGCCAACGCATCGCCCAAAGCCATGACGGCGGTGGTGCTGGTGGTCGGGGCAAGCCCCAGCGGGCAGGCTTCTTTGGAAACCGACGCCGTGATGTGGATGTCGGCATGGCGCGCCATCGTCGAACCGGGGCGGGCGGTGATGCAGACGAGGGTAATGTCTTTGCGTTTGAGTGCGGGGATGATGGCGGCGATTTCGTCGCTTTCGCCGGAATTGGAAATCGCGACGACCACGTCGTTGTCCACAATCATACCCAAGTCGCCGTGTGCCGCTTCCGCAGGGTGGACGAAAAACGCAGGCGTGCCGGTCGAGGCCATGGTTGCCGCCATTTTGCGCCCGATATGTCCCGACTTGCCCATGCCCGTGATAACAACCCTGCCCTTGCAGTGCAACAACGCGTCCGCCGCAAGGACGAAGTTTTCGTCCAAATCCGCCGCAATTTCGCGCAAGCCTTCCGCTTCGGTGTGCAACACTTCTCGTGCCCAATCAAGATATTTTTCGTTTCCTGCCATCGCCATCCGCCTTTGCTGTAATAAAACTACCCAAAATTTCCGAATCGGGGTAGCATAAGCCTTTGAAACATACACATCCATCCAAAGGAATCAGAAATGACTATTTTATCGGACGTTAAAGCATTAGGACAACAAATCTGGCTGGACAACCTTTCCCGCTCGCTCGTGCAAAGCGGCGAATTGGCGCAAATGCTGAAACAAGGCGTGTGCGGCGTAACTTCCAATCCCGCCATCTTCCAAAAAGCCTTCGCCGGCGACGCGCTTTACGCCGATGAAATCGCCGCCCTCCAGCAGCAAAACCTCAGCCCCAAACAACGCTACGAAACCATGGCGATTGCCGACGTACAGGCAGCCTGCGGCGTTTGCCTTGCCGAACACGAATCCACCGGCGGCAAAACCGGTTTCGTCAGCCTAGAAGTTTCCCCCGAGCTTGCCAAAGACACACAAGGCACGGTTGAAGAAGCGCGCCGCCTGCACGCTGCCATCAGCCGTAAAAATGCCATGATTAAAGTACCAGCAACCGACGAAGGCATCGATGCGCTCGAAACCCTCGTTTCAGACGGCATCAGCGTGAACCTGACCCTGCTCTTCTCCCGCGCCCAAACCCTCAAAGCCTATGCGGCCTACACGCGTGGCATTGCCAAACGTTTGGAAGCAGGACACGACGTTTCCCATATCCAAGTTGTCGCCAGCTTCTTTATTTCCCGTGTCGATGCCGCATTGGACGCCACCCTTCCCGACCGGCTCAAAGGCAAAGTCGCCATTGCGCTGGCCAAAGCCGCCTATCAAGATTGGGCGCAATACTTCGGCAGCAGCGAATTTACCGCACTTGCCGAAAAAGGTGCCAACCGCGTCCAACTTTTATGGGCATCTACCGGCGTGAAAAACCCGGCCTATCCCGACACACTCTACGTTGACAGCCTGATCGGCGCGCACACCGTCAACACCGTTCCCGATGCCACCCTCAAAGCCTTCATCGACCACGGCACAGCCAAAGCCTCGCTGACAGAAGGCGTAGAAGAAGCACAAGCGCAGCTTGCCGAAACCGCCGCGCTCGGCATCGATGTCGAAACCTTGGCGACGCGTTTGCAGGAAGACGGTTTGAAACAATTTGAAGAAGCGTTTGAAAAACTGCTCTCACCGTTGGTTTAAACTTTTCATCCCCGATGCCGTCTGAAAGGCTTTCAGACGGCATCGCCCTTTTGACCGGACACAGTGGGTTCACCCTAAAAATATTAATTAACAAGAAGTTAATGCACGACATTATCCACCAACACAAAAGGGAATAGAATCATGGCAAAAGCACTCGAAATCATTTCACCCGATGAAATTTATTCAGATCTGATTTTTAAGGATCCGGTACCTCCCCATACCATATATAGAGAATTGACGAAACCGGTTGATAGAAATGCAAGTAATGAGCGAATTGCAAATAGAGCCTTCGATTTTTTCTCGTCCGGTCTTATGTCAGAGCGCAATTATGGTGCAGCTAACCAAGCGATAGAGCAGCAACGCCAAGCAGAGCGGCAAATACAGAAGAAACAAGCTAAATGGTGGAGTATGGGTTAATAATGAATAATTTTGCTATTGATTTTTCATTATTTTCATGTTTTTTATGTGCTTTGCTTTAAAAGACTAAAATATAAAAAATAAAGCCACAAATTGTCAGAAAGAAAAGTAAAGCTAAACTTTTTATTTTATTTTTTGCCGTATCTTCTTCCCATGGTTTAAATATAAATAGACCAGTTATGAAATCAAATATTGAATGCCAAACCGCTAAAAAAAACTCCATAAAATTTCCTTAAAAAATATCCCGCATCATGCAAATGATGCTGGGTGTGGAGATTGTTACACTTGCATTAGTGCAATTGTAACAGGGGAACGCCAACGAGAAACTGCTGTGTTAGTACAAGCACGAGTGGCGAAGTTGATGATTCAGCTACCGAAGAACAATATAATGCCCTATATGATTTAACCTTGCTTGAAGAGCCCGGGATGGAACTGAATAAAGATGAGATAATGGCTTTGATTAATAGTCTTAAATAAAGGGGCTGTACCAAATATGTACACAGGACGTTTCGCCCCCAGCCCGACCGGGCTGCTCCACATCGGCTCGCTGCTGACCGCCGTCGCTTCCTATGCCGATGCACGCTCAAACGGCGGAAGATGGCTGGTCCGCATGGAAGACCTCGATCCGCCG